>NZ_JBEZGK010000002.1:0-401410 GCF_040649935.1 Micromonospora sp. NPDC048842 | reverse complement strand
ACGGCCAGCCCGCCGGGCGGAACCGACCTGACACCCCACCACCGCCGCCACCGACCGAGCGCGGCGGTCGCCGCCTCGACTGGCTGGACGACTGACCCCACCACAGCACAGCGGAACGGCCACCCGGATCCGGGTGGCCGTTCCGCTGTACTAAGACCAACCCGGCCCCGCACCGATCTTGCAGTTTCGGTCAACTTTACGGGCGGAATGCCCCTTACGTCGGGACAGAAAGTGCAAGATCGCGGGATGGGGGCGCGGTCAGGCGGCGGAGAAGACGCCCTGGTGGAGCACCGGCACGACGTCCGACACGCCGATCCGGACGGCGACGTCCACGTCCGCGGCGAAGCCGCTCTCGGTCAACTCCCGTCCGGAGACGCTGCCGCGCACCGCGGCGGGCAGATCCGGTGTGCTCGCCAGCGCGGCGAGCGCCATGGCCGCCTCCACCGAGAGCCCACCGGGCACACCGGAGAGGGCGTCCAGCACCGAGGCGGCGCCGAGTTGGTCCTCCACCGACGGGCGCAGCGACCCGTCCGGCCACCGCTCCCCCGAGGCGATCACGCCGATCGGGGCGTCCAGCGTGCCGTACCCCTGGCGGCGCAGCCATTGCCCGACGGCGCGTGCGTTGCGCAGGCACGCCGCTACCACCGGCAGGCCGGTGGCGCTGGCGGCGGCGCTGATGGCCGAGCCGTTCGGGGAGGGCAGCACGAGGTCCGCCACCACGGGTGCGCTGCTCAGCGCGGCGGGCGAGAGCGACCACGGATGTTCCGTGGTCGTCTGCCGCCGCCCGACCGCAGCGGTAGCACCGACCCGGAGGGCGTACTCGGCTGCCTGCTCACCCCAGGGGAACGGGTGCACCCGCATGCCCCTGGCGACCGCCACCTCCACGGCGGTGGTGAACGAGAGAACGTCCACCACCACCAGCGCCGCGCAGACCCGGCCGAGTTCGGCCGCCCCGGTAAGCCCCCAGTCGAACCGGGCACCCGATCCGGGTTGGCCGTAGACGGCGGCCGTCAACGCCTCAGCGCTCGTCGGGCGACGGCTCGGTGACACCGGAGTCAGAATCGGACGCCCCGCCGGGCTGCTCTGACCCGATCGGCTCGACCGCGCCGGTCTCCGGAGAAGGACCCGAGGAAGCGATCGGCTCGGAGACCACCGCTGCCGCGTCGACCGGCTCGGCCTGCGCGACAGGCAGCGGGACGGCCTCGACCGCACCGGCCACACCGGCAGCCGGCGCTGGCACCTCGACGGCCGCCGAGCCCCCGAAGAGGCGCGGCAACGTCTCGGTGTGCGCGGTGCGCAGCTCGTCCAGGCCGATCCGGAACTGGCCGTGCACCTCGAGCGCACCACCGGACGGGTCGGTGACGCCGATCAGCTCGAACGGCACACCCCGCTCGGCGCAGAGCGCCGCGAACGCCTTGTCGTGGCCGCGCGGCACCGAGACCAGCGCCCGGGTGGCGGACTCGCTGAACAGGTAGACGAACGGCATCGAGCCCTCGGCGAACTGCTCCGGCACCGCGACCCGGGCACCGACGCCGCGACGCAGGCAGGACTCGACCAGGCTCTGGGCGAGCCCACCGTCGGAGAGGTCGTGTGCGGAGGCCAGGTGACCGACCCGGGCCGCCTCGGCCAGCAACTCGGCGAGCGCCTTCTCGCGGAGCAGGTCGACCTGCGGCGGGATGCCGCCGAGGTGCTCGTGCGTCACCCAGGCCCACTCCGAGCCGGACAGCTCCACGTTCGTCTCGCCGAGCAGGTAGAGCTGGTCGTGGTCGCCACCGGCGCGCGGCACGAAGCCCATCGGCACGCGGTCGGCGACGTTGTCCAGCACGCCCAGCACACCGACCACCGGGGTCGGGTGGATGGCCGCCGCGCCGGTCTGGTTGTAGAAGCTGACGTTGCCGCCGGTCACCGGGATGCCCAGCTCCAGGCAGCCGTCGGCCAGGCCGCGCACGGCCTCGGCGAACTGCCACATCACGCCCGGGTCCTCCGGTGAGCCGAAGTTGAGGCAGTCGGTCACGGCGATCGGCTTCGCGCCGGTCACCGCCACGTTCCGGTACGCCTCAGCCAGGGCCAGCTTGGTGCCGTTGTACGGGTCCAGTCGGGCGTACCGGCCGTTGCCGTCGACCGACAGCGCCACACCGAGGCCGGTCCGCTCGTCGATCCGGATCACGCCGCCGTCCTCCGGCTGGGCGAGCACTGTGTTGCCCAGCACGTAGCGGTCGTACTGCTCGGTGACCCAGCTCTTGTCGGCAAGGTTGGGCGACGCGATCATGCGCAGCACGGTCTCCCGCAGCGCCTCCGGGTCGGCCGGGCGGGGCAGCGTCTCGGCCCGGTCGGCCTGGAGCAGGATCAGGTCGGCCGGCTCGCGCATCGGCCGGGCGTAGACCGGGCCGTCGTCGACAAGCGAACCCGGCGGCACGTCGACGACCAGGTGGTCCTGCCAGGTGATCAGCAGTCGACCCGGGCTGCCGTCCGGCTCCGGTGCGGTGACCTCACCGATCGCGGTGGCGAGGACGCCCCACTTCTCGCAGGTCTTGAGCACCGCGTCGAGCTTTTCCGGCTCGACGACCAGCAGCATCCGCTCCTGCGACTCGCTGGCCAGGATCTCGTGCGGGTCCATCGAGGGCTCGCGCAGCGGCACCCGCTCCAGCCAGACCCGCATGCCGGTGCCGGCGGCGGCGGCGGTCTCGGTGAGCGCGCAGGTCAGGCCGGCGCCGCCGAGGTCCTGGATGCCGACGACCAGCTCGGCGTCGTACAGCTCGAGGCAGGCCTCGATCAGCAGCTTCTCGGTGAACGGGTCGCCAACCTGCACGGCGGGGCGGCGCGCCTCGCTGCCCTCGTCGAAGGTGGCGCTGGCCAGCACCGAGACGCCGCCGATGCCGTCGCGGCCGGTCTTGGCGCCCATCAGGACGACAACGTTGCCCGGGCCGGCGGCGGCCTTGTTCTGCAGCCGACTGACCGGCAGCACGCCCAGGCAGAGCGCGTTGAGCAGCGGGTTGCCCTGGTAGGAGGGGTCGAAGACCAGCTCACCACCGATGTTGGGCAGGCCCAGGCAGTTGCCGTAGCCGCCCACGCCAGCGACCACACCGGTGAGCACCCGGGCGGTGTCCGGGTGGTCAGCGGCACCGAAGCGCAGCGGGTCCATCACCGCGACCGGGCGGGCACCCATGGCGAGGATGTCCCGGACGATGCCACCGACGCCGGTCGCCGCGCCCTGGTACGGCTCGACGAAGCTCGGGTGGTTGTGCGACTCGACCTTGAAGGTCACCGCCAGCTCGTCGGAGATCTGCACGACACCGGCGTTCTCACCGATGCCGGCGAGCATCCGGTCGCTGTGCGGGGCCTTCTCGCCGAACTGACGCAGGTGCACCTTGCTCGACTTGTAGGAGCAGTGCTCGCTCCACATGATCGAATACATCGCCAGCTCGGACTGCGTGGGCCGGCGGCCGAGGATCTGCCGGATCCGGTCGTACTCGTCGTCGCGCAGGCCCAGCTCGGTGTACGGCTGAAGCTCGCCCGGGGTGCCACCGGCGCGCGGCACGGTGTCCACGCCCTCGGTCCAGACGGCGGCGGCCGGCTGGGCGGGAGCGGTCGCCGGTGCGGACGGCTGCGCCGCGCTCGGCTCGGCCGGCTGCGCCGGGGCGGAGTACGCCTCCGGTGTGTCCCGTACCGGGTCCGGATGGGTGGTCATGACCTCTCCTCGCTGCGCTCGTGCCCGCCAGGCCGGCGGTTGAGCTGACCGATGATCGTGCCGCCGGTCATGCCGGCGCCCCCACCAGGTGCTTGAGGACCGACGTGAAGAAGCCGAGGCCGTCCAGCGAAGGGCCGGTGAGCGCCTCCACCGCGTGCTCGGGGTGCGGCATGATGCCGACCACGTTGCCGGCGGCGTTGGTGATCGCGGCGATGTCGCGCTGGGACCCGTTGGGGTTGCCGCCGACGTAGCGGGCGACCACCCGACCTTCGGCTTCGAGCTGGTCCAGCGTCGCGGTGTCCGCGACGTAGCAGCCCTCGCCGTTCTTGACCGGGATGAGCACCTCCTGGCCGGGCTGGAACGCGTTGGTCCACGCCGTCCCGGCCGACTCGATGCGCAGGACCTGGTCCCGGTTGCGGAAGTGCAGGTGCTGGTTGCGGGTGAGCGCGCCGGGCAGCAGGTGCGCCTCGCAGAGGATCTGGAAGCCGTTGCAGATGCCGAGCACGGGCAGACCACCCCGGGCGGCGTCCACGATCGTCTCCATCACCGGGGCGAACCGGGCGATGGCACCGCACCGTAGGTAGTCACCGTAGGAGAAACCGCCGGGCAGGACGACAGCGTCGACACCGTGCAGCTCCGGGTCGCCGTGCCAGAGCCGGACCGGCTCAGCGCCGGCGATCCGGACGGCCCGGGCCGCGTCCCCGTCGTCGAGCGAGCCGGGGAAGGTGACCACACCGACCCGGGCGGTCACGAGCGGGCGTCCGCGGTCTCGTCGGCCTCGACCAGGCGGACGGTGAAGTCCTCGATGACCGGGTTGGCGAGCAGTTTGTCGGCAATCTCCCGAGCGCGGTCCAGGTCCGGTTCACCGGTGAACTCGATCTCGATCCGCCTGCCGATCCGAACCGAGGCGACGTCACCGACGCCGAGCCGGGGCAGCGCGTTTGCGACGGCCTGGCCCTGCGGATCAAGGATCTCGGGCTTGAGCATGACGTCGACGACGACGCGAGGCACTGGGCACTCCTGACTGTGTACGCAGTTGGGTGCCGACCCACAATGGGCGAGCGCAGCCAGCGTACCTGGCAGATATCGCCGCGGACGCACCGGCCGGGTGCAGTTCAGGCAGTGATCGACATTACTGACGCTCAGTCTGACCTGTCAGGCGCTACAGGTGGCCCTAGCAGGATAAATACGGCGCAGCGGGTGGCCGAATCGTTACATTGGGCAACCTCGATCACCTCCTTGATAACGATCGCGTCGCGCCCTACTCTACATCGACGTAGGTCGATTTCGCCGGCCCCGGGAACCCCCGTTGCCGGCACCATCCGCACCCGGCGACCCCGGGTCCGCCCCGTCAAGGAGTCCACCCGATGCGCATCCGCCCCCTGCTCGCCGTACTCAGCACCGCACTGGTCGGCGCCCTCGGCGTCACGTCCGCCGCGTCCGCCGCCCCCGCCGGCCCGCAACCCATCATCGGCGGCGGCACCGTCTCCTCCGCCCCATGGGCCGCCGCGGTGCTCAGCAACGGCTCGTTCACCTGCTCCGGCAGCGTCATCGCCGCGCAGTGGGTCCTCACCGCCCGGCACTGCATCAGCGGCACCATGTCGGTGCGCGTCGGAAGCGTGAACCGCACCTCCGGCGGGGTCACCCGCACGGTCAGCGCCACCTACACCCGAAACGACCTCGCGCTCATGCGGCTCTCCAGCACCGTCAGCACCTCCGCGGTGAGCCTGGCCAGCAGCAACCCGCCGATCAACTCGACGAACTCGATCTACGGCTGGGGCATGACCTGCTACAGCGGCTGCTCGGCGTCCACCGTGCTGAAGACCGCCACCGTGCGGGTGACCAGCAACAGCGCCACCGACGCGTACGGCGGCCAGGCGATCCGCAGCTCCCGGATCAACGGCAACGCCTGGCGCGGCGACTCCGGCGGCCCGCAGTTCTACAACGGCCAGCAGGTCGGCGTCGCCTCCACCGCCGACGGGTCGAGCATCCAGAACTACGGCAGCGTTGCGTACAACCGGGCCTGGATCACCTCGGTGGCCGGTGTCTGACGGTTAGCGCCCCGCTCGGCGCGGATGGTCGGCCACGTGCCGGCCGTCCGCGCCGCGTCGTTTTGCAGCATCCGATCAGGTGAACAATGCACACGATCGGGTCGCGCCACTCCTGACAGCATCGGAACCGTGCTGGTCGTGACGACAGAGCAACTGCCCGGCTACGAGATCCGCCAGATTCTCGGTGAGGTGGTGTCATCGATGGCCAGGACGCGCAACCCGTACCGCGAGGGTGTGAAGAACCTGCGCGGTGGCGCGTACGACCCGATGGCCCCGGACAACCTGACCCGGTGGCGCACCGACTCGGTGGCCCGCCTCGGCGAGGAGGCCCTGCGGCTCGGCGCGAACGCGGTGATCGGCATGCGGTTCGACAGCCGGGACTGTGGCGAGATGTGGATGGAGATCTGCGCGTACGGGACGGCAGTGGTCGCCGTACCCAAGATGCCCGAGGTCATGCCGGCCGACCAGCCGGCGGTCGCCGCCGGAACCGCGGAGGTCGCGGGAATCACGGAGTCGCCCGGCGGCATCGCCGAACCCGCCAGCGCCCCCAACCTGAGAACCGCCGCCGAAACCCCAACCGGCGAATAACCCACCAACCCACCCACCCACCCACCCACCCACCCCTTTCCCCTGTTGATCAAGAGGTTTCGGTCAGCAGGGAGATCGAAAATGACGCAAACCTCTTGATCACCCGGGGGTGGGGGGTTGGGGGTTGGGGGGTGGGGTGGGGGTTGGGGGTTGGGGTGGGGTGGGGTGGGGTGGGGTTAGAGGATGGGGGGTGGGGAGTAGGTGGCCGCTTCTGGGTGGGCGGTTACGACAGTGGTGATTCGGCTGGTTACCGCTGCCACCTGGGCTTGGGCGGCGCCTACGAAGGCGTTGCGGTCGGCGACCAGGGTGTCGATGTCGGCGCGGGACAGGCCGAGTCGGCCGTCCGCTGCCAGGCGGTCGAAGAGGTCGTTCTCCGGTGAGCCCTTCTCGCGCATCGCCAGGGCCACCGCCACGGCGTGCTCCTTGATCACCTCGTGGGCGACCTCCCGGCCGACGCCCCGCCGGACCGCCGCGACCAGGATCTTCGTGGTGGCCAGGAACGGTAGGAAGCGCTCCAGCTCCCGGTTGATCACCGCGGGGTACGAGCCGAACTCGTCGAGCACTGTGAGGAACGTCTGGAACAGCCCGTCGGCGGCGAAGAACGCGTCCGGCAGTGCCACCCGGCGGACCACCGAGCAGGACACGTCCCCCTCGTTCCACTGGTCACCGGCCAGCTCGCCGACCATCGACAGGTAACCCCGAATGATCACGGCGAAGCCGTTCACCCGCTCCGAGGAGCGGGTGTTCATCTTGTGCGGCATCGCACTGGAACCGACCTGACCCGGCTTGAAGCCCTCGGTCGCCAACTCCTGACCGACCATCAACCGGATCGTGGTGGCCAGCGACGACGGCGCGGCGGCCGTCTGGGCCAGCGCGGCCAGCACGTCGAAGTCGAGCGAGCGCGGGTAGACCTGCCCGACGCTGTCCAGCACCCGGGAGAAGCCCAGGTGCTCGGCGACCCGTCGCTCCAGCTCGGCCACCTTGTCGGCGTCGCCGTCGAAGAGGTCGAGCTGGTCGGCGGCCGTTCCGACCGGTCCCTTGATCCCCCGCAGCGGGTAGCGGGCGATCAGCTCCTCCAGCCGCTCGTACGCGATAAGCAGCTCCTCCGCCGCCGACGCGAAGCGCTTGCCCAGCGTGGTGGCCTGCGCCGCCACGTTGTGCGAACGGCCGGTCATGACCAGCTCGGAGTGCTCGTGGGCCAGCCAGGCCAACCGGGCCAGGGTGGCCACCACCCGGTCGCGGATCAGCTCCAGTGAGGCGCGCACCTGGAGCTGCTCGACGTTCTCGGTGAGGTCCCGAGAGGTCATCCCCTTGTGCACGTGCTCGTGCCCGGCGAGCGCGCTGAACTCCTCGATCCGGGCCTTCACGTCATGCCTGGTGACCCGCTCCCGCTCGGCGATCGAGGCGAGGTCGACCTGGTCGAGCACCCGCTCGTACGCCTCGACAACGCCGTCCGGCACCGGCACGCCCAGGTCGCGCTGAGCGCGGAGAACGGCGAGCCAGAGCCGCCGCTCCATCCGTACCTTCTCCTCCGGGGACCAGAGGGCGACCAGTTCGGGCGAGGCGTACCGGTTGGCCAGCACGTTGGGGATCGTCGTCACGTGCCTCATTCTCTCCTACCCGGCGGGTCGCCCATCCGCGAGGCCACTACCGATGCCGGTGGGACAGGTTGGCCGTTTTGTCACCCGGGGCGGTGCGTTACCCGCCGGTATCGGATCATGGCTCCATCTGATCTCCGGCGAAGCCGAATCCACCCTTCACGACAGAGGGCATGCATGCGTAAAAGATCCCTCGCCGGCCTCACCGCGATCGCGGTGACCGGCGGCACCCTGCTGGCCACCGGCGCACCCGCCCAGGCAGACGACCCTGTGATTCTGTACGTCAAGCAGGCCGATGCGAACTGCTCCGACCAGGGGCCCGGCACCGAGGCCGATCCGTTCTGCACGATCGGTGCAGCAGCCGCCGTGGTGACCGCCGGCGGGACGGTTTGGGTCGACGGCGGCACCTACGCCGAGCGCGTCACCCTCACCAGCTCCGGCACACCGGAACTGCCGATCTCCTTCGTCGCCAAGACTCCTCGCACCCCGGTGACGCTCGTCGGTCCGAACGCGGGGCTGGTCGTCGACGGCCAGCACGACATCTATATCCAGGAAATCAATGTCAGTGGGTCTGCCGACGTGCCCGCCCTCGATCTGCGGAACGCCTCGAACGTAGTGGTCGCGGGCGGCAGATTCACCATGGCGAACGTCGCCACCGCGCCCGCCATCCGACTCGCCAATGCGACGTGGACATGGCTGGATGGCCTCATCGCCACCGGAGCGGCGCTCGCCGACGGATTGACGATGGATGCCTCCACCAGCGACGTGCGCGTTAGCAACACGCTGGTGTCGACCGCCCCGAACCACGTCGCCGCCGATAACGGCGTGGGCATTCGAGTCGACGGGCCGCGCAGCACGATCGTTGACGGCGATGTCGCCGGCTTCTCCGGAGCTGCCATCTCGGTGGGCCCTGCCGCCGCCGGGACGGTGATCGCCAACAACCGGATCCTGGGCGGGATCGGATACGGCATCCACAACCGCGGAGCCGTGGGCACTGACATCGCCAACAACGACATCCAGGACCGTTGCGTGGGCGGCGTCCGGGTCGACGGGGCGTCGTCCCAGGTCTCGGTACAGAACAACGTGCTCCGCAACAACGGCGCCTTCAACCAGGGCTACTGCGATCCGCAGGCCCCCGAGGGTGCCGAGATCGGGGTCTACGACGCGGCGCCGAGCGGCACGGTGATCGATTACAACAACACCTGGCATCAGTCCGCGTCCGCGACCGGCTACTCGTGGAACGGAACCAGGATGGGTCTCACCCAGTTCCGCACCGTCTCCGGGCAGGCCGCACACGATCGGTACACGTCCTCTGTCCGGGACAACGTCGACTCGGCGAACTCGACGGCACCTGGCTACCAGGAGCTTGACACCAGCGGAAAGCCACGCCGGGACGATCCGGCCGTGGCGAACACCGGCGCAGGCCCGATCGCGTACGCCGACCGTGGCACTACGGAGTCCATCAAATACCCGGTGTCGTCCTTCGACGCCACTGTGGACCTCGCCACGAGCACTGTCAGGGTGGACGCCTCGGCCTCGACGCCGGGCTTCGTGCCGATCGATAGTTACGAGTTCCGTTGGGGCGACGGCACCTCCTACACGAGCCAGTCCGGTCCGATCGCCACGCACAAATACGCCAAGCCGGGCACCTATGACGTCACCGTTGTCCCCAGGGGCAGCGACGGCCTGGTCGGCAGCAGCACCGAGCAGGTCAGCGTGCTGCGGCGGACCGCTTCCGTGGGCCTGCTCGCGATGTCCAACCGTCGCTACGTGGGTACATCCGCGCCGGTTCTCCTGCCGAACCAGGTCGGGTTGACCGCCTCCGCGCAGTACGACCTGGCGGACGCCGGCAACGGGCAGGTGGCCCTCGTCGCGCGGGCCAACGGCCGCTACGTCACGCAGTCGGCCAACGAAGCACTCAACGCCGAGAGTCAGGTGGTCGGCGCCTTTGAGAAGTTCACTGTCGTCCGCAACAGTGACGGCACCGTCAGCCTCAAGGCGAGCAACAACCTGTACGTCACCGCGGACGCCAGCGGCACCATCTCGATGAGCGCCAGCCGGTCCACCATCGGCGCCTGGGAGAAGTTCGCCCAGGTCCCGGTCGCCGACGCGAACAGGTCACTGAAGGCCAGCGTGAACGGCCGTTTCGTGATTGCCGACGGTGCCGGTGTGAAGCCGCTGATCGCGAGCGCGGCGACCGCCGGTAGCTGGGAGCGATTCGACTTCGCCGACCTCGGTAACGGTCAGATCGCTCTCTTCGCCCGCGCCAACAGCCGTTTCGTGTCCGCCGACGGCGCAGGCACCAAGCCGCTGATCGCGAACGGCCCGGCCGTCAGCACCTGGGAACGGTTCACCGTGGTCCGCAACAGCGACGGCACTGTCAGCTTCAAGGCCGGCATCAACAACAAGTACGTCAGCGCCGACGGCGCGGGCAGCAAGCCACTGATCGCCAACGGCCCGGCCATCAGCACCTGGGAGAAGTTCACCCTCGGCTGAGCCAGATCACCACCTCGACGCCCGCCAGACCGTCCGGTCTGGCGGGCGTCGTCGCGTACGAGCCAGCGGAGCTTGTCAGAGGGTGACGGAGGCGATCGGGCGACCTTGCCGGCAACGGGCCACCCAATGAAGAGATCACGAACTTCTCGTTGCACATCGCTCAGATCGGTACATCAACGACGATCGCGGCCGGGGCCACACGTCCCAATACCGCATGATCATCTTCGTACTCCGGATCCCTCTCCTTGAGGACACTCATGCGCGCACCGCTTCTCGCTGGTCTCGCCACCGTCATCCTGACGGGCGGAACCCTTGGCGTCACCGTCCCGGCCCAGGCCAATGACCTGACAATCCTGTACGTCCGGCAGGCGGCGACCGACTGTTCCGACCAGAACGCCGGCACCCTCGCCCAACCTCTCTGTTCGATCGGGGCCGCTGCGGCGATCGTCACCGGCGGGCAGACCGTCGACATCGGTGCCGGCAGCTACCGCGAACGCGTCACGGTGAGAACCTCCGGCACCCCGCAGCAGCCGGTCGTATTCGTCGGCACCTCGGCGAGTCTGGTCGGGGAGAATTCTGGTTTTGTCATCGACGGCCAGCACGACATCGTGCTCCAGAATATCCAGGTCAACGGATTGGGCGACCTGCCCGCCGTCGACGCCCACGACGTCTCGGGCATCACGATCCGCGGTGGCCGCTACTCGTTGAACAGCTCCTCAGCAATACCCGTGGTCCGATTCGCGGCGGTGACCAGGTCAAGCCTGACGCAGACGAGCATCGTCTCGGGGAAGGCCGCCACCTCTGGGGTGACAGTGGACGCCGCGAGCAGCGGCGTGGACATCTCAGGCACGACCGTGTCGGGCAACGTCAACCGTTCCCTTGACGTACCCAGCGTGGGGATCCGGATCGACGGGCCCGGCAACACGGTCATCGGAAGCAGCATCGGCGGTTTCACCGCAACGGCTGTCGTCCTGGGAACCGGTGCGGCAGGCACTGTGGTGGCCAACAACGTGGTCACCGCCGGAGCCGGCCGCGGCATCCACAACAACGGGGCCACCGGCACCGCGATCACCAGCAACAGCATCAAGCAGCGCTGCCTCGACGGCATCCGGGTCGACGGGGCCTCTTCCGGAGTCTCCATCCAGAACAACGTGCTCGATTCCAACGGCTTCGCCGGACGGGTCGGGTGCGACCCGAAGGCTCTCGATGGTGTCGAGATCGGGATCTACGGTGACGCTGTCGGCCGGACGGTGGTCAACTACAACAACGTGCACCACCATCGCACCGACTCCTACGCCTGGGGCACTCCGACCAGCCTCGCCGGGTTCCGGGCGGCATCCGGCCAGGCCGCTAACGATCGGGAGACGGAACAACAGCGGGACAACTACGATTCGGCGAACTCCGCGGCACCCGGGTTCCAGAAACTGGACCGGACCGGCACCCCGCGCGTGGATGACCCTGCGGTGCCGAACACCGGCGCCGGCCCGGTCACCTTCGCCGACCGGGGCGCGGTGGAGACGATCCGGCCTCCGGTGGCCTCCTTCGACGTCACGCTCAGCCTCGCGCCGCAGAAGGTAACTGTGGACGCGTCCGCCTCCACCCCGGGCTTGAATCCGATCAAGTCCTACGAGTTCACGTTCGGCGATGGCAGCGTCGTCACTCAGTCGAGCCCGGTGGTTGCGCACACCTACGCCAACCCGGGCAACTACAGCCTGTGGATCAAGGTCACCGGGACCGATGGGCAGTCGGCGACCAGCTCTCAACCGATCAGCGTGCTCTACCCGACCTCGACAGTGGGTCTGCTCACCATGTCCAACCGTCGCTACATCGACGCGGGCAACGCCACCACCGGCCTTCGGGCGAACCAGCTCCGGCTGGGCGCCACCGCGCAGTTCGATGTCGTGACGGCCGGCAATCACCAGGTCGCGCTCTTCTCTCGCAGCACCGGCCGATACCTCGCCATCGGAACCGCCGACCCGACGGCGATGACCGCGACGAGTCAATCGGTGGGAGCCCGGGAGACATTCACCGTCGCGAAGAACACTGATGGCAGCATCAGTCTCAAGGCGAGCACAGGTCAGTACGTCACTGCCGATCCGAGCGGCACCGTCCCGCTGACGGCGAGCCGGCCCACGATCAGCACTTGGGAGAAATTCCTCCAGGTGTCGACCACTGACACGAACAAGTCGTTGATGGCCCGGGTGAACGGGCGCTACGTCAGCGCCGACGGCGCCGGTTCAAAGCCGCTGATCGCGTCCGCCCGGACCGCCAGCACCTGGGAGCGGTTCGACCTCGTGGACCTCGGCTCCGGGACGGTCGCCCTGCTCGCGCACGTCAACAACCGCTTCGTTTCCGCCGATGGCGTCGGCACCAAACCGATGATCGCCGCCGCCCCGGCGGTCGGCAGCTGGGAAATGTTCTATCTCACGCGCAGCGCCAGCGGCACGGTGAGCTTCCAGGCCGCCATCAACGGCCGTTACGCCAGCGCCGACGGCGCCGGTTCAAAGCCACTGATCACGAACGGCCCGGCCATCAGCACCTGGGAGACGTTCACACTCGGTTGATCCACATCACACGATCGGCGCCCGCCAGACCCTCGGGTCCGGCGGGCGCCGTCGTGCGGAGGCCCAGTCAGCGCAGCTCGTAGACCGTGACGCTGCCGGAGACGAGGTGTACCTCCGCCAGATCGGCCAGCGCGGGCGACACCTCGCCGGCCCGGGTGTCGGCGAACAGCCAACGGACCCGGTAGTCGGCGCGCAGCCGGTCCAGGTCGGCCGCTGTGGGTGCTCGGAACACCCTCTCGTTCAGCGCGAACCGGGTCGGGTCCGGCGGATCCTGCCGTACGTAGCCGAGACCCCGCCGTCCGTTGGCCGCAAGGGCGGCGTCGGTGTAACCCCAGCTCTCCACCACCGTTCGGTGCCCACCCAGTCCGGTCACCCAGTAGGCGCGGGCGTCGCAGTGCGCGGTGGTCGGCACCGGTCGGCAGTGCACGTTGGTGGCCACCACGTCGTCGTCCGCGGCGTGCTCGTCCAGCCACAACGCGGCCCGCATCTCCGCTGCCGTCACGGTGGACGGCTGCGCGACCGACGCGGGCAACCCAGGTGCGACCTGGACGTCCCGGACGGCACCGTCGACGCCCCGGGCGACGCTCGCGCCCAGCAGCGCCGCCGTGACGCCGGCCAGCGCCACCGCCACGGTCCGTCGCCGCCCGCCGCCGCCCCGGCGACCCAGCAGCGCACGGACTCCGACCGCGACGAGCGCGCCCAGCAGGAGTAGGACCGCGAGCCGCAGGTACGACCGGCCGAGGACGCCCATCCAACCCGCCATGGTCGCGGCCGGCCGGGGCATCATGGGCACAAGGAGATACGAGGCCACGCCGAGCACCGCCGCGGACACCGCCACCGGCCACGGCGGCCGGACGAGGGTGAGCAGCCACACGGTCAGCACGGCACCGAACGGGAGCACGTCCAGCCAGAAGTAGACCTGGCTCAGCGACGGATGGTGCAGGGTCCAGATGCCGCCCGCGCCAGCGAGCACCGCGCCCGACAGCAGCCAGGGTGCCGGATCGGCACGGCGTGGCCCGGCGAGGACCAGCATGCCGATCAGCCGGGGCAACTGCACCAGCAGCCACCAGCCGAGCAGGACGAACGTCAGCAGCCAACCGGACGCCCCAGCCCTGCTCAGACCGAACGGCAGCAGCCCGCCGCCGCGCACCCCGTCGCCCGCGCCGATGGTCTCCCGGTACTGCGGCATCGCGTGCAGGAACGCGAACGCCTGTGGGGCCAGGGTGCCCGCTCCGCCTCCGGCGAAGAGGAGATAGCCGACGCCCATCGGCACCACGAGGCAGATCAGGGTCCCGAGCGCCGGCCAGGGCACCCGCCGTCGCTTCTGCCACCAGGTGGCGGCGACGGCCACGGCGACGCCGGCGATCAGCGGCGGCAGCGCGCTGGACTTGGCGCCGGCACAGGCCAGCCCGAGTGCCGGCAGCAGCGCCCAGGCCACGCCCAGCGGCCGCCCGCGTACGGCATCGACGCAGATGCCGGCGAGCAGCACCAGCAGCGGCAGGACGTACGTCTGTGACGGGCTGGAGAAGGAGAACGCGAAGGCGCCGTCCGCGATGGCCGAGTTGACGGCCACCGGCATGCCGAGGCCGGCCGCCGCGCCCGCCACCGGACCCGCCCACCAGCGGCCGGTCAGGTCCCGGGCCAGGCCGGCGGTGACCAGCACGCTGACGATGGCAACCGGCGCCAGCCACAGCCGGAGCAAAACCGTCGCGGGTGGAATACCGGTGATCATGCTGCCGGCGGCCATGTGCGCGTCGGACAGGTAGTGGTAGCGCAGCGGCTCGCCGGCCAGCTGCGGCAGCTGGAAGGGCAGGTCCCGGGTCAGCTCCTGGACCAGCGACAGGTGGTAGAGCAGATCCTGGTAGTAGCTGTGGTTCACCGGCGGGAGCGGCACCAGACGCCACTGCGCGACGGCCCACAGCAGCACGAGTAGCAACACCGCGACCACGGACCAGTGCCAGGCGAGGGGAAGCGGCCGGCGGGCCCCGACCCGCCAGTGCCGACGTAGCCGGGGAACTGCCAGGAAGGCCAACACCAGGGGCACTGGCCACCACCGCAGCAGGTGCTGCTGACCGGTGGCAGCCGCGGCGACCCAGGCGCCGAGTTCGAGGAGCAGGCCGGTGGCCGCGCCGTACCCCAGGTCCTCAGGCAGGTTGCCGCGGCCACCGCGTACCGCCCGGTGCACCAGGGTGCCGGGTAACACCACTGCCAACGACCAGTAGGTCACGTAGCGGAGCACGTCGGCGGCGGGCACGTCGGTGTACGACCAGGCGGCCGGCAACGCGGCGAGGAGCACCGACCAGGGCAGGGCCGCGACACCGGCGGACCGGAGCGACCGGGCGGGTCGTCGGTCTAAGTGCGGCGCGGGTGCTGGGGCCTGTCGTTCCACCAGCCCGAGCGAGTCAGCCACGGGCGCTACCCACCGGCGCGGCGGGAAACGGGGAGGTCAGCTCGGTTTCCGCCGAGTCGGCACCGACGTGGTACGTCGGTCGACCCTGCACTGTCGCGTAGATCCGCCCGACGTACTCACCGAGCAGGCCGAGACAGACCAGTTGCACGCCACCGAGGAGCAGGACCGCCACGAAGGTCGACGTCCAGCCCGGGATGGTCAGACCACGCAGGTACGCCACGACGCCGAACCCGATGAGGCCGAGACAGGCCAGGAAGCTGATCGCACCTAGCCAGGTGGCGAGACGCAGCGGCGCCGCGGAGAAGTTGGCGACGCTGTCCCAGGCGAGCGCGATCATCCGGGGCAGCGGATATTTCGTCTCGCCCGCCGCCCGAACCTCCCGGGAGTAGCGCACCTCCGCGCTGGCGAAGCCGAGCGCGGGTACCAGTAGCCGGTAGACCGGGGTGCGTTCGGGCAGCTGACGCAGTGTTTCGATCACCTCCCGGCTGACCAGCCGGAAGTCGCCGGCCTGGGCGGGCACCTCGGCACCGACGAGCCGGCGCATCAGTCGGTAGTAGAGCTGCGCGGTGCGCCGTTTGAACACGGTGTCCGTGCTGCGGTCGGCTCGTACGCCGTACACCACATCGACGCCCTGCTCACGGGCCACCCGCAGCATCTCGGCGACCGTCTCCGGCGGGTCCTGGAGGTCGGCGTCCAGGCTGACCACCCACTGCCCACGGGCGCGGTACAGCCCGGCGGTCAACGCCGCCTGGTGTCCACTGTTGCGGCGCAACTGGAGCAGGCGCAGTTGCGGCCAGCTCCGCGCATGGGTGAAGAGCACCGAGACTGTGTCGTCCCGGCTGCCGTCGTCGACGGCCACCACCTCGTACTCGACGCTGAGCGCGTCGAGCACCGGACGTAGCCGGGCGATCAGGGCCGGGATGACCGCGGCCTCGTTGTACATCGGAATGACGACAGACAGCACCAACACTTACCGGCCCCGTTCCGGACGCAGGTGTCATCGAACGCACCTCGTTCGGGGGTGCGGACGGTCACCGTTACCCGACAACCTCACGGGCTGTCGGCCACCCGTTGAACAGGACGTGAACGTCTATCCGCCGGCCACTTCGATCCGCTGCGACCAGGACGATCACGCGGCGGGTGGCCGTTTTGTCACCCGGGTCAACGCCGCGGCTGTTGATCATGCAAGATCGCCTTATCTGACTCCCGGCGTCGCCGGTTCCTCCTCATCTTCGAGGCCCGCATGCGTAAATCCTCCTTCGCCGCTTTCGCGACAGTCGTACTGACCGGCGGCGCCCTGGTGGGCACCGCGCTGCCCGCCCAGGCGGACGCTCCGACGACGCTCTACGTCCGGCAGAACCTCGCCACCGGCTGCTCCGACCAGTTCCCGGGGACCTTGGCGCAGCCGTTCTGCACCATCAGCGCCGCGGCAGCGATCGTCACCGGCGGGCAGACCGTCGACATCGGCGGCGGTGTCTACATGGAGCGAGTCAGCGTCACCTCGTCCGGCACTCCGCAACAGCCGATCGTGTTCGCGAGCAGCTCCACCTCCGCCACCCTGAGCGGCGCATCGGCCGGCTTCGTGATCGACGGCCAGCACGATGTGGAGCTTCAGAACATCCGCGTCGTCGGGTCGGGTGACGTGCCGGCCGCGGATGTGCGCAACTCCTCGGGCATCACCATCCGGGGCGGCACCTACGCCCTGCACACTCCCGCGACGTCGCCGGTGATCCGGTTCGCCGGTGTAACCGGCTCGAGCGTGTCGAAGACAAGCGTCACTGGGTTGACCTCCGCCGCCGGCATCACAGTGGACGCCGCAAGCAGTGACGTGGACATCCAGGGAACGACACTGCAGGGCTACGCCAACTACTTCCTTGCCGATGACACGGTCGGTGTCCGGATCGACGGGCCGGGCAACTCGTACGTTGGTGGCCGCATCGACGGCTTCACCAGCGCGGCGCTCGCGCTCGGACCCGCCGCGGCCGGCACCGTGGTGGCCAACAACGTGATTTCCGGGGGTGGCGGCCACGGCGTGCACAACAACGGGGCCACCGGCACGGCGATCACCAACAACACCATCAGGGACCGCTGCCGCGACGGCATCCGCGTCGACGGAGCATCGTCCGGCGTTTCCGTGCAGAACAACGTGCTGATCGCGAACGGCTACTTCAACCAGGGCTACTGCGAGCCGGCGTTCCTCGACGGTGTCGAGATCGGCGTCTACGGTGGGGCCGTCGGGAAGACGGTGGTCGACTACAACAACGCCCACCACTACTACAACGACTCACCGCAGATCTACGCCTGGAACACCCGGATGGGTCTCGCCGCGTTCCGGGCCGCCTCCGGCCAGGCCGCGCACGACCGCGAGACGGGACAGGCCCGGGACGACATCGACTCGGCGAACTCGGCGGCCCCCGGTTACCCGACCCTCGACCACGCCGGCTCGCCGCGCGTCGACGACCCGACCGTGCCGAACACCGGCGCCGGCCCGGTCACGTACGCCGACCGTGGAACCGTGGAGACTGTCCGAAGCCCTGTAGTGTCGTTCGACGTCGCCCTCAACATCCAGGCGCGCTCGGTGAGCGTGAACGCGTCCGCCTCCACCCCCGGTCTCAATCCGATCGCGTCCTACCGGTTCTCGTTCGGTGACGACAGCGTCGTCACCCAGTCCAGCCCGATCGCCTCGCACACGTACGCGAACCCGGGTAGCTACCAAGTCACCGTCACGGTCACTGGCACCGACGGCCGGTCGGATACTCGCCATACTCAGATCAGCATGCTGCGGCCGACCGGGACCGTTGGTCTGCGCGCCCTGTCCAACCGCCGCTACGTGAGTTACCAGACCGGCTTCGGGCTTCGACCGGACCAGGCCGAGCCGAGCACCATTGCCCAGTTCGACCTGGCGGACGCCGGCAACGGCAAGGTCGCCCTCTTCTCCCGGGCGGCCGGTCGCTACGTCGCCATCTCCCAGTTCGACCACGTCACGTTGACCGCGGACAGCGTTCTCGTGGACGTACGCGAAATGTTCACGCTGGTGCGCAACGGCGACGGCACCATCAGCCTCCAGGCCCCCATCACCACCCAGTACGTGACTGCCGACCCCAGCGGCACGCTTGCCATGAGCGCCAGCAGGCCCACCATCGGCACCTGGGAGAAGTTCCTCCAGGTCGTCGCACCGGACGCGAACCGATCCTTGAAGGCCCGGGTCAACGGTCGCTTCGTCAGCGCCGACGGCGCGGGGACCAAGCCGTTGATCGCGAGCGCGGCGACCGCCAGCAGTTGGGAGCGGTTCGACGTGGTGGATCTTGGCAACGGGCAGGTTGGCCTCCTCGCCCGCGTCAACAACCGTTTCGTGTCCGCCGCCGGCGCAGGCGCCAAGCCGCTGATCGCGGGCGCATCGACGGCCGGCAGCTGGGAGCGGTTCACAATGGTCCGCAGCAGCGACGGCACTGTCAGTTTCAAGGCCGCCGTCAACAACAAGTACGTCAGCGCCGACGGCGCGGGCAGCAAGCCACTGATCGCCAAGGGCCCGGTCGTCAGCACCTGGGAGAGGTTCACCCTCGGCTGAGCCCAACCGCACTGTCGACGCCCGCCGGAACCCTCAAGTCCGGCGGGCGTCGCCTTGCACACACCGGCGGAGTGGCCGTTTTGTCACTGCGGTCAGCGCCTCAATCGGCCGGTGATGCATGATCACCTTTACTGACTTTCCGGCGATCGCCGGCTCCTCCTCATCCCCGAGGCAAAGCATGGGCAAATCCTTCCTTTCCGGTCTCGCGACCGTCGTGCTGACCGGTGGTGCCCTGGTGGCCACCATCCTGCCGGCCCAGGCGGACGCTCCGACGACGCTCTACGTCCGGCAGAACCCCGCCACCGGCTGCTCCGACCAGTTCCCGGGCACGTTGACGCAGCCGTTCTGCACCATCGGTGCCGCGGCTGCGGTGGTCACGGCCGGCCAGTCGGTGGACGTCGGCAGCGGCAACTACCGGGAGCGCGTCACGATCCCCACGTCCGGCACGCCTGAGCAGCCAGTCACCTTCTTCGCCAGTAACGTGGCAACTCTGACCGGTGCGACCGCCGGCTTCGTGATCGACGGCCAGCACGATGTCGTACTCAAGAATCTGCGCACCAACGGGTCGACAAGCGTCCTGCCCGGCCTCGACCTGCGCAACTCCTCGCGGATCACCATCCAGGGCGGCAACTTCGCGATGGACACCTCATCGACCGCGCCCGCGGTCCGGTTGGCCGGTGTCACCAGGTCGACACTGAAGCAGATCAACGCCAGCGGGCCGACCCTGAACGCCGGAATCATCATCGACGCCGCGAGCAGCGACGTGCTGGTCAAATCAGTGAACGTATTGAGCAGCGCCGGGTACCGGACACCCTCCGACGGCGTCGGCGTTCGGATCGACGGGCCGAGAGTCAGCATCCTCGACAGCAAGGTCAGCGGCTTCACGGGCGCGGCAGTCGCCATCGGGGCCGGCGCGGTCGACACCGTAGTGGCCAACAACCAGATCGACGGTGGCCCCGGCCACGGGGTGCACAACAACGGTGCCGCTAACACGGCGATCACCAACAACACGATCCGCAACCGCTGCCGCGACGGGATCCGGGTCGACGGAACTTCGTCCGGCGTCTCCGTGCAGAACAACGTGCTCACCACGAACGGCTTCTTCAGCCAGGGCTACTGCGACCCGGCCTTTCTCGACGGTGTCGAGATCGGGGTCTACGGCGGGGCCGTCGGAAAGACCAAGGTCGACTACAACAACGCCCACCACTACTACAGCGACTCCCCGCAGATTTACGCCTTGAACACCCGGATGAGCCTCGCCGGTTTCCGGGCCGCGTCCGGGCAGGCCGCACACGACCGGGAGACGGGACAACCACGAGACGACATCGACTCGGCGAACTCCGCGGCCCCCGGGTTCCCGGCACTCGACCGCATCGGCACCCCGCGCATGGACGACCCGGCCGTGGCGAACACCGGTGCCGGCCCGATCACCTACGCCGACCGTGGCGCGGTGGAGACCATCAGGCCGCCGGCAGCGTCGTTCGGCGTCAGCATCGATCTCGGAGCGCTCTCGGTGAAGCTGGACGCCTCCGCGTCGAAGCCAGGCTTCCATCCGATCAAGTCCTACCGGTTCGAGTTCGGTGACGGGTCCGGGGTCACCCAGAGCACGCCGGTGGCCTCACACACGTACGCCAACCCGGGCACCTACAGCCTCAGCGTCGAGGTGACCGGAACCGACGGTCGGACGAACACCAGCACCCAGCGGTTCAGCGTCCTACGACGGACCGCGACGGTGGGTCTCCTCGCTCTCGCCAACCGCCGCTACGTCGACGGGTACGGCACGCCGACCGGTCTCGTGCCGAGCAGGCCCGAGTTCGGCCTCGCCACGCAGTTCGACCTCACCGACGCAGGCGGTGGCCAGGTTGCACTCTTCTCTTACGTCACGGGGCGGTACGTCAGCCGGACCTACAGCGGCGGCCCTGACTGGCTGCACGCCATGAGCCAGGTCGTGGACGCTCCGGAGCGGTTCAACCTCAACCGGAACAGCGACGGCAGCGTCAGCCTCAAGGCCGACAACGGCCTGTACGTCACCGCCGATCCCAGCGGCGCCGTGCCGCTGGCCGCCACCCGACCGACGATCGGCACCTGGGAGAAGTTCCACCAGGTCAAGGCCACCGACGCCAACCGGACGTTGAAGGCGCGGGTCAACGGCCGCTACGTCAGCGCCGACGGCGCGGGCAGCAAGCCACTGATCGCCAACGGCCCGGCGGTCAGCCTCTGGGAGCGGTTCGACGTGGTGGATCTTGGCAACGGGCAGGTTGGCCTCCTCGCCCGCGTCAACAACCGTTTCGTGTCCGCCGCCGGCGCAGGCGCCAAGCCGCTGATCGCGGGCGCATCGACGGCCGGCAGCTGGGAGCGGTTCACAATGGTCCGCAGCAGCGACGGCACTGTCAGTTTCAAGGCCGCCGTCAACAACAAGTACGTCAGCGCCGACGGCGCGGGCAGCAGGCCACTGATCGCCAAGGGCCTGGTCGTCAGCACCTGGGAGAGGTTCACCCTCGGCTGAGCCCAACCGCACTGTCGACGCCCGCCGGGACCCTCGGGTCCGGCGGGCGTCGCCTTGCACACACCGCTCAGCGTTCCAGGATGGCGGTCACGCCCTGACCACCGGCTGCGCAGATGGAGATCAGCCCGCGCCCGCTGCCCCGCTCGGCCAGCAGCTTCGCCAGGGTCGCCACAATGCGCCCGCCGGTGGCGGCGAACGGATGCCCGGCGGCCAGCGACGAACCGTTGACGTTGAGTCGGTCGGTGTCGATCGCGCCCAGCGGCGCGTCCAGGCCGAGCCGGTCCTTGGCGAACTCCGGCGACTCCCAAGCGGCGAGGGTGGCCAGCACCTGCGACGCGAACGCCTCGTGGATCTCGTAGTAGTCGAAGTCCTGCAACGTCAGCCCGGCGCGGGCCAGCATCCGGGGCACCGCGTACGCGGGTGCCATCAGCAACCCCTCGTCGCCGTGCACGAAGTCCACGGCCGCCGTCTCCGACCAGCTGAACCAGGCCAGCACGGGCAGGTGGTGCGCCGCCGCCCACTCCTCGCTGGCCAGCAGCACCGTGGACGCGCCGTCGGTGAGGGGTGACGAGTTGCCGGCCGTCATGGTGGCCTGCTCGGCGTCCGGGCCGCGGGTGCCGAAGACCGGCTTCAGCGAACCGAGCTTCTCCAGGCTGCTGTCCGGGCGGAGGTTCTGGTCTCGGGTGAGCCCCAGGTACGGGGTCATCAGGTCGTCGAAGAAACCCCTGTCGTACGCGGCGGCCAGCCGTTGGTGCGAGCGCAGCGCCAGCTCGTCCTGGGAGCGCCTGTCGATCTGCCAGCGCACTGCGGTCCCTGCGGCGTGGTCGCCCATGGAGAGGCCGGTACGCGGCTCCGCGTTGCGCGGGATCTCCGGCTTGAACGGCTGGAGCGGGCGCAGCTTCGCCGCGATCTTGAGCCGTTCGCCCAGCGTGCGGGCCGAGTTGAGCTTGAGCAGTGTGCGGCGCATCTCCTCGTTGACGGCGAGCGGGGCGTCGGAGGTGGTGTCCACACCGCCGGCGATGCCCACGTCGAGCTGACCGAGGGCGATCTTGTTGGCGACCAGGATCGTCGCCTCCAGGCCGGTGCCGCAGGCCTGCTGGATGTCGTACGCCGGGGTGTGTGGGTCGAGCCGGGAGCCGAGGACCACCTCGCGGGTGAGGTTGAAGTCGCGGGAGTGCTTGAGCACCGCACCGGTGACCACCTCGCCGATGCGCTGCCCGGCCAGCCCGTAGCGGGCGATCAGGCCGTCGAGCGCCGCGCCGAGCAGGTCCGCGTTCGACGCGTCCGCGTAGCGGGAGTTGGAACGGGCGAAGGGGATGCGGTTGCCCCCGATGACCGCGACCCGCCGAATGCTCTGCACGATCCGCCTCCTCGACATGTGTTGCTCGAACCCTACTCGCCAGTAGGCTACGCCCATGACCGACAGGTACGCGAGCTTCGTCCAATCGGCCGCCGGCCGCGCGCTGGTCAAGCGCCTCGGGCTGCCCGACCCGCCCCGACTGCGCCGGCACCACCCCGGCGACCCGCTGCTGGCCGGCCCGGCCCTGCTCGGCGCGGCCACCGGCGGCCGGCTGGCCGACCCGATCGCCAAGATCCTGACCGCCGCCGGGGTCGAGCTGGCCGACCCGGCCGGCGCCAACGCGCAGCGGTACGGGGCACTGCTCTTCGACGCCACCGGGATCACCGACTCGACCGAGCTGCGCCAGCTCTACGACTTCTTCCACCCGCAGGCCCGGGCCGTGCTGCCCAGCGGCCGGGTGATCGTGCTGGGCACCCCGCCGCAGGAGTGCCCGACACCCCGCGAGGCGACCGCCCAGCGTGCCCTCGAAGGGCTGGTCCGCAGCATCGGCAAGGAGTTCGGCCGGGGCATCACCGCGCAACTCGTCTACGTGACCCGCGCGGACGGTGACGCCGGGACGATCACGAGCCTCGAATCGACTGTCCGGTTCCTGCTGTCCGGCCGTTCCGCGTACGTGTCGGGGCAGGTCATCGGGGTCGGCGGCGGCGCGGCGAGCGTCCCGGCCGACTGGGATCGCCCACTGGACGGGCAGGTCGTGCTGGTCACCGGCGCCGCACGGGGCATCGGTGCGGCGCTGGCGAAGGTGCTCGCCCGCGACGGCGCGAAGGTAATTGCCCTGGACATCCCGGGAGCCGGTGACGCGCTCGCCGCGGTGGCGAACGACATCGGCGGCACCGCCGTCCAACTCGACCTGACCGCGCCGGACGCGCCGACCCGACTCGCCGAGCACCTGGCCAGCCGACACGGCCGGGTCGACGTGGTGGTGCACAACGCCGGCATCACCCGGGACAAGACGCTCGGCCGGATGGACGCCGACCGGTGGGACCAGGTGATCGACGTCAACCTCTCCAGCCAGGAGCGGATCAACGACGTGCTGCTGGAGCGGGAGCTGTTCCCGGCCGGCGGGCGGATCATCTCGGTCTCGTCGATCGCCGGGATCGCCGGCAACCGGGGGCAGACCAACTACGCCACCAGCAAGGCCGGCGTGATCGGGCTTGTCGACTCACTCGCGCCGGCCCTGCGGGAGCGTGGGATCAGCGTCAACGCGGTGGCCCCCGGCTTCATCGAGACCCGACTGACCGCGCGCATCCCGCTGGTGGTCCGCGAGGCGGGCCGGCGGATGAACAGCCTGGCCCAGGGCGGGTTGCCGGTGGACGTGGCCGAGACGATCGGCTGGCTGGCCTGGCCGGCCAGCGGCGCGGTCAGCGGCAACGTGGTCCGGGTCTGCGGCCAGAGCCTGCTGGGGGCGTGATGGACGCGCGGCCGGAGTCGGGCAGCCGTACCCCTGTCGAGCTGCCCCGGATGCCGGCGGCCGGGGCGCTGCACCGACGGGCGTTGCTCGGCGCGCTACCGGGCCTCGGCGGTGGGCGACGCGGACCCGATCTGCCGGCGGTCGAGGTGACAGTGGGCGGGGTGAGCGTCGCCCGGGCGCAGTTGGCCGACTACGACCGGGTCTGCGGGTTCCGGCTCACCGATCGGCTGCCCGCGACGTTCCCGCACGTCATGGGCTTTCCGCTCGCCCTGCGCCTGATGACCACGCCGGACTTTCCCCTCCCGCTGATCGGCCTGGTGCACGTCGGCAACCGGATCACCACGCTCCGCCCGATCACCGCCGACGAGACCCTCGACTTCACCACGTACGCGGAGAACCTGCGCCCCCACGACCGGGGGCGGCAGGTGGACGTGGTGCTTGTCGGCTCGGTCGACGGGGCGGAGGTGTGGCGCGGCGTATCGACGTACCTCGGTCGGGGGCGCGAGCCGGGCGGGCGCGAGCCGGGCGAACGTCCCGCGGCGCCGACGGCCACCGCACGCTGGCGTGTGGAACCGCGCATCGGTACGGAGTACGCGCGGGTCTCCGGCGACCACAACCCGATCCACACCTCCCGACTCGGTGCGCGGCTGTTCGGCTTCCGCCGGCCGATCGCGCACGGCATGTGGAGCAAGGCCCGCTGCCTGGCCGCGCTGGAGGCCCGGCTGCCGGACGCGTACACGGTCGAGGTCGCCTTCAAGCTGCCCGTGCCGCTGCCGAGCACTGTGAACTTCGCGCACCTGCCGGACGGCGGGTTCGCCCTGCACGACTCCCGTGGCCGACCGCACCTGACGGGTCACCTGCGCTGAGAATTCCGAGCTTGGCAGAAGCTCCCTCGTGCGCTAAGTTGTTCTCACAGCGAGATATTCTCAAGATGAGAGAGACGCGATGAACGAGCAGGAGTTCCTGGCCGCGTACGACCCCCGGGCCTACCCGGCGATCGCCGTGACCGTCGACGTGGTGGCGCTGACCATCCGCGACAGCGCACTGCACCTGCTGCTGATCCGGCGCGGCGAGGCACCCTTCGCCGGGCACTGGGCGCTGCCGGGGGGCTTCGTCCGCCCCGACGAGGATCTGACCACTGGCGCCGGACGGGAGTTGGCCGAGGAGACCGGGCTCGGCGGCGACGCGCTGCGCCGCGTACACCTGGAGCAGTTGGGCAGCTACGGCGCTCCCGACCGTGACCCGCGGATGCGGGTCGTCTCGATCGCCCACCTCGCGTTCGCCCCCGACCTGCCGGACCCGGCCGCCGGCAGCGACGCCGACGAGGCGATCTGGCTCCCGGTGACCGCGTTGACCAGCCGACAGCTCGCCTTCGACCACGGCCGGATCATCGACGACGCGTTGGAACGGGCCCGCTCCAAGCTGGAGTACACCCCGCTCGCCACCCGCTTCCTCGCCGCCGAGTTCACCATCAGCGAACTGCGGGCGGTCTACGAGACGGTCTGGGGGCACCCTCTGCACGCCGGCAACTTCCACCGCAAGGTCCTCTCCGTGCCGGGCTTCGTGGAGAGCACCGGCGCCAGCACCGAGCGCGGTGGCGCCCGAGGCGGCCCGCGCGCCCGGCTCTACCGGGCCGGCGACGCCCGCCTGCTGCACCCGGCGCTGCTGCGCCCCGCCCGCGAGGAGACGGTGCGGTGAGGGCCACGGAGGCCATCCGCCTGGTCGCGGCCGCCCGCACCGACGCGGACCTGTTCGGCGCCGACCAGCCGGCCCACCGCTACCGCGAGCTGGTCGCGGCCCTGCACCCCGACCGCCTGCCGACCGACCCGGCGGTACGCGCCGAAGCCATCGACGCGTTCATCCACGTCACCACCCGGTGGCAGGCCCGGCGGACCACAGTTCTCGGCGACTACCGGTTCGGCGCGCCGGCCCACTCGGGTGACCTCGCCGACCTCTACGACGTCGGCGACGACAGGCTGCTCAAGCTCCCCCGACGGCCCACCGACAACGACCTGATGGCCCGCGAGGCGCACGCCCTGCGCACCATCGCCGAGCGCGGCGACCCGCGCTACCTGCCGTACGTGCCCCGGCTGGTCGACGAGTTCCGGCACCGCGACGCCACCACCGGAGCGGAACGGCGGATCAACGTCCTCGCCACCGCACCCGGCCTGCACGACCTCGATGAGGTGCGGCGGGCGTACCCCGACGGGCTGGACGCCCGGGATGCGGCCTGGATGTGGCGGCGGCTGCTGGTGGTACTCGGCCTGGCCCACCGGGCGGGCGTGGTGCACGGCGCGGTCCTGCCCCGACACGTGCTGATCGAGCCGGACGCCCACGGCGTGGTGCTGATCGACTGGTGCTTCTCCGCGGCCGTCGGAAGCACGATCCCGGCGGTCGTCCCCGGCCACGGCTGGGACCCGGAGGAAGTCCTCAAGAAGCAGCAGTGCGGGCCGGGCACCGACATCGCGATGGCCAGCCACTGCATGAGCTGGCTGATGGGGCCGCGCGCACCCCGCGAGCTGCACACCTTCGCGCAGGGCTGCCGGCAACGGTCCCTGCACGCCCGGCCCGACGACGCCTGGCGCCTGCTGCGCGAACTCGACCAGGTGCTGGACCGGCTCTACGGGCCACGCACCTTCCGGCCCTTCACCCTCACCCCCTAAGGAGCTGTCATGGGCAGTGGAATCTGGTCCACCGACGTGTACGACGCCGCCGACCGCTACCGCCGGTCGACCGGCAAGAGCGCCTTCTCCTACAGCGACAGCGGGGCGCGCACCGTGCACCCCGCGCTCGACCCAAGGGACGCGACCCGCGAGAGCCGCGACTCCGACGAGCACCCCCGGTCGACGCCCGTCGCGGTGCTCTTCGACGTGACCGGCTCGATGCGCACGGTGCCGCGGGTCCTCCAGACCAAGCTGCCGCAACTGCTCGGGTTGCTGCAACGGCAGGGCTACGCAAGCGACCCGCAGATCATGTTCGGGGCCATCGGCGACGCCACCTGCGACCGGGTGCCGTTGCAGGTGGGCCAGTTCGAGTCGGACAACCGGATGGACGACGACCTCGGCCGGATCGTGCTGGAGGGCGGCGGCGGCGGACAGATGAGCGAGTCGTACGAGCTGGCCATGTACTTCATGGCCCGGCACACAGTCACCGACAACTGGGAGAAGCGCGGCCGGCGCGGCTACCTGTTCATCATCGGCGACGAGCTGGCCTACCAGCGGGTGAAGGCCCGGGAGGTGGCCAGCCTGATCGGGGACGACCTCTCCGAGGACGTGCCGCTGCGGCAGGTGGTCGACGAGGTGACCCGCCGCTGGGACACCTACTACCTGCTCCCCGCCGGCAGCCACTACGCCGGCAACGCCAAGGTGCTCGACTTCTGGCGGGACCTGCTCGGGCAGAACACCGTAGTGCTCGACGACCTCGACGCGGTCTGCGAGACCATCGCGCTCACCATCGGCCTCGGCGAACAGGCCATCGACCTGGACGAGGGCCTGCGCGACCTGGACCGCGCCGGCTCCGGCGCCACCGGGACCGTGTCCAAGGCGCTGGCCCGCTTCGGCCGGGAGCGGCGAGCCCAGGTGTCGACGCTGCCGGCGTTCACCGACACGGCCAGCGGGGTGACCCGGCTGTGAACCACGTGGCGGTTGTCGACCTCGGCTACGGCGACGCCGGCAAGGGCACAGTGGTGGACTGGCTCTGCGCCACCCGTCCCGTGCACACGGTGGTCCGCTTCAACGGGGGCGCGCAGGCGGCACACAACGTCGTGCTGCGCGACGGGCGGCACCACACGTTCGCACAGTTCGGCGCCGGCACGTTCCATCCCGGTGTGCGTACGCACCTGTCCCGGCACGTGGTGGTGGACCCGCTGGCGTTGGCCGCCGAGGCCGACCACCTCGCCACGGTCGGGGTGCCCGACGCGCTCGACCGGCTGACCGTCGACGGGGGCGCGCTGCTCGCCACCCCCTACCACCGGGCCGCCAACCGGGCCCGCGAGATCGCCCGGGGAGCCGACCGGCACGGCTCCTGCGGGCTGGGGGTGGGCGAGGCCGTCGCGTACGGTCTCGCTCACCCCGACGACGCGCCGCGGGTCGCCGACTGCCACCACCCGGCACTGCTGCGCCGCAGGCTGACCACAGTGCGGGACCGGCTGACCGCCGAGCTGGGCCCGCTGGACGCGCCACCGATCGAGGACTGCCTGCCCGCGTTCACCGGATTCGCCGGGCGAGTCACCATCGTCGACGGCAGTTGGCTCGCCGGGGCGCTGCGTACCGGGACCTGCGTGTTCGAGGGCGCGCAGGGGGTGCTGCTCGACGAGTGGCACGGCTTCCACCCGTACACGACCTGGAGCACCACCACGTTCGCCAACGTCGACAGCCTGCTCGCCGAGGCGGGCCGGCCCGGAGACGTGACCCGGATCGGGGTGCTCCGCGTGGTCACCACCCGGCACGGGCACGGCCCGTTGGTGACCGAGGACCCGAGCCTGCCGTTCGCCGACGCGCACAACGCCACGAACCAGTGGCAGGGCCGGTTCCGGTTCGGCCACTTCGACGCGGTCGCCCACCGGTACGCCCTCGCCGCGGCCGGCGGCGTCGACGGCCTGGCAGTGACCCACCTCGACCTGGCCGGCCCCGACCTGAAGATCTGCCGCCGCTACGACACCACCGACCGGCTCATCCCGGGCCCGCCCGGTGACCTGGACCGGCAGGCCGCGCTCACCGCCCGCCTGCTGCGCTCCCGCCCGGTGTACGACGAACCGCCGCAGGACTGGCCGGCAGCGGTGAGCGCGGAGCTGGACACCCCGGTGGTGCTCACCTCGCAGGGCCCCACCGCGGACGACAAGACCCCACGCGGCCCACTGCTAGCCCCACGGGCTCTGACCCGCACGGCCTGACCCACCCCGCGCGCCCCAACCTCGTCGATCTTGCACTTTCGGTCGTTGTTCTGCGGCTCTTGCAGTGGTTGGTTCGGGCCCAAAGTGCAAGATCGGCGCGGGGAGAGGTGGGGGTTATCCAGCGGCTTCGGCCACCGGGCGGGTCGCACCCGGCGAGCATGGAGGCATGGACTCCGCGCTCGACCTGCTCCGGCAGCTGGTCACCTCACCGTGGGTGTACCTGCTGATCTTCGGGCTCACGGCGGTCGACGCGTTCTTTCCGGCCGTACCCGGCGAGGCGGCCGTCATCACCGCCGCCGTGCTCTCCACCAGCGGAAATCCCAAGCTGGCGGCGGTGATCGTCGCCGCCGCGCTAGGCGCCTGCGCCGGCGACCACGTCTCGTACGCCATCGGGCGCGGTGGCGGCGCGAGACGCTTCGCCGGGTTTCCCGACGGCAGCCGCCGACGAGCCAGCTCGGAGTGGGCCCGGCGCGCACTGAACCGGCGTGGCGGGCTGATCCTGACCACCTCCCGGTATCTGCCGGGCGGTCGGACCGCCGTCACCCTCACCATGGGCGCGGTGCGCTATCCCCGCCGGTCGTTCCTGTTGTACGACGCGATCGCGGCGGTCACCTGGGCCCTGTACTGCGGGCTGCTCGGCTACTTCGGTGGGTTGGCCTTCGAACGGCACCCCGTCAAGGGCGTCCTCGCCGGGATCGGCCTGTCGGTGATCGTCACACTGGGCATCGAGGGCATCCGTTGGCTGCGCCACCGGGCGCGCCGCCGCGCCGCCGCCACCACCGATCGGGCCGGATCGACCTGACACCCGTCACAGCAGGTCGGCATCGTGCACCAGGATGGCCACCTGCACCCGGTTGCCCGCGTGGAGTTTCGCCAGCGCCCGGCTGACGTGTGCCTTGACGGTGGCCTCGCTCATCGTCAGCCGCCGGGCGATCTCCGCGTTGCCGTGCCCGCGCGCCACCTCCCGGACGATCGCCAGCTCCCGTTCGGTCAGCGGTGCGAGCCGCTCGCGGGCCGCTTCCCGGCGGGCCGGACCACGCTCGGCGAACGAGCTGATCAGACGCCGGGTCACGGTCGGGGCGAGCATCGCGTTGCCGGCGGCCACCGTACGAACGGCTGCGGCCAACTCGCGGGGCGGGGTGTCCTTGAGCAGGAAGCCGACAGCGCCCGCCCGCAGCGCCCGGTGCACGTACTCGTCGAGGTCGAAGGTGGTCAGCATGATCACCTTCGGGCCGGCGGCGACCACCTCGGGCGCGATGGTCAGCCCGTCGATGCCCGGCATCCGCACGTCGAGCAACACCACGTCAGGGCGTAACCGCTGGGCCTGCTCCAGCGCGCCGGCGCCGTCCGCCGCCTCACCGACGACAGTGATGTCCTCCGCCGCCTCGAGGATCAGCCGCAGCCCGGCACGGACCAGCTGCTCGTCGTCGACCACCACCACCCGGATCACGCCACACCCGCGAGCGGGATCAGGGCCCGGACCAGGAAGCCGCCGTCCACCGGAGTGGCCTCCAGCCGGCCGCCGAGCAACTCCACCCGCTCACGCAGCCCGAGCAGCCCCTGCCCGGCACCCGGCAGCGTCGACCCGCCCTCGGACGGGCCGTTGCGGACCAACACCTCCAGACCGTCCGGCAGGTAGCGCAGGCAGACTGTCGTCTCGGCGTCGGCCGCGTGCTTGCGCACGTTGGTCAGCGCCTCACGGACCACCCGGTACGCGGTACGCCCCAGCGTCGCGGGTAGTGCCGTCGGCACACCCTCGTCCTGCCGGGACACCCGCAGCCCGGCGGCACGGGACTCCCCGATCAACTCGTCCAACGTGTCGAGCCCTCGCTCCGGCGTCACGGCCGGGCCGGCCTGGCGCAGCACACCCAGCACCTCACGCAGGTCGGTGAGCGCCTGCCGGCCGGTCGTCCGGATCAACGCGGCGGCCTCCACGGTCGCCGGGTCCACGGCTGTCACCTCCAGCGCCCCGGCATGCACCACCATCAGCGAGACCCGGTGCGCCACCACGTCGTGCATCTCCCGGGCGATCCGGGTCCGCTCCTCGGCACGGACCCGGTCGGCGCGGGCCTCCTGTTCGCGTTCCAGCCGCTCGGCCCGGTCCCGCAGAGCGGCGAGCGTGTCCTGACGGGCCCGCACCCAGAGGCCGAAGACCAACGGAAGTCCGACCAGACAGACGGCGAGCATCAGCACGTTGCCGCTGGATGCGGTGGTCATCCGGCGTACGCCACCCACCGCCAGCCCGACCAGCACCCCGCCGCCCAGCACCAGCGCCGCCCCGGCGAGGTAGCTGGCGAGTTGGCGACCGCGCAGCCGCAGACCCGCCTGGTACGAGGCCAGCACCCCGGCGGCCGCCGCGGCGAGCACCAACCAGCCGACCGCCGCGGCCAGGAACAACGGCCAAAGACGGGTGCGAACCGTGCCGGCGGCCCACGCCGAGCCCAACACGATCAGCAGCACGACCGCGCCTGGCAGCGGCGAGCGGACCCCGAGGTCACCTGTCGCGCTGGCCCAGACGGCCGCGGCGACGACGACGGCGAGCAGCATCGGGCCGTACCGCTGGATGACCCGCCGGAGAGCGACGGCGCTGGAGGCCACGCAGCGAGCGTAGGGCCTCACGCACCTATCGCGCCGCCGTGCGCAGGCGGACCGGGGCGCGGTGGGGGAAGACCCCTACCCGCCCTCGGGGACGGCCGCTACCTAAGTAGTGGCGCCCACCTGACCACTGGCCGATGTCGGGAGTCGCCGCCCCGACCAGCATCGGGATCATGGATCTGCTCGACCTGTTGCACGACACGATGTCCTCACCCTGGGTGTACCTGGCGATCTTCGCGATCGCGGTGCTCGACGGCTTCTTCCCGGTGGTGCCGAGCGAGACGGCGGTGATCACCGCAGGGGTGTTCGCGGCCTCCGGAGCGCCGTACCTGCCGGCGGTCATCCTGGTGGCCGCCGCCGGGGCGCTGGTCGGCGACCACATCTCGTACGCCATCGGGCGGGGTGGCGGCACGCGGCTGCTCGACCGGCTGCCGCCCGACGGTCGACGCCGAGCCGCCATCGACCGGGCCCGTCGGGGCATCGCCACCCGGGGTGGTCTGATCCTCACAGTGGCCCGCTACATCCCGGGCGGCCGGACCGCTGTCACCCTCACCATGGGTGCGGTGCGCTATCCACGGCGACGCTTCCTGGCCTTCGACGCGCTGGCAGCCAGCTCGTGGGGGCTCTACTCGGCGCTGGTCGGCTACGTCGGCGGACTGGCCTTCGAACAGGACCCGCTGCGCGGCCTCCTGCTCGGTCTGGGCCTCGCCCTGACGGTGACTGTGGTCGTCGAGGTGGTCCGCTGGCTCCGCAACCGACGCCGTACGGCGCGGGCCGGCGGGCCGGGCGCGGCGCGGGCCGGCGGGCCGGGCACCGACGCTCTTACCGCCGGGGCCGTCAGTCGGCCGGCGGACACCAGGTGACGCCGTGCAGCAGTTGGGCGGCACCGAGCCAGGCCACGTTCATCATCCGGGTGGCAGTCTTCTCCGGGTCGGCCTCCGGGTGGTCCGCGAGCCAGTCGGCCAGCGACTCGGTCGCGCCGACCAGGGCGTACGCGACGACCTCCAGGTCGATGGCGGCGATCTCGCGGCCCTCGGCGCGCAGCGCGTGGTCGAGCATCCCGGCGACCACCTCGACCAGCCGGGCCCGCATGGTGGCCAGCTCGCCGGCGAACGGCTGCTCGCCCCGGGCCTGCCGGTAGAGCACCGCCCAGCCGTCCCGGTGGGCGCCCACGAAGCCGAAGAACGCCCTCAGCCCGCGCCAGAGCCGCTCGTCGGCCGGCAGGTCGGGAGCCGCAGCCCCGGCGATGGCCTGCATCATCCGGGTGCCCTCCCGATGCAGGCAGGCGACGAAGAGCTCCTCCTTGGTGCCGAGGTACGCGTACACCATGGGTTTGGAGATGCCGGCGTCCTCGGCGATCTCGTCCATGCTGGCGGCGTGGAAGCCACGTCGGGAGAAGACCTTGACGGCCGCGTCGAGCATCTGCTGCTCGCGGACGGCACGAGGCAGGCGCTTGAAGGCGGGGACGCTGGACACCTTGCGAGCATACCTACTCGTGCGTAGGGTTACGCGCGAGTAGCCAATCTTCCGGAAGGCGCACCTGATGACTGACTTCGACCCGGCCACCTTCGCCAACGTCGGCCCCAAGGAGTTCGCCCAGCTGGTCAAGTCCACCCCGGACGACAAGATCGCCCAGGTGATGTCCGGCGACCTGCGCGACAAGGTCCTGGGCGAGGTGTTCGGCCGGATGCCGTCGCTGTTCCGCGCGGACCGGGCCGGTTCCACGAACGCGGTCATCCACTGGATCATCACCGGTCGCCCCGACGGCGGCAGCGACACCTACGAGGTTGTCATCGCCGACGGCACCTGTGTCGTCAACGAGACCCCGCAGCACGACCCGAAGCTGAGCCTCACCATGGGCCCTGTCGAGTTCCTGAAGATCGTCTCCGGTGGCGCCAACCCGGTGATGATGTTCATGACCGGCAAGTTGAAGGCGAAGGGCGACCTCGGCCTCGCCGCCAACATCGCCAACCTGTTCGACATCCCCAAGGCCTGACATGGCTGAGTTCTCGCTCGACCTGAACGAGGAACAGCGGGATCTACGCGACTGGGTGCACGGCTTCGCCGCCGAGGTCGTGCGCCCAGCCGCAGCCGAGTGGGACGAGCGCGAGGACACCCCGTGGCCGGTGATCCAGGAAGCCGCCAAGGTCGGCCTCTACGGCTTCGAGTTCCTCGCCACCTGCTGGGCCGACCCGACCGGGCTCTCCCTGCCGATCGCCAGCGAGGAACTCTTCTGGGGTGACGCCGGCATCGGCATGAGCATCTTCGGCACCTCGCTCGCCGTCGCCGCCATCTACGGCGCCGGCACCCCCGACCAGATGGTCGAGTGGGTGCCGCAGTGCTTCGGCGACGTCGACTCGCCGGCCGTCGCCGCCTTCTGCACCAGCGAGCCGGAAGCCGGCTCCGACGTCGGCGCGATGCGCACCCGGGCCGTCTACGACGAGGCCACCGACGAGTGGGTGCTCACCGGCCAGAAGGCGTACGCCACAAACGGCGGAATCGCCGGAGTGCACGTGGTCACCGCCTCGGTCGACCCCGCGCTCGGCTCCCGCGGTCAGGCGGCGTTCGTCGTACCGCCGGGCACCCCCGGCCTGGCCGCCACCCGCAAGCTGCGCAAACTCGGCCTCCGCGCGTCACACACCGCCGACGTCTTCCTCGACGGGGTACGCGTACCCGGCCGCTGCCTGCTCGGCGGACGGGACGCCCTGCTGGCACGCCTGGACCGGGCCCGCTCCGGTCAGCGAGCCACCGGGCAGGCCGCGATGCGCACCTTCGAGCTGTCCCGACCCACAGTCGGCGCCCAGGCGCTCGGCGTGGCCCGGGCCGCCTACGAGTACGCCCTCGACTACGCGAAGGACCGGGTCCAGTTCGGACGCCCGATCATCGAGAACCAGGCTGTCGCGTTCGCGCTGGCCGACATGCGGATGGAGATCGACGCGGCGCGGTTGCTGGTCTGGCGGGCCTCGTGGATGGGCCGCAACAACCGCCCGTTCACCGCTGGCGAAGGATCGATGTCCAAGCTCAAGGCCGGCGAGGTGGCCGTGTCGGTCACCGAGAAAGCAGTGCAACTGCTCGGCGGAGCCGGCTTCCTGCGTGACCACCCGGTCGAGCGCTGGTACCGGGACGCCAAGATCTACACCATCTTCGAGGGCACCTCGGAAATCCAACGACTGGTCATCTCCCGGGCGATCTCCGGGATGCAGATCCGCTGACCGCCGTCGGCCCAGCCCCTCCTCGACCGAGGTCGGGCCGACGGTGGCCGAATTCCACGATCAGTGCCGTCTTTGTCACCCCACGCCGACGCCAACTGGGCCTTCTGCCGCGCCCAGTGCATGATCAAGGAAAGAAGCCCTGATGGACGGGCGGGCCGCCGCCCCGTCCGCGCACCACCCCGAGGAGGTCTGCGGCATGGACCTGCCGTTCGTCATTGCCACGCTGACCCGTCGCGGGCTGCTCACCCCCGGCAGCCCGGTCCGGGTCGCCTCGCAGCTCAACGCGTTGCGCACGTGGGGGTGGAGCCTGGCAGGCGAGCTACGCCAAGCAGCCGCCCGGGACCCGGGCCGTCCCGCCGTCATCGACGAGAACGGCGGCGAGCTGACCTACCACGACCTGCTCGACCGGGCCGAACGGATGGCCCGCTCGATGCGGGCCGGGCTCGGCGTACAGGCCGGCGACCGGATCGGCGTGCTCTGCCGCAACCACCACGGGCTGATCGAGACGATCGTCGCCGCCACCCTGCTCGGCGTCGACGCGGTACTGGTCAACACCGGGCTCAGCGCCGCCCAACTGGGCACCGTCGCCGAGGAACAGCGGCTGCGGCTCCTCGTGCACGACGACGAGTTCGCCGAGCGGGTCCTCGGCCTCCCCGCCGAGCTGCCCCGCCTCGACGAACGCGCCCGCGAGGAGTTGGTGGCCGGGGCACTGCCGGGTGACCTGCACCCGCCCGAGCGCGACGGCCGAATCATCGTGCTCACCTCCGGCACCACCGGTACGCCCAAGGGCGCTCGCCGGCCGACGCCCAGCGGCTTCGGCCCACTGGTGTCCATCATCGACCGCATCCCCCTGCACGCCCGGGACCGCGTGATGATCGCCGCACCGATCTTCCACACCTGGGGATTCGCCGCCCTCCAGGTGTGCCTGGCACTACGGGCCACCATCGTGCTGCACCGCCGCTTCGACCCGGCCGCCACTCTCGCCGCCCTGAGCACGCACCGGTGCGACGCGCTCTTCGCCGTACCGGTGATGATGCAACGGCTGCTGGAGGTGCCCCCGCCGGACCCACGCCCCCAGCTCACTGTCGTCGCGGTCAGCGGCTCCGCCCTGCCCGGCGGGCTGGCCCCGAAGTTCATGGACGTCTACGGAGACGTCCTCTACAACCTCTACGGGTCCACCGAGGTCTCCTGGGCCTCCATCGCCGGCCCGCAGGACCTGCGTCAGGCACCCACCACCGCTGGTCGTCCCCCGCACGGCACCCGGCTGGAACTGCTCGACGACGACGGCCAACCCGTACCGGACGGACGGGTCGGGCGGATCTTCGTCGGCAACGAGATGCTCTTCGAGGGCTACACCTCGGGTGCCAGCCGGGAAACCCACGACGGCCTGCTCGACACCGGCGACCTCGGCCGACTCAACGCCGACGGGCTGCTCTTCGTCGACGGCCGGGCCGACGACATGATCGTCTCTGGCGGCGAGAACGTCTTCCCATCCGAGGTGGAGGACCTGCTCGCGCAACTACCGCAGGTCCGCGAGGCGGCCGTGATCGGCGTGCCCGACCCCGAGTACGGCCAGCGCCTCTCCGCGTTCCTCGCCCTGCACCCCGGCGAGACCCTCGACCCCGAGGCGGTCCGTGAGTACGTCCGGCACTTCCTGGCCCGGTTCAGCGTCCCCCGGGACGTGATCTTCGTGAAGTACCTGCCCCGCAACGCCACCGGCAAGGTGCTCACCCGAGAACTGCGCCGCTACTACGGCTGACCGCCGTTCAGGGGTAGAGGGTCAGGCCCGGCGCCCGCGCCAGCTCGACGAGCTCCTGCGAGGTCAGCAGCGCCTCGCGGGCAACCCCGTCGACCGGACCGCCGTACCCGTGCAGGAGATTGCCGACGGTGACCGTCACCGATGTGCCGTCCACCCGCATGAGGTGCACCCAGCGCAGAGTGTCCCCGGCCGGGTCCGTACTGGTGCTCAGCATCGCCACCCCGTCGTCGCCCAGCCCTCGCACCTCACAGTTCCGACCGTCAGGCGCGTCCGCGCAGTCCGGCTGCGCCTTTGCCGGGGTGGGATACAAGGCCACCTTCAGATGGCTGTGCCGCCCGTCGCGGTTGAGTATCGCGATCGTCTCGTACTGCCGGTGTGGCGGTTGGTACGCGAACTGCGGCCGATCGCACTCGGGCACCGCCCCGGTCATCGTCAGGTTCGTGGGCACGGTGGTGGCCAGCGCTGCCCGCAGCGCCGCCGTCAGCCGAGGTACGCCCGTCTCCGGCCGCTCCGTCGGGCGTACGCGCACCGTGTCGTACGTCTGGGAGGAAGGCTCCGGTCCGCTGGCCAACGGCTCCGGTCCGCTGGCCAACGGTTCGGGCCCACTGTCCAACGGGATCGGCGCCGGGCAGAGCGACACGTCGCCCGACCCGGAACTCATCGGCGGCAGGGCCATCCCGCCCGGTCCCGGCACGGCGACCAGGGTCGGCACCGCGACGGCCGCGACGGCTGCGGCCACCCCGGTGCCGGCAAACGTCCACGCCCGGTGTCGACGGCGCTGCCGGTCGGCGGCGATCAGCCCGTCCAGATCGATCCGGCTCGGCGGCGACCCGGCCACGGCGTCCCGGAAATGCTCCGTCAGCTCATCCATCGGTCCGAACCTCCTCGACTTGAGTCGGCAGGTCGACGAGGCGACCACGCAGCGCCTCGATCGCACGAGCCGACTGGCTCTTCACGGTGCCGGCGGTGCAGCCCAGCTCGCGGGCGGTCTCCTCGACGGACAGGTCACAGAAGTAGCGCAGCACCAGGACCGCCCGACGACGCGGCGGCAACTCGGCCAGCAGAGCGAGGATGGTCAGTCGGTCGGCAGCGCCGTCCGTGCCGCCGGCCGCGGCCGGCTGTTCCGGCACCTCGGCCCAGGCGGCCTCGCGTCGCCACGGCCGACGCCGCTCGTCCAGCCAGACCCGCAACAGGGTCCGCCGGACGTACGCGTCCGGGCTGTCCATGGCGGACACCCTCGGCCAGTGTCTGAGCAGCTTGACCAGCGCCGTGGACACCAGATCGTCGGCCGTGTGCCAGTCGCCACACAACAGGTACGCCGTGCGGCGCAACGACTCCAGCCGCGCGCCGACGTAGTCGCGGTAACCCTCGACATCGACCGGCATCCGCCGCCACCCCCTCGTCTCACTGAGCAAACGGAGACGAGGCGGGCCGAGGTTGCCCGAGGTCAGCCGGGAATCGTGATCCGATCCTCGATCGCGGCGGCGGCGATGTCGGTGCGGTGCTGCGAGCCGGCCAACTCCACCCCGTCGACCAGCGCATACGCGGCGTCCCGCGCCGCGGCCAGGTCGGCGCCGGTGGCCGTACCGCAGAGGACCCGGCCGCCGGCGGAGAGCAACGCGCCGTCGCTGGCCCGGCGGGCGGTGCCCGCGTGGATGATGCCCGGACCGTCCGCACCGGTGATCACATCGCCGGTGCGCGGCGCGGTCGGATAACCCGCCGAGGCGAGCACCACGGTCACGGCGCTGCCGTCCCGCCACCGCAGCGGCGGGTGCTCAGCCAACGAGCCGGTGGCCGCCGCGTGCAGCAGCCCACCCAACGGGGTCTCCAGCAGTGCGAGCACCACCTGGGTCTCCGGGTCACCGAAGCGCGCGTTGAACTCGATCACCCGAGGGCCGGCGGCGGTGATCGCGAGCCCGACGTAGAGCAGGCCGGCGAACGGGGTGCCCCGGCGACGCATCTCCGCGAGCGTCGGGTGGACCACATCGCGCATCACGTCGTCGACGAGGCCGGGCGGGGTCCAGGCCAGCGGCGCGTACGCCCCCATGCCACCGGTGTTCGGCCCGGTGTCGCCGTCACCGAGCCGCTTGAAGTCCTGTGCCGGCACCAGCGGCAGCGCCGCCTCGCCATCGGTGACCACGAAGAGGCTGACCTCCGGGCCGTCGAGGAACTCCTCGATCACGACACGTCCACACTCGTCCGCGTGCGCCAACGCGGCGGCCCGGTCGTCGGTCACCACCACGCCCTTGCCGGCGGCGAGCCCGTCGTCCTTCACCACGTACGGCGCGCCGAACTCGTCCAGCGCCCGAGCGGTGCTTCCCTCGTCCGTGCAGACGTACGCCCGGGCGGTCGGCACGCCGGCGGCGGTCATCACGTCCTTGGCGAACGCCTTGGAGCCCTCCAGCTGCGCGGCCGCACCGCTTGGACCGAACACGGCGATGCCCTTGGCGCGTACCGCATCGGCGACCCCGGCGACCAGTGGCGCCTCGGGCCCGACCACCACCAGGTCAGCCGCCACCTCCACGGCCAACGCCGCCACCGCGGCCGGATCTGTCGGAGTGACCGCTCGCAGCTCAGCCAGGCTGGCGATCCCCGGATTACCCGGCGCCGCAATCAGCGCGGAGACACCCGAATCCGCCACCAGACCAAGCGCGAGCGCGTGCTCCCGCCCGCCACCACCCACCAAAAGAACCCGCACGCCCGAGATCCTACTGTCCCCCTCCCCAACCCCCGCCGCCGTAGGGCCTCGATGATCAAGAGGTTTGCGTCAGCGGTGGACCCGTTCTTGACGGAAACCTCTTGATCACCTTCGCTGAGCGACCGCGACTGCGATCGCTTGGCGGACCGTACGGGGGATGTAGGTGGGGTGGAGGGTGTCCTGCCAGGTGAAACGGAGAATGGTCCAGCCGGCGTTGACCAGGCGGTTCTGGCGACGGCGGTCGGCGTAGGCGGCCTCCGGGGTGCCATGCGCGTCTCGGCCGTCCGCTTCGGCGATCAGCCTTGGGCCGCGCCAGCCCAGGTCGCCAATGCCGAGCAGATAGCCGTCATCGTCGCGCACCTCCAACTGCAGCGTGTCCGGCGGTACCCGGCCGTCCACGCACCGAAGCCGGCTACGCGTCTCCAGCGGCGACTGCGCCCGCCCGTCCGCCTCGGCGAGACAGGCGCGTGCCATGACCGCGCCCCGACGTCCCCGGATCAGGTTCGGAATGGCCGCCAGATGTGCCGGATCGATGCGGCCCTGGTTCAGGGCTGAGTCGAGGACCGAGACCGCTGGATAACGATCAACCCGAAGGATGACGTCCGAGACGGTGCGAAGCGGAGAGGTCGCCGGGATGCCCGCAACCTTGACGATGTCGCTGGGGCCGACGGTCACCTGATGCACCGTCAACCACGGCACCAGGGCGCGCTGGGGTCGGGGTCGATCGACTGGCACCGAAACGTGGACCTGTGCTGTCAGGCGAAGACCCGCGATGCCGTGCAACTCCAACGCGGAGTCCAGAACAGCGAAGGCGCCTGGGCCGAGGCTCACGACCGCAGCGCGGATTCGTGCCCGCCGACGCGTCGAATCACTCAACTCCGCTTCTGGAACGAAGCACCCACGGAGAAGCCGCTGCCACCTGCCGGACCGGTGCAACTGTCGGATCTGGTCCCTGGTCAGGCCGGCACGCAATGCCTGGTCCAAGGTGACCATGCCGTCCTGCACGGCTGCAATGCGGCGTAGAAGTTGATGTGCACCCACACCCACACCCTGCCCACCCACCTCACCCGAGCGAAGCCCCTGTGGACAACCCTCGAACCCCTGTGGATAACCCCACAGTCCGCCCCGGTGATCAAGAGCTTTACGTCAACCTCACGGCCAGATCTGACGCAAACTTCTTGATCACCGAGGCGAGCACCGGGGTGGGGTGGGGGTGGGGGGTGTGGGGTGGGGTGGGGGTGGGGTTAGGGGAGGAGGGGGTGGAGGACTACGTTTTCTTCTCGGCCTGGGCCTACGCCTACGACGCTGACCTTCGTGTTGCAGAGTTCTTCGACCCTCGCGATGTAGCGGCGGGCGTTCTCCGGGAGGTCGTCGATGGTGCGGGCCTTGGTGATGTCCTCCCACCAGCCGTCGAGTTCCTCGAAGACGGGCTTGGCGTGGTGGAAGTCCGTCTGGCTCATCGGCATGTCGTCGACCCGGACGCCGTTGATCTCGTAACCGACGCAGATCGGCACCTTCGGCAGGCCGGTGAGCACGTCCAGCTTGGTGATGACCAGGTCGGTGACGCCGTTGAGGCGGCAGGCGTACCGGGCGACGACCGCGTCGAACCACCCGCACCGGCGCTCCCGGCCGGTGGTGGTGCCGTACTCCGCGCCGATCTTGCGCAGGTGGTCACCGTTGGCGTCGAACAGCTCGGTCGGGAACGGCCCGGCACCCACCCGGGTGGTGTACGCCTTGCTCACCGCGATGACCTTGTTGATCGCGGTCGGCGGGATGCCCGCGCCCACGCAGGCACCACCGGCGGTCGGGTTGGACGAGGTCACGAAGGGGTAGGTGCCGTGGTCCATGTCGAGCATGGTGGCCTGGGCGCCTTCCAGCAGCACCGTCTCGCCCCGGTCCAGGGCGTCCCAGAGCATCGCCCGGGTCTCCGCGATGTACGGCTTGAGCCGCTCCGCGTACGCCAGGTACTCCTCGACGGTCGCCTCGAGGTCGATCGCCTTGCGGTTGTAGACCTTGAACAGGATCTGGTTCTTCTCGCGCAGCGCGAGTTCCAGCTTCTTGCGCAGGATGCCCGGGTCGAGCAGGTCCTGGAGGCGGATACCGATCCGGGCGACCTTGTCGCCGTACGCCGGGCCGATGCCGCGGCCGGTGGTGCCGATCCGGGACGAGCCGAGATAGCGCTCGATGACCCGGTCCAGCGCCCGGTGGTGCGGCATGATCAGGTGCGCGTCACCGGAAATCCGCAGCCGGGACACGTCGACGCCGCGCTCCGCCAGGCCGTCGATCTCGGCGAGCAGCACCTTCGGGTCGACCACCACACCGTTGCCGATGACGATCATCGCGTTCGGCGAGAGCGCGCCGGACGGCATCAGGTGCAGCGCGTACTTCTGGCCGTCCGGGGTGATCACCGTGTGCCCGGCGTTGTTGCCGCCGGAGTAGCGCACGACGTAGTCGACCCGCTCACCCAGCAGGTCGGTAACCTTGCCCTTGCCCTCGTCGCCCCACTGAGCGCCGATGAGCACGATCGCTGGCATCTTTTCCGCCTCCAGAAGGCTCGGGTGCCAGGTGGCGACCGCTCGGCGAGCCCGGGGTGTCAGGTTAACAAGTAGTGACGGCGTGGCCGGCAGGGGTCGCGTCGAGAGGCAGGAGGCTCCTTCCGTGTACGACGTGGTGCTGCTCACCCTCGGTTCGGAGCGGGACGCTCCCGGGGGCTGTGGCAGCGGCGGGGCCTGCTGCGGCGGCGCGACCGGGGCCGACACCGTCCCGACGAGCGAGACCGGCACCGGCCAAGCCAACAGCGGCCAGACCGACACCGGTCACGCCAACACCGACCAGGCGAACACCGATCAGGCCAGCGTCGGCCAGGCCGGCGGCAGCGAGGCCAGCACCGACACCGGGCAGTGCGCGACGGAGCGGCCACGGGTGCCGGTGCTGGCGTGCGCCGACGCGCTGAACGCCCGGGGCGCCCGGGTGGAGACGGTCACGGCCCGATCCGACGCCGAGATCGACGCGGTGCTGGCCCGGCTCGACGGCCCGGCGCGCCCGGACGGCCTCACCTGGCCGGACCCGGACAGCAAGACCCGGCTGGTCATCGCCACGGCCAGCGACGGGCAGTTGCGCGCCGTGCTGCGCCGCCTGGTCAAGCGGTACGCCCCGGCGCCCAGCAAGCGCCCGGCGGATCTGCCCGGCAACCGGACCCTGCCCGACCTGCCGCCGGTGGCCGTACTCCCGCTCGACCCGGCCCGTGGCGGCACCCACCGGGACCTGGCCGCGCAGCTCGGGCTGCCCCGTGACCCGACGGCGGTGGCCGCCGCGGTGCTGGACGGGACACCGCGCCGGCTGGACCTGCTGCGCAACGACGGCGGTTCGGTGACCCTGGACGGCGCGCTCCTCGGCGCGGCCGACGACGCCGGCCGGCCGCTGCACTGGCGCGCCCGGGTGGAGGTCGATGACACCATCCTCACCGACGGTGCGGAACCGCTGCTGGCCTGTGCTGTCGGCAATGCCGGCGGGTACGCGACGCTCAACGACGTGACGCTGCTGACCGCGCCGGACCCGGCCGACGGCCAGGTCGAGGTCGCGGTGGCCGTGCCGGTGGTCGTCCGCTCGGCGTGGGGACGCAAGCGGGTACGCCTCGAAGTTCGGCGGGCCCGTGGGCGGGCGGTGTCGGTGCTGCCCAGGGAGGGCAAGGTGCCGTACCTCGACGATGGTGTCGAGGGCGCGCTGACCCGTAAGCGTTCCTGGTGGGTCGAGCCGGGCGCCTGGGCGGTCTGGTCGATCTGACTCGACCGCACCGACCGGCCGACCTGCCTGCACCGATCGGCCCTGTTGGGCGATTGGGCCTATCCTCGCAGGAGGACTGGGGAGGGCCGTAATGGACGAGAACGCCGACCGGGCGCAGGTGCCCGGCCAGCAGCCGGTGCCGGAGCGGGACGTCGAACCACTCTGGCCACCAGATCCGGGCGACCGGGGCGCGGTGCCGCCGTGGGCTGCGGTCGCCGAGCAGCGGGGTGGGCCGTCGTCGGTCACGCCACCGGTCACGCCACCGGTGGCCGCGCCGCCGACCGGGCGACCGCCGGTGCCCGGCCAGCCCGGCGCTGCGGCCCAGTCGCCGCCCTCGCCGTCGGACTACCCGTCGCTCACCGGCGCCGTCCCGGCACCCGGGGGGTGGGGGGTCAGCGGTCCGTCCGGCGCCGGGTCGGGTTGGGCGCCGGCGCAGCCGAGTTGGCCGCCACCGACCGCCCCGGCCGCTGCGTCACCGCCGCCTGCTCCGTCGGCGACCGGTGCACAGCCGACGCCGCCGGCGACCGGCCCGGGGAGCAACGGCGGGCCAACTGGCCCCGGCATCCCGGGTTCCGCCGCGACACCGGGCACCACCTCCGCGCCGAGGGACGGCCGTCCCTCGGCGAGCGACGCGGGCGGTGCCGCGCCCGACGCGGCCAGCCACGCCGGCGAAGTAGCACAGGTACAGCCCGGCGACCGGGGTCCGGCCGCCGCGCCAATCGCCCCGGGCGGCGTCGATCTGAACCTGCCGTTCACCCTGGACCACCCGACCGCCGCTGCCGACCGCGCCGCCGCATCCGCCTCTGCCGACCGCCCCACCACGGCCGCAGCCACCCCCGACCGGCCCGTACAGGCGGCCACCGCCGGCCCGAACGCCACCGACAGCCCGACGGCCGCCGGCCCAGCGCCGGCAGACCCCTCGGCCGCCGGCCCTGCGGTGGCCGGTCCGGCACCGCGGCCTGGTAGTCCGACGCCGCAGGCCGGTGGGCCGACGCCGCAGGTCGGCGGACCAGCACCACAGGCGGGATCAGCACCGCAGGCTGGTGGGTCCGGTGAAGACGGGTCCGCCGACGGGCCGGCGCGGCCGATTGCCGAGTCGCCGTGGGCGTACCCGCCGCAGCGGCCGGCCGGAACGGCCGCGCCCCCTCCGGACGAGGCCGGCGCGACGCCTCCGATTCCGCCTCCGCCGGTCGTCCCGCACGCCGGTCCCGCGCAGGCACATCCCGGGCAGCCGTTCATCCCCGGCCAGGCCGGCCCGGCGCAGATTCCGCCGCCGCCCGACGTGACGCAGTTCAGCCCTCCGCCCGGGCCGCCCGCACCGCAGCACGGTCCTGGGCAGGCCGGTCCGGGGACCCCACCGCCCGGGCCGTTCCCGCCCTCGCCGGGTTGGTACCCACCGCCCTGGCAGCAGGGCTCGCCCGGCGGCACGCCCGGGCAGCCGTACCAGGAGGCCGACGGGGTGACCCGGGTGCCGGCCCCCGCGTACCCGGACGCGGCCGCGTACCCGGATGCGAGCTGGACGCCGGACACCACAGCCGCACCGACCGCCGAGGACTTCGCCCGACGCCGCCAGGTTCGACCCGCCGACCCGGTGGCGACAATGGGTGTCCGCGCGGTGGTCAACAAGATGGGCCTCCTCCGACTCTCTCCGGGGCGGCACGAGCAGGAGCTCAAGCGGGACATCGAGATGGTGCGCCGCAACTTCGGCGGTCTGCGGCAGGTCACAGTGGTCAACCCGAAGGGCGGTGCCGGTAAGACGGTGGCCATCCTGCTGCTCGCGATGACGTTCGGTCAGAAGCGCGGCGGCTACGTGCTGGCCTGGGACAACAACGAGACCCAGGGCACCCTGGGGATGCGCGCCCAACAGGACTTCCACTCCCGCACGGTGCGGGACATGCTGCGTGACCTCGGGCAGTTCCAGGGCGCGCACGGGCGGGTCGGCGACCTGTCGCAGTACGTCCGCTCGCAGGGCGAGGGGATGTTCGACGTCCTGGCCTCGGACGAGTCGGCCACCGGCGGCGAGATGTTGACCGCTGCCGCTTTCGCCGAGATCCGTGAGGTGGTCAGCCGGTTCTACAAGCTGATCTTCGTGGACACCGGGAACAACGTCCGGGCGCAGAACTGGCAGGCGTCCATGGATGCCACCGACCAGTTGGTTGTCACCATGTCGGCCCGTAACGACTCCGCCGAGACCGCCGCCCGGATGCTCGACCACCTGGAGCAGAGCGGCCGGCAACGGCTGGTCCGTCAGGCCGTGACTGTGGTGTCGATGCCACCGTCCCGCAAGGAGATCGACCTGCCGGCCATCCAGGAGCACTTCGCAGCCCGCACCCGGGCGGTGCTGCTGGCCCCGTACGAGCGGCTCATCGACAGTGGCGAGCCGATCCGGTACGGCGGGCTTTCCTCGGCCACCCGGGACGCCTGGCTGAAGATCGCCGCGGCGGTCGCCGAGGGGTTGTAACCGCCGACGGCCGGCCCGATGTCGGGCCGGCCGTCGGGGCGGGGTCAGTTGCTCGCCAGCGCGTCCGCCGCTTCCGGGTCGCAGTCGCGCAGGAACTGGGCACAGCGGGCCGCCTCATCGGCCTCGCCGATCTCGTCGGCGGCGCGGGACAGCACGTAGAGGCAGCGGAGGAAGCCCCGGTTGGGCTCGTGTGACCACGGCACCGGGCCGTGCCCCTTCCAGCCACTGCGGCGCAGTTGGTCGAGGCCCCGGTGGTATCCGGTGCGGGCGTACGCGTACGCCGTCACCACCTGGCCCTGCGCGAACGCCCGCGCCGCGAGCTCCGCCCAGGCCGCGCTGTAGGTCGGGAAGCCGGCCGCCACGTTGGCGTACGCCTCATCGGTGCCGGCCTCGGCGGCGGCGGCCAGGGCGGCGTCGGCCTCGTCGTTCACGGGCAGGCGGGTGGCCGGTGGCTCTGGCAAAAGGTTCTGCATCGCCCCATTCAACCCGCTGGACAGGGCGACACGCGAGCGGGTCGGCCGACGTGTCCCGCTGAACGGCTGAGGAGTTGGTCACGCCTGCGGCCTATGCCGCTGCCTGGTGTTTTCCACTACAACTAATGGTCCGGAGCCTCCCCAGGAACCGGTTATGCAGGAGCCCGGTGGCCACGACCACCGGGCTCCTGTCGGTTCCACCCCTGGCCCGAGGTTTGACCGGCCCCGGTGGAGGGGCAGGATGGCCCGGTGCCGACCCCACCTCCCGCGGACGTCATCGAGCCGCACCTGCACGCCGGTGAGATCCAGACCCGTGCCGAGTTCGACAGTCAGCTGACCACCGGTCGGCTGACCGGACTGACCGTGCAGGGCCTGCGGCTCGACCTCGCGCCGGTGCCCGACCTGACCGGCGTCGACGTCGCCGGCACCCTCTTCGTCGGTTGCCGGTTCGCGTCCCGGGATGTGGGCGCCGACCTGGTCCGGCGCGGCGCCAACGTGGTGCCGCCGTTCTCCGGGTTGCCGTACCCGACCCAGCCGACGCACCTCTACACCCCGGACGAACTGGCCGCCGGGTTCGCCGAGGGCGGGTTCACCGGGATGTACGACACCCGGGTGTACGACCACTACCGGGCGCACGGCGGCGCGTTGCCGGACGTCAAGGAGGCGCTTGGTCAGCGGCTGCACGACCACGGCGTGGACAACGCGCTGGCCGACGCCACCCGCGTCTGGCTGACCGCGCACGGGCCGCAGTCGGTGGTGGGCATCATGGGCGGGCACGCGGTGCGGCGCGGCAGTCCCGCGTACCGGATGGCGGCCGTGCTGGGTTGGGAGCTGGCGCGGGCCGACCGGCTGGTGGTGACCGGCGGCGGTCCGGGTGTGATGGAGGCCGCGAACCTCGGCGCCTACCTGGCGGACCGACCGGCGACCGATGTGACGGCCGCCATCGACCTGCTGGCCACCGCCCCCGACTTCACCGACCACCACAGGTACACGGCCACGGCGCTGACGGTCCGGCAGCGGTACGCGGGGGTGCCCCGGCAACGTGGCGACGACCTGGGCTGGGCGCGTGCGGGTGGTCTGGCCATTCCGACCTGGCTGTACGGGCACGAGCCGGCGAACCTTTTTGCCGGGCGGATCGCGAAGTACTTCTCGAACGCGATCCGGGAGGACACCATCCTGCGCCTCGCCCGGGGCGGCATCGTCTTCGCGCCGGGGCGGGCGGGCACTGTGCAGGAGGTGTTCCAGGCGGCCACCAAGACCTACTACGGCACCGACGGCGCCAGCGGGGCGTACATCTTCCTGGACCGCGCCTACTGGACCGTCGAGTTGCCGGTGGAGGCGCTGTTGCGTCCGCTGCTGGCCGCGTCCCCGTTCGGTGACCTGTCGTCGACGATCCACCTCACCGACGACGTGCGCGAGGCCGTACGCCTGCTGACGACCTGACGACGACGGCCGACTCCCCGTGCGGGGAGCCGGCCGTCGGGTGGGACGTCGTTACTTGGTCATCGTGGTGCCGGTCGAGCGCAGGTGCTCGCAGGCCTCGACGACCCGGGCGGCCAGGCCGGCCTCGGCGGCCTTGCCCCAGGCGCGCGGGTCGTACTGCTTCTTGTTGCCGACCTCGCCGTCGATCTTCAGCACGCCGTCGTAGTTGCGCAGCATGTGGTCCACGACGGGGCGGGTGAAGGCGTACTGGGTGTCGGTGTCGATGTTCATCTTCACGACGCCGTAGTCCAGAGCCTCGCGGATCTCGCTCAGCAGGGAGCCCGAGCCGCCGTGGAAGACCAGGCTGAGCGGCTTGTCCTTGCCGTACTTGGCGCCGACGGCGTCCTGGATCTGCTTGAGGATCTCCGGACGCAGCTTGACGTTGCCCGGCTTGTAGACGCCGTGCACGTTGCCGAAGGTCAGTGCCGCCATGTAGCGGCCCTTCTCGCCGAGGCCGAGCGCCTCGACCATGGCCAGGCCGTCATCGGTGGTGGTGTAGAGCTTGTCGTTGATGGCGTTCTCGACGCCGTCCTCCTCGCCACCGACGACACCGACCTCGATCTCAAGGACGATCTTGGCCTTGGCGGCCTCGTCGAGCAGCTTTGCGGCGATCTGCAGGTTCTCCGCGACCGGCACGGCCGAGCCGTCCCACATGTGCGACTGGTACAGCGGCTCCTCGCCGCGCTTCACCCGCTCCTGCGAGATGCCCATCAGCGGACGCACGAACCCGTCCAGCTTGTCCTTCGGGCAGTGGTCGGTGTGCAGGGCGATGTTCACCGAGTACTTCTTGGCGACCTCGTGCGCGTACGCGGCGAAGGCCACAGCGCCGGTGACCATGTCCTTGATCGAGGGGCCGGAAAGGTATTCGGCGCCACCGGTGGAGACCTGGATGATGCCGTCGCTCTCCGCGTCGGCGAAGCCCTTGAGCGCCGCGTTCAGCGTCTGGGAGGAGGTCACGTTGATCGCGGGGTACGCGTACCGGCCAGCCTTGGCGCGGTCCAGCATCTCCGCGTAAGCCTCGGGGGAAGCGATGGGCATGTGATGCGCTCCTTACTCTCGGCCGTGCTGGCCGCTGTTCTTCATTTGTGCGCCGGACCGCGCTGTCCTCCGCCGGGAGTATCCCGTAGGTGAGGTGCGCCGGAACAACCGACCCGGGTGCTTGCCGTTCACCGGCGGTCAAGGTTGTCCGGCACGATGACGCTGATCAACCAGGTCACCACGGTCATCACGATGGCTCCCCAGAACGCCGGCCAGAATCCGTCCACCTGGAACGGCAGGTCGAGCCCGCTGGCGATCCGGTCGGTGAGCAGGAACAGCAACGCGTTGACCACCAGCGCGAACAGGCCCAGGGTCAGCAGGTAGAACACACAACCGACGACCCGGATCACCGGCTTGAGCACCGCGTTGATCACGCCGAAGATCAGCGCCACCACGATCAGGGTGAGGACGGTGTTGCCACCCGAACGACCGTGCACGTCGACCCCGGGCACGATCAGCGTGGTTATCCACAACGCGACAGCGGTGATCGCCAGTCTGATGAGGAAGCCCACGGCACCATCCTGGCACCGGGTCGCGCCGCCGAGGGCTGATTCCGCCTACTCCGCTTCCGGGCGGTGCGCCGGCCCAACCCGTACGGTGGGTGGGAACCGTGCCCCGAGACCCCCGGGAGGGATGATGGGTCAGCCCGACGAGGACTTCACCCCCGGCGACCACCTCGCGCCCGACGAACGCGACCCCGAGGCGGACCCGGCCGACGCAGTCGAGCAGGCCACTGTCGCCGGCCCGGCCGACATCGACGGTGAGCCGCACCGCGGCCTGGAGGTCGACGACTGGGACGCGATGGAGCAGGCCCGGGTGGTCACCGGGGACGAGGACGACTACCGCTGATCCCGTCGCGGGTCGGCTGCCCGTTGCGACACTGGTGCTCAGCCGTTCGGGTCATTGGATAGATATCGATCCGAAGGGGGTTACCGGGGGAGTCGGGGCGTCTCTAGGTTGGACGAGCGCCACCTGTACCCCCACGGGAGGACCCCCATGCTCAAGCATTCGCTCCGCTGGCTGACCGGGCTCGGCGCCGCAGGCGCGTTGATCGCCGCCTCCGCCACCCCCGCCGTCGCCGCACCCACGATCGAGCCCTACTTCCAGGACGCCACAGTGGCCATCGGCGCGGAGGCGACCATCCGCGGTCTGTTGCTGTACGCCGACGAACCGACGGTCCTCACCGACGTGTCCGTGCGGTACGACTACCGCTCCCTGGCCGACACGATCACTGTGACTCCTGCGGACGGCCAGGAGTGCACCGCGCCGGAGCCGGGCGTCCTCGTCTGCACGGAGCCCTCCGATGTCACCCTTTACGAGATGCCGCCGCTCGGCAGCGGGATCTACCGCAACGGGGTCAAGCGGGTGCACCTCGGCCTCACTGAAGACGCGCAGCTCGGTGACTCCGGGGACGTCGCGGTCAGTTTCCAGGCGGCCGGCGGGCGGAGCGGCAGCTACACCTCGCACGTCCGGGTCGGCGAGGGGGTCGACCTGGCCGGCGGCCCGTTCACCAGCCTCTCCGCCAAGCCGGGTGGGAAGTTCACCGTTCCGCTGGCCGTGGCCAACGCCGGCGACAAGGTCGTCAACGGATTCGTCGCGGTCTTCGATCTCCCCTACTCGATCCGCACAAAGGACCGGTTCAGCAACTGCCGCTACTCCGACGACCACCTGGTCTCCTGCCAGTTCGACGAGGACATCCCGGTGGGCACCGGGCTGGCCACCACGCTGAACCTCGAGTTCGTCAAGGACACCTACGCGCCGGCCAACCACTCCGGCTACGCCCAGTTCATGACCACTGCCGACTTCGAGGACCTGACTCGGGTGCGGACGGCCGTCGGCGCTCGGGCGGCCACCCCTGGCGGCGGTCCGAAGCTGACTCTGACCGGGGCACCCGGCAGGATGCGGAAGGCTTCCCAGACCGACGTTGGCCCAGGCAACGACTACACCGGGTGGACCATCAAGGCCACCGGCACTAATGGCACCGACCTCGCGGCGATCGGCGCCACGCTCAAGGGCACGGCCGGTGCCGTCGTCACGGCGACCGTCGGCTTCCGGAACAACGGCCCGGCGACGCTCGACCGGACGAACGGAGACTTCGAGGCCGCCACCCACACGAACGTCGAACTGCCGCCGGGCACCACCGCCGTCGAGGTCCCCGACAACTGCTGGTTGCGGCAGGACACCACCCGCACGTACCTGTGCGCCTCGGAGATGCTCCTGGTGGCCGGGCAGGCCTACACCGTTAAGTTCCGGCTACGGATCGACAAGGTCATCCCCAACGCCCGGGGCGCGGTGCGGGTCAACGCGCCGTGCGAGTGCCCAGCCGGCGGCGGCTTCCAGGACGACCTCAAACCTGTCAACGACAGGGCCACCATCGTGGTCAACGCGCCTCAGGGCGGCGGTGGCCAGGGCGATGGTGATGGCGATGACGACGGTGGCGGTGGCGGTGGTTCGCTGCCCATCACCGGCGCCCCCACCAACCTGATCGCGGGCATCGGTGCCCTGCTGCTCGTCACCGGTGCCGGCTGCTACCTGCTCGCCCGACGCCACAGCACCCGCTGCGCCGCCTGACCCACCCCGACCCGACCGACGCCCCGCCGGCCCGTACCGGGCTGGCGGGGCGTCGTCGTGCTGTCCGCGTCCGTCAGCGGACGGGATTTACCTGCTCCGGGTGCTGCGCCGCCCACTGCGCCAACCGATCCTCGCGCAGCGCGGCGAGGAAATCCGGGCCCTCCTTCGGGTCCAGGGGCAGCCGCGAAGCGTTGCCTGCCGGGGGGCCGACTGGCAGGCTGAGCCCCACCGGATCGACGCTCTTCAGTTCGGGTAGCACCGCCACCAGCCTGGTCAGCGGCAGGCCGTCGTCGTCGACCGCCAGACCCTTGCCGGCGGCTGACAGCAGCGCGGTGAGCCGTACCGGGTTGGTCAGCACGTCCTGGGCGACCGCCCGCCGTACCAGCCCGGCGACGTAGCGCTGGGCGTTACGGTCCCGGTCCAACGTGCCGTCGGGCAGATACCGCCGTTGCCGCAGCAGGTCGACGGATGCAGCTCCGTCGAGCAGCTGACAGCCGGCCGGAAACGTCCGGCGGGTGTGCCAGGACCGCACCTCCTTTGGCAGACACACCTCCACCCCGTCGACCGCCTCGGTGATCCGGCGCAGCCCGGCGAACGTCAGCACCGCGCCAGCGTCGACGCGTACCCCGGTCAGGTCGGCGACCACCCGCCGGGTCAGGTCGTAGCCGGCGTCCAGGTCGGGCCGGGGTTCGCCGGCACCGGTGTAGAACGCACTGTTGAGCTTCTCGACCCCCCGGCCGGGGATCGAGACCTCCAGGTCACGCGGCAACGAGATGAGGTACGGCCGGCTCCGGTCGGCCGGGATGTGCACCAGCAGGACGGAGTCCGCCAACCGGTACGACGGTTGCTCGCCGAAGTTGAGCTGGACCCGGACCATGGTCTCCTGGACCAGATCCTGGGCCTGGTGTGGTTCGCCGGTCAGCATCACCGCGTACCGCAGTAGCGGGGCCAGCCGCGTGTCCGCGAACTCCTCGTACGTCACTGCACCTCCCGGGGGCTCCTGCCTCAGATGACGGAGGCGGACCGACCGAACATTGCGGTGACTCTGATCAACCTTTTGGTTCGTCTTGCTCAGCGGGCGGATTTGAGGGCTGCAGTCTGCCTTAGCGATTCCTTAAGATCCGCAGGCTCCACCTGATCCCCCAACTGGAGGAACCCCCCTCATGCTCACCCACTCCACCCGGCGTTGGCTCGCCGGACTGGGCGTAGCAGGCGCGTTCGTCGCCGCCGCCGCCCCCGCCGCCGCCGCACCGGCAGCCCTCGCCGCACCGGTAGAGAATCTCGACCTGTACGCCAACAACGTGATCGTCGCGCCCGGCGGCACCGACAAGTGGCTCACCCTCTTCTCGCTCACCACGGAGCGGCAGCCCGACGACTACACCATCAAGGTGGACCGGAGCAAGGTCTACGGTTTCGCCGACGTCGAGAGCAGCGGGGACAACTGCACCGAGTCCGGTGCGATCCTGACGTGCAAGGTCGAGGACCAGGACGACGACGGCTCGTACCTGAACCTCGTCTCCCTCGTCGTTCGCGCAAAGGCCGACGCCAAGCCCGATCAGAAGGGCGAGCTGAGGTTCACCGTCACGCCGGACGGCAAGTCCGAATCCGCCTCCTACAGCTCGACGGTAGAAATCGGCGAGGGCGTCGACCTCACCACCAACGAGTCCCTGGAGCTCAAGGGGGCGCCCGGCGCCACGCTGAAGGCCCCGTTCCAGGTGACCAACCGGGGCGAGGTGCCAGCGAAGGACGCGGTTCTCTACGTCGTCGGCGCGGACGGTCTTCAGCCGTCGAAGCGCTACGAGAACTGCGAGTACACCGAGGGCCCGCTGCACGACTTCGCGTTCGCTTGCCGCTTCGACACGACCATCGGCGAGAACAGTAGCTTCCGCCTCGACGACAGCTTTGGGTTCACCGTGCCCGCCGACACCTGGGCGCCGAACGCCTTCGGCGGGTTCTCCACCTGGTTCACGCCTGCCGACTGGGACGAGTACAGGTCCGAGGCCGAACTCCCGGCCAAGATCGGGCCGAACGGGACCGAGGGTGAGCTGAAGCTCGAGCCGGTCATGAACCTGCGCTCCCGGCAGACCGACGTCAACCCGTTGGACAACTCGACCTGGGTCGACCTTCAGGTGACCGGCGACCAGCGGGCCGATGTGGCAGCGCGCGGCGCGACGGTGACCGGTGACGTCGGCGCCACCGTCGCGCTCACTGTCGGCTACGTCAACAACGGGCCGGCGGCCGTCAACGCGGGTGGCGGCGAGTCGCCATATGTCGGCACCACCGTCACGCTGCCGAAGGGCGTCACCGCCGTCCGCGCTCCGGAGAACTGCTTCGACTCCGAGGACGACGGGTGGGAGCCGGGCAAGCCCGGCGCGCGGGTCTACCGGTGCTTCGTGGACGGCTCGATCAAAAAGGGCGAGAAGGTCGACTACGAGTTCCAGGTGCGGATCGACCAGGCCGGCGACCAGGCCGGCGAGGTCACGCTGCGTACCGGGCGCGAGGAGACCGAGATCAAGGACCTGAACCCGGCCAACGACACCGCGCAGATCCTGGTGAACGGCGGCGGAGACGGCGGCCAGGGCGGCGGTGACGACGGCGGTTCGCTGCCGATCACCGGTCAGTCCACCGGGCTGATCGCCGGCCTCGGCGCGCTGCTGCTCGCCGCGGGCGCCGGCGGCTACCTGGTGGCCAAGCGCCGCCGGACCCGCTTCGTCGCCTGACCCACCCCGCACCACCGGTGCCCCGTCGACCACACGGTCGGCGGGGCACCGTCGTTGGACCCCACGACCCCACGACCCCACGACCCCACGACCCCAAGACGCGGGCGGGTGGTGACGGGCCGGTCCGGCGCGGCCGGGACCCTGGGCTTCGGTACCCTTTGTGGCCGTGGACACAGCTGAGAAGACCCGCGCTCTCCTGGAGAGCGTCGCCCTGAACCCGCTCGATCCCAAGGATCTGTTGCAGACCTTCGGGCTGATCGGCGTGTGGGTGATCCTCTTCGCCGAGACCGGCCTGCTGGTGGGCTTCTTCTTCCCCGGTGACTCGCTGCTGTTCCTCGCCGGGGTCGCCTCGTCACCGGTGGCGGACGCGATCTTCGGTGACGGCACCCGCCTCTCCCTCACCGGTCTGCTGATCGGTGGGCCGATCTGCGCGATCGTCGGGGCGCAGCTGGGGCACTGGCTCGGCGCGCGGTACGGCCGGCCGATGTTCGAGCGGCCGAACTCCCGTCTCTTCAAGAAGGAGTACGTGGAGAAGGCGGAGTACTACTTCCAGAAGTTCGGCCCGGCGAAGGCCGTCGTGCTGGCGCGCTTCATTCCGATCGTCCGGACGTTCCTCAACCCGGTGGCGGGCGCGCTCGGCATGCCGGCCAAGAAGTTCCTGCTCTGGAACATCGTCGGCGCGGTGCTCTGGGTGGACGGCATCCTGCTGATCGGCTACCTGCTGGCCGAGCAGATCTACCAGGCCATCGGTGACAAGATCGACCACTACATCCTGCCGGTGGTGGCCCTGATCATTGTGATCTCGGTGCTGCCGATCTTCTTCGAGTTCCTCCGCGACCGGCGGGCTCGTAAGCGCGGCGAGGCGGTCGCTGTGGTCGCGGCGGCCAGTGCCGCCGGCGCGGTGGAGGCGGCCCGCGAGGCGTTCGACCACGACCGGCACGAGCACGGCCGTCAGCGCCCGGAGCACGGCCAGGACCGTTGAACGGTACGACGACGGCCGGCCCCCTGGTGAGGGGGTCGGCCGTCGGCATGTCGAACCCGGCCTCCGGTGGTGCGACCGGGGACGAGCAGGTGTCAACCACCGGTGGCGCCACCCCTGGCTCGCCACCGGACGCCGCCCCGGCTCGGAACGGCGTGTAGTGCCTAGGTCAGCGGGCCTTCTTGGTGGCCCGCTTACGCGGCGGGGTCAGCAGGTCGGCGATCGTCGCGATCGCACTCGGGACCAGGCTGTAGTACGCCCAGACACCGCGCTTCTCCCGCTGCAACAAGCCAGCCTCGGTGAGGATACGCAGGTGGTGACTGACCGTCGGCTGAGAGAGGCCGAGCGGCGCCGTCAGGTCACAGACGCACGCCTCGCCCTCGGGGGCCGACTGGATCAGGCTGAGCAGCCGCAACCGAGCAGGATCAGCAAGGGCCTTGAGGACCCCGGCCAGACGCTCGGCATCGGCACGTTCGATCGGCTCGCCGTTTAGCGGCGAGATCTGAGGCATAGTCATTTCGGCCAACGCAGTTCCCACGTATTCCATCCTTCCACCAGCAGCATCGATCCGCCTGCATATCAGCAGATCCGAATCGGCAGACTTTTACGCCACAAGGCCGAGGTCAGCCAACGTATAGGCCGCCCGGTACGGCAATCCGGCGGCTCGCACCGCGTCGCCGGCGCCTCGATCAACAATAACCACCACGCCCACGACTTCCGCCCCGGCCTCGCGAAGCGCCTCGACAGCGGTCAAAACACTTCCGCCCGTCGTGGATGTGTCCTCCACCGCCAACACTCGACGGCCAGCCACCTCCGGTCCCTCGATCCGCCGCTGAAGACCGTGGGCCTTGCCCGCCTTGCGCACCACAAAGGCGTCCAGGGCCCGGCCGGTCGGAGCGGCGGCGTGCAGCATCGAGAGCGCGACAGGATCCGCGCCCAGGGTGAGGCCCCCAACGGCGTCGAACTCCCAGTCGGCGGTGAGGTCGAGCAACACCCGGCCGACCAGAGGAGCGGCCCGGTGATGGAGCGTGACGCGCCGCAGATCCACGTACCAGTCTGCCTCGCGCCCCGACGAGAGCACGACCCGGCCGTGGACCACAGCCAGGTCGGTAATGAATTTACGCAGGTCGTCGTGGTCCCCCATGGCGATAGAGGTTACTGCGCAACTCTGAACGCCGTGTGCGGGGTCCACCCTGATCAGCCCCGAGGGGAACCGATGACTGGCGATGTTCGACTACGCTCAGCAACTGGCCCGACAGCGGCGTGCCAGCGCCGTCCCACCACTCGCTCGGGGTCGGCGGGCCGGTCGAAGCTCAGCGCTCGTCGCGACCGATCCGGCCGCGGGTGTCCCGCGCGACCGCCTGGAGCAGCCGCCGCGGCGCGTGTCGCATGCCGGCGACGACCACCTTGTACTTCCACGCCGGGATGCTGACCATCTTGCCTTTGCGCAGGTCACGCAGGGCTTCTTCCACCACATCCTCGGCCCGCAGCCACAGCCACTCCGGCGTCTTGGACATGTTGATGCCGGCCCGCTGATGGAATTCGGTGCGCGTGTAGCCGGGGCAGAGAGCCATCACCTGAACGCCGAACGGCCGCGCCGACTGCCCGACGGACTCACTGAAGTTGGTGACCCACGCCTTGCTGGCCGAGTACGTCGATCCGGGCATCGCCGTACCGAAGCCGGCGACCGAAGAGACATTTATCACTGCCCCATTTCGCCGTTCAGTCATCGGTCGAAGCGCCGCCAGGGTCAGCCGCATGACCGCGTGCACGTTGAGTCGCAACAGTCGCGCCTCGTCCTCCGCCGTGGAGCGCAGGAACGGTTTGTTGAGGCTGATCCCCGCATTGTTGACCAGCAGGTGCACCGGGCTGCCGTCGGCGAGCCGCTGCTCCACCGTGGCGCAGCCGTCGTCGGTGGACAGATCCGCCGAGATCGTCTCCACCTCGCGTCCGTACGTGGAACCAAGCTCGGTGGCCAGCTCGGTCAGCCGCGCCGCGTCGCGGGCAACGAGCACCAGGTGCCAGCCGTCGGCGGCCAGCTTTCGCGTGAACGCCGCGCCGATGCCGGCGGTGGCCCCGGTGATCAGGGCTCGGCGCTCGGCAGTCGTGGGGTCGAGCGTCACGGCATTGTCCTCACCTGGGCGGGTACGGGGGCGTGTGCGGCGCAGACGGGGGCTGGTGCGGGGCGGGCGGGAACATGGGCGGTGCGGTTGGCGCCGTCGAGCGGTGGCGGCCGAACCACCTGTTCGCCGCCGGCAGCGCCAGCAGCGTAGCTACTACAAGGTAACCGAGCGCCTGTGCGACGGAAAGCCCGGCGTTGAGCGGGATCCACCAGGACGGGTACGCATCGCCGAGCAGACCCAGCAACTCGGCGAGAGCCTCCTCGCCGGAGCCCAGTTGCAGTGGCGCGGCCCGTTCGCCGGCGACCACCGCCACGCTGCAGCAGCCGGCGAGCAGGCCGAGCCCGCTGACCACCCAGGTCGCCACTCGGACACCGTTGCGACCGGCCACCAGGCCGAGGGCCAGGCCGGCGAGCAGCAGCGCGGAGAGCACCGCCACCACCGCCGACAGCACCGCGGACGCGCGGAGCAGAGTCACCACGTCGTCGATCTGCTCCGCGCTCGCGGAGGTGTCGCGGGCGGCGGAGCGGAACGCGTCGACAGTCCCGCCCAGCACCACCAGGTCGACCACCGCGTACGCGAGTGCGGCGACAGCCATCACCGACAGCACGGTCGCCGCCGACAGAACGGCGGCGGGCCGGCGGGCCGGCGCCGATTCCGGGTACGACACGACGAATCCCTCCGGTAGGCGTCGGGTTGCAACCTACTCGGAGGGATCGTCGGCGTCGTGCTTATCGAGCCGTCAGTTGGTCGGCGGCGGGGTTGACCCGGGCCGGTCCGTGGGCGGCGTGTCGTCCGGCCGGTCCGCCGCCGGTGGCGGCGGGTAGCTCGGCTCCCCACTCGACGGATAACCCGGCTCACCCGATGCCTGCGGATAACCCGGCTCACCCGATGCCTGCGGGTAGCCCGGCTGACCGGGCGCCTGCGGGTTGCCCGGGTAGCTGGCGCCCGGGGTCGGCGGCTCCCAGCCCGCGGTCTGCTTGCGGAAGAACGGGTTGGCCTTCGGCAGCGCCAGCAGGACCAGCGCCGCGATCAACGTGATCAGGCTGAGCACATTGAGCAGGAGGCTGACCGGGGTGACCCAGGAGGGCAGGGCCTCCTCCAGGCGACGCTGGATCTCCTCGGGGCTCGGCCCGTTGGCAGTAGTTCCGCCACCGGTGTTGAAACCGCCGGCCGCGTTGCTGAGCAGACCACCGCCGACGCAGCAGACCATGATGCCGCCGACGATCCAGGTGGTGATGCGGGCGCCGTTGCGGCCCTGGTTGTTGAACAGGGCCAGCACGCCCAGAACGACCGCGAGCAGCAGTAGGACGATGCTCCCGCCGATGCCGATGACGGCGAAGACATCGGCCACCTGCTCACCGTCGGTGGCGCTGCCCGCGTACGCCTCACGGAGAGCGTCCCGCGTCTTGCCGAAGGTGCTGAGCGTGATGATCAGAGTGATCACCTGGAGTGCCAGGAACAGGAAGAGCAGGTAACTGGAAATCGACACAATGGATGGCCGCTGACGGGCCGGCGTGCTCTGGGAATCGACCACGATTCTCCTTCCCTAAGATCGCGCCCACACCGTATCGACAACCAGCCAGTTCGGCATGCCGTGACGAGCCCGGCGCGTCCGCTCGGTCCGGCTCAGCGGGCCTCAGGCACGAGGCGGGCGGATCGTCAGGTCGGCGGGGGCGAGCAGGTCACCGCGGGCGACCCGCCAACCCTCTTCGCCGTACGCCTCGAAGGAGAGCCGCGCGGCGCCACCGGCCTGGTAGTCGTGGTAGCGCATCGTCCCGGTCGACGGCAGCTCGGTCTCTCCGGTGGCGGTGTAACGCGCCTGCCCGGTCTCGGCCCAGGTGTAGCGCCGCCCGCCGAGTTCGATGGTCGGGGCGCCCGGGGTGACGGTGGCGCCCGGTTCGGCGGTCCAGAACACCAGCTCGAGTTCGGGGCCGTCCTCCACGGAGAGCCGGTGGCGGGTGCCGGAGTCGTCGTCGAGGAGGTGCTGCACCCAACTCCAGTCGCCCTCGACCAGACGGATCGTGGCACTCACCGCGTACTCCCGCTCGCGGATCCGCACGCGGTCGCCCTGAGTCAGGCGGAGTGGGCCGTCGCGCGGCGGCTCCGTCGACTGGCCGTCGGGCCGGCCCGTCGGCCGTCGGCGGGCCCGCACGACGACCACGACCACCGCCACCGCGAGTACGGCAACAGCCGCCACCAGGCACGTCACCAGCGCGTCCACCCGACCACCTCCCCAGGTACGTCGGCGCAGACGGTAACAACCCTCGGCACCAGGAAGGCCCGCGCTGTGGCCGACAGCTCAGCTAGCGAGGGTGGTCGGGTGCGTCCTCCGGAGGCACCGTCGGCGGTCCCGTCGTCCCTGGTGAGGTGCCTGGCGCACCCGGCGTCAGGTGCGCGGCCGGGTCGGGGCAGATCAGGTAGCCGGGTGGGAGCGGCTGGTTCGGCGGCAGGAAGCCCGGCACGAGTGGAGCTGTCGGATATCCGTAACCGGTCGGGGCGTAGGTGGGGACGGGCATCACCCAGGCCGGGCCGGGCAGCGCCTCGTTCGCGGTACGCGGCACGAACCAGCGGTTCGCCGGCGGCAGCGCCAGCAGCAGGACCACGGCTGCGGAGAGGGCCAGTACGGTGAGCACCCCCAGCCCCGCCGCGGGGAAGAACAGGTCGTCCCAGGGATCGGTGCCGGAGTAGAGCGTGTCGTAGAACGTCGAGGTCTCCCACTCTTCGTCCCAGTCCGGTGCCGGCTCGTCCCCCATCTCCGGCATGGTCAGAAGCGGCACGAGGAACCCACCGGAGCAGCACTGCGCGAAGCAGACCAGCAGCTGCGCGCCACTGGCCACGAAGACCAGGATCCGTGCGAGGTTGGCGCCCCGCCGGACCGGGACGGCGGTGGCCGCCAACCAGACCGCGAGCAGCACCGCCGGCACGCCGAGGATCAGCGTCATCGCGACGTTGCCCTGCCGCTCGCCAGCCACCTCGTCCGGGTCGGCGTCCGGCACCAGCCGTGCCGCGCGGTCGATCTGGCCATCGAAGTGCACCGCCTCGGCCACCGTCAGCGCGGCCAGGCCGAGCAGCACCAGCACCACTGCCAGTTGCAGCCAGAAGGCGATGGTCACGGTGACCGGGCGGGGCGGACGCGGCGCGGCGACGGGCGGGCTCATGGCTCGCAACGTACGGCGCGGCGTCGGCGACCGGCAGCACCAATCGGGCAGCACCGACCGGCGAATGGATCATGCTGAGGCGAGCCGCCGACTGGCGTACGTGCCGAGGGTTTCGCGATCCATCACGCAGCCGACGAAGGTGGTGAACTCGCTCGGATCGTCCCGCAGCGACGTCCAGGCCGCTCGGGCCGCCTCCGGGTCGACGCGCTCCAGCAGCGTGGCCGCGTACGCCCGGCCGGCGGGTGTGCCGTCGGCCAGCACCCGGTCGAGCTGGCGGCGTACCTCCTCGGGGTGGTCGCTGAGGGCGGCCTCGACCCGGTGGTACGCCTCGGTCACCGGCAGCAGCGCGCCCGCGATCCCCACCCCACCGAAGGCGAGCGTGTCAGCCGCCACCAACTCGTCGACGGCGGCGCCCAATTCGCGCTCCCAAGCCTTCCGCATCCCAAACATGCCTCCACCCTTTCCCCGTCCGCCCCCACTCCACCCCGTTAATCACGAGGTTTGCGCCATGAGCGGACACTCGCCTGTCTCAGCGCCTCGTTTCAGGCGCCAGGCGGTGGGGTCAGTAGCCGCGCCACTCGGTGCGGGCGTAGTCGAGGACCCTCGGTTGGAGGAGGGTGCTGGGGGGCACGTTCAGGCGGGCGCGGTCGGGTGGAAAGGCCGCCGCCGCCCGCAGCACGCCCGGGTCGAGGAAACGCAGCCGGGGCGCGTCGGCCGGCAGTTCCAGCACCGGCGGGACGGGTCCCGCCGTGGCGAGCAGGAAACCCCAGTCGCCGAAGGACGGCACGTCGACGTGGTACGGCACTGTGGCGAAGCCGGCTTCCCGCACCGACGCGTCGATCGACCAGTAGGAGCGGGGCGCGAAGTACGGCGAGCCGGACTGCACCACGAGCCGTCCCTGCTCGGCGAGCACCGACCTGATCAGCGCGTAGAACTCGACCGTGTAGAGCTTGGCGGTGGCCGTCTCGTCCGGGTCCGGCAGGTCGGCGACCACCACGTCGAAGCGCTCGGCGGCGGTACGCAGCCAGCCGAACGCGTCGGTGTTCAGCACCCGTACCCGGGGGTCGTCGAGCGAGCCGCCGTTGAGCTCCCGCAGTTGCGGCACGGTGCTGGCCAGCGCCACCACCGCCGGGTCGAGGTCGACCACTGTCACCCGGCGGACGTCCGGGTACCGCAGGATCTCCCGGACGGCGAGGCCGTCGCCGGCACCGAGAACCAGGACGTCGCCGCGCGGGCCGCGCATCGCCGGATGCACCAGCGCCTCGTGGTAGCGGTACTCGTCGACCGAGCTGAACTGAAGATCACCGTTGAGGAACAACCGCAGGTCGCTGTCGGCGTGGCCGACCTCCCGCACCGACCGGGTCAGCACGATCTCCTGGTAACGGGAGCGTTCGGCGTACACGACGGGGTCCCGGTAGAGCTGCTGCCGGGCGGTCACCTCGAAGTCGGCGGCGGTCACCCAGGCGTACCCCAGGCAGAGCGCTACCACGACAGAGCCGGCGCCGAGGACGAGCCGGGCCCGGCGGCTCAGCTCACTCCGGAACACCGTGCAGACCAGGGCGAGACCGGCCACCGCGTTCACCGCGCCGACCACCAGGGCACCCTTGAGCAGGCCGAAGACGGGGATCAACAGGAACGGGAAGGCGAGCCCGCCGAGCAGCGCGCCGACGTAGTCGGCGGCGAACAGGTCGGCCACCGCACTGCCGGCGGCCTGCTCGCGGATGCGCTGCAACATCACCATCAGCAGCGGAATCTCCGCGCCGATCAGCAGGCCCAGGACGAAGGCGGTGCCGACCAGCGCCGGGCCGTACAGGTCGAGCCAGGCGAAGGCGGCGTAGAGGCCGAGTACGGACAGACCACCGAGCAGGGCCAGGGTCAGTTCGATCACCGCGAACGCTGCGGCGGCCCGGGGCTGCAACGGCTTCGCGACCAGCGCGCCGACGCCCATCGCGAAGACCATCACACCGAGCACGATCGACGCCTGCCCGACGGTGTCGCCGATCAGGTAGCTGCCGAGCGCGACAAGGGCCAGCTCGTAGACCAGCCCGCAGGCGGCGCAGACGAAAACCGCGACCAGCACCGCCGCGCGGGCGAGCCGCCAGTGCGGCCGGGCCTCGGTGCCGCCGTCGACCACCGGCGGCGCCCCGGTGCTCATGACCGCCCCGGGTACGGCCGACCGGCATCGCCCGGTCGCGGTCCCCCGGTCATCAGAGGATCGCGGCGGCGATGATCGCGCCGGTGGCCAGGTGCACCACTGCCGACACCCACACGGCGGGGTGCGGCTCCGGGTCGACCAGCAGCTCGCCGAGCCGGCCCGGGGTCACCGCGTCGAGCAGCAGGAACGCCGCGGCCATGATGACCAGGCCGACGATCCCGTACGCCGCCGCACCGACCAGCCCCAGGGCGAAGTCGTCGTCGCTGGCGACGATCGCCGCGACCACTATGGTGCCGACGCCGAGCAGGTTGGACGCGAGCAGCAGCGCCGCGTTGCGGTTGCGCTCGGTCCAGATCAGTTCATGGAGCTTGCCGGGAGTGGTCAGGTCGACCAGCCCGTAGCCGACGCCCATGAGGACGACGCCGACCGCGCCGAAGGCGAGGGTGGCCAGCAGATCGGTGACGAGGTTGTGCACGGGGGGCTCCAGATGAAGGGGTCGGGCGTCGGGCTACTTGCCGGCGCCGGGGCCGCCGCCCCGCACGCTGCTGCCGCGTCCCCAGCCCCAGTACGACCCGACGGTCGAGTGGTAACGGGGGTGAGCGGTGTCCATGTCTTCGAGCAGGATCACCGAGCCGGCGGCATTCGGCAGGATCACCACCGAGTCGTCGTCGTAGCGCAGGTAGACGCCGCTGCCGTCGGCGTACCGGTCGGACGGCTTCCACGCGTCGGTCAGTTCCTTGGCGACAGTGGTCGGTGACTTGGACGAGGTGTACGCGGTCGCTTCCCGGCCGATGTCCCGGCTGGCCGCTCGCGAGTACCTGTCCTGCACGTAGGCGCGCGGCGAGAAGGTGCCGTTGACGAGCGCGAAGGCCGCCACCAGCACGCCGACCACTGCCGTCGCCGCGCCCACCACGAACCAGCGTCGGTACGTCATCGCAGTGCCACCACCGTCTCGGTCAGGACCAGCTCGTTGGTCTGCGGGTACGCGTGCCAGGTACGCCAGCCGACCGACAGGTGCGGCAGGTCGGTGCGCACGGCCAGCGCGGTGACCGCGTCCGGGTCACCGGGAAAGACTCCGACCAGGGCGTACGGGTCGTCGGCCAGGTCGGCGCGGAGCCCGGCGATCCGGGTGTGCAACTCACCGTCGGCGGGGCGCAGCACGCTGGCGGTGAAGCGGTAGCCGCCCGCCTCGTCGTGCAGGGCGTCGGGCAGGTGCGGCGGCCGACCAGGCAGGCAGGCGACCGTCTCGGTGAGTTCGGCCGCACCGCCGGGTTCGGCCAGCACCACCTGGTGGGACGCGCCCAGCAGGCGCAGCCGTAGCCGGACGTCCCCGGGCAGCGTGAGGTCGCGGACGTGCAGCGCTGGCCGCTCCGGGCCGCCGAGTGCCAGGCTCAGGTCGGCGGCACAGGTGTCGACGTATGGGGTGTGGAGGCTCACCAACACGTCAGCTGGCCTCCGGCCCGGCCTGCGGATACACCATCACGTCGGCGCGGTGCAACTGCTCGCCCCGGGCGACCTCCCAGCCGGCCTGGCCGTACGCCTCGAAGGAAAGCCGTTCGCCGCCCTGGGCCCGGTAGTCGTGGTATCGAAGGGTGCCACTGGGGTCGAGGCCGGTGCTGCCGGTGGCAGTGAAGCGGGCCTGACCGGACTCTTCCAGGGCGTAGCGGCGGCCGGCGAAGTCGAGCGTGGACGCACCCGGGGTGATCGTGGCGGCCGGCTCGGCGGTCCAGAGCACCAGCTCCAGGTCAGGGTCCTCCTCCACGGAGAGCCAGCGCTTGTCGCCCTCGACGGTGTCCAGCAGGTGCTCGGCCCAGCTCCAGCCGCCCTCGTTCAGATGCACCGAGCCTCGGACCGCGTACGACACCCGGCGGATCTCGACGATGTCGCCGGGCTTGAGCGTGCGCGGGTCACCGCGGAGCGCGTCGCTGTCGGTGTCCCGGAACGGGTCCGCGGGTGCCGCCGGCCGGGCGGCCTTGCGGCCCTTGCGCACCGCCACCACCGCCACCACGACCCCGGCGATTCCGATCAGACACCCCAGCGTCGTCACCAGGTACGCCATAGGACCGTTCATGCCGACCACCTCCCCAAGTGCGTCGGCGGGAACGGTAACAACCCCGCGCACCTGGAGAAACACTTCATTGTCTGGTGATGCGGCAGCTACGGAGCGTCCCGGTGGGGTGCCGTCGGGGCGGAGAAACGGGTCGGGCCGACCCCGCCTGCGAGGCGGGATCGGCCCGGGCGCGGCGGATCAGGCGGCGGTGACGGAGAGGGTGTTGGTTTCGGTGGCGCGGTCCACCTTCACCGTTTCGCCGTCGCGGATCTGGCCGGACAGGAGGGCCTTCGCCAGTTGGTCTCCGATTGCGGTCTGGACCAGGCGACGGAGCGGTCGCGCACCGTAGATCGGGTCGTAGCCGTGCTCGGCCAGCCAGTCCCGGGCGGCATCGGTGATCTCCAGACCCAGCCGGCGATCGGCCAACCGCCGCCGCATCCGGTTCAACTGGATGTCGACGATGGAGCGCAGGTCGTCCCCACGCAGCGAGGCGAAGACCACCATGTCGTCCAGCCGGTTGAGGAACTCCGGCTTGAAGTGCGACCGGACCACGGCCAGCACGCCCTCCCGGCGCTGCTCGTCGGCGAGCGTCAGGTCGCTGATCACCGACGACCCGAGGTTGGACGTGAGGATCAGGATCGCGTTACGGAAGTCCACGGTGCGACCCTGGCCGTCGGTGAGCCGGCCGTCGTCGAGCACCTGGAGCAGCACGTCGAAGACGTCCGGGTGGGCCTTCTCCACCTCGTCCAGCAGCACCACCGAGTACGGCCGTCGGCGCACCGCCTCGGTGAGCTGACCACCCTCGTTGTAACCGACGTAGCCGGGCGGGGCACCGACCAGGCGGGCGACCGAGTGCTTCTCGCCGTACTCGCTCATGTCGATGCGGACCATGGCCCGCTCGTCGTCGAAGAGGAACTCGGCGAGGGCCTTGGCCAGCTCGGTCTTGCCGACGCCGGTGGGGCCGAGGAAGAGGAAGCTGCCGGTCGGGCGATCCGGGTCGGCGATACCGGCCCGGGCGCGGCGTACCGCATCGGAGACCGCGCCGACCGCCTCGGTCTGGCCGACCACCCGGCCGCCCAGCGACTCCTCCATCCGCAGCAGCTTGGCCGTCTCACCTTCGAGCAGGCGGCCGGCGGGGATGCCGGTCCAGGAGGCCACCACCGCGGCGATGTCGTCCGCGCCGACTTCCTCCTTGAGCATCGCGCCGTCGGCCTGGAGCTGGGCCAGTTCCTCGGCGGCCTGCTTCAGCTCGACCTTCAGGGCGGGGATCCGGCCGTAGCGCAGCTCGGCGGCGCGTTCCAGTTCGCCGTCCCGCTCGGCCCGCTCGGCCTCACCGCCGAGGCGTTCCAGCTCCTCCTTGGCGGTGGAGAGCTTGGTGATGTGGCTCTTCTCCGTCTGCCAACGCTCGGAGAGCACCGTGAGCTGCTCGCGCTTGTCGGCCAACTCCTTGCGGAGCCGCTCCAACCGCTCGGCCGAGGCGGCGTCCGGCTCCTTGGCCAGGGCCATCTCCTCGATCTCCAGCCGGCGGACCGCCCGCTCGATCTCGTCCACCTCGACCGGCCGCGAGTCGATCTCCATCCGGAGCCGGGACGCGGACTCGTCGACCAGGTCGATCGCCTTGTCGGGCAGGAACCGGTCGGTGATGTAACGGTCGGACAGCGTCGCGGCGGCCACCAGCGCGGCGTCGGTGATCCGTACGCCGTGGTGCACCTCGTAGCGCTCCTTGAGCCCGCGCAGGATGCCGATGGTGTCCTCGATGGTCGGCTCACCGACAAGCACCGGCTGGAAACGACGCTCCAGTGCCGGGTCCTTCTCGATGTGCTCGCGGTACTCGTCCAGCGTGGTGGCGCCCACCATCCGCAGCTCACCACGGGCCAGCATCGGCTTGAGCATGTTGCCGGCGTCCATCGAGCCCTCGCCCTTGCCGGCACCGACGACTGTGTGCAGCTCGTCGAGGAACGTGATGACCTGCCCGTTGGAGTTCTTGATCTCCTCCAGGACGGACTTCAGTCGCTCCTCGAACTGGCCCCGGTACTGCGCACCGGCGACCATCGCGCCGAGGTCCAGCGAGATCAGCTTCTTGTCGCGCAGCGACTCGGGCACGTCGCCGGCGACGATCCGCTGGGCCAGGCCCTCGACGATCGCGGTCTTGCCGACGCCGGGCTCGCCGATCAGCACCGGGTTGTTCTTGGTACGCCGGGAGAGCACCTGGATGACCCGACGGATCTCGGAGTCCCGGCCGATGACCGGGTCGATCTTGCCGTCCCGGGCGCTGGCGGTGAGGTCGACGCCGTACTTGGTCAGGGCCTGGTAGGTCTGCTCGGGGTCGGCGGTGGTGACTCGCCGGTCCCCACCGCGAACGGTCGGGAAGGCGGCGACCAGGGCCTCCTCGGTGGCACCGGCGGTCTTCAGCGCTCCGGACACCGCCCCGCCCACCCGGGCCAGGCCGGCGAGCAGGTGCTCGGTGGAGGTGTACTCGTCGCCCAGCGGCCTGGCGATCTGCTCGGCGGCACCGATGGCGTTGACGAACTCCCGAGCCAACGTCGGCTCGGCGATGCTGGAGCCGCGTGCGGCCGGCAGGTTGTCGACAGCGCGCTGGGCGGCCTGGCGCAGCTCGGTCGGGTCGGCCCCGACGGCGCGCAGCAAACCGGTGGCGGTCGAGCCGTCGGTGTCCAGGAGTGAGAGGAGCAGGTGCCAGGGCTCCACTGTGGCGTGACCGCGCTGGTTGGCCAGCGCGACAGCGCCCGTGATGGTTTCGCGGCTCTTGGTGGTGAGTCTTTCGGTGTTCATGGGCTCCCCCGGATCGGCGTTGTCCATTGGGTTGGACACAACCAGAGTTGAGCGTATTCCGCTCAACCTTAGCGCGTGACGCCCATCACTCCCGGCGCCGCCACCGCCAGTCGAACTCGCCGGCCGCCGGGGGCGGGCCGGGCAGCGGGTCCGCTTCCGGCACCGACGACAGACCGGCCAGCAGGACCGCGAGCTGCCGCCGGCGCAGTTGGCGGGTCCGCTCCGGATCGGGTACGCGGACCGCGGCGCACGCCTCCAACAGCAACCCCAGATCGTGTACGACAGCGTCGGGGCGCAGCCGCCCGCTGGCGTGGGCCCGGTCGACCAGAGCGGTGGCCAACTCGCCGGCGCGCATCGCGTCCCGGCCCATCTCCTCGGTCGGGGTGAAGGTGCCGGCCAGATGGACTGTGAGCGAGTGCACGTCGGCGTCGACCACCCGGGCCAGGAAGCCGGTGAAAGCGGCCCAGTCGTCCGGCTCGTCGAGGGCGGTCTCGGCCTCGGTGACGTACCGGCGCAGGCCGTCGTGGCAGAGCTGGCGCAGCAGGTCCTCCTTTCCCGCGTACCGCCGGTAGAGGGCGCTGATGCCGACGCCCGCGCGCTCCGCGACGGCGGCGATCGGGGCCTTCGGGTCGTCGAGGAAGACGGCGCGGGCGGCTTCGAGGATGACCTCGTCGTTGCGGGCGGCCTGGGCGCGGCGACCGCCCAGCGTCTTGCCGGAAGTCGTTGACATGCTCTCAGCCTAACAGTGGAACGGATCGTTCCGCTCTGCTATGGTAATTACAGAACGAAACATTCCGTTCCGAAGGAGTTCCGCCATGAGCGACACCGCGATCCGCCCGTTCCGCGTCGAGATCCCGCAGACCGCCCTCGACGACCTGGCCGCCCGGCTGGACCGCACCCTCTGGCCCGCCGACCTGCCCGGCGCCGGTGGTTCGTACGGGATGAGCAACGACCGGGTGCGCACCCTCGTCGACAGGTGGCGGGGCGAGTTCGACTGGCGAGCCGTCGAGGCCCGCCTGAACGCAAACCCGCAGTTCGTCACCGAGATCGACGGCGAGCAGATCCACTTCCTGCACGTCCGGTCGTCCCGGCCGGACGCCACGGCGCTGGTGCTCACCCACGGGTGGCCCGGCTCGGTACTGGAGTACCTCGACGTGATCGCCCCGCTCACCGAGCCGACCGACAGGGACGCGCCGGCCTTCCACGTGGTCGTTCCGTCGCTGCCCGGGTTCGGTTTCTCCGGCCCGACCCGCGCCGCCGGCTGGAACCGGTTCCGCATCGCCCGCGCCTGGGCCGAGTTGATGAACCGCCTGGGGTACGACAGCTACGGCGCGGTCGGCAACGACGCCGGCTCGATGGTCGCGCCGGAGCTGGGCCGGGTCGACCCGGGGCGGGTGCTCGGCGTACACGTCACCCAGCTCTTCTCGTTCCCCTCCGGCGACCCGGCCGAGTTCGCCGGGCTCTCCGAGGCGGACCAGGCGGCGCTCGGGCACCTCCAGTGGTTCTACGAGAACAAGTTCTCCTTCAACCAGGTGCACAGTCAGCAGCCGCAGACCCTGGCGTTCGCGCTGGCCGACTCGCCGGTGGGGCTGCTCGCCTGGAACGCCCAACTCTTCGACGAGAGCCTGGACGCCGACTTCATCCTGGCCAACGTGGCGCTCTACTGGTTCACCGGCACGGCCGCCTCGGCGATCCGGCTCTACTGGGAGGACGCGCACGCCGGCGAACCGCCGACCGAGCCGACCACCGCTCCGACCGCGCTGGCCATGTTCCCCGGCGACTTCCAGTCCATCCGCCGCTTCGCCGAGCGGGACCACGCGAACATCGTCCGGTGGACGGCGTACGAGACCGACGTCGACGGCCGGGGCGACGTCGGCGGCCACTACGCCGCCCACCAGGCCACCGAGGTGCTGGTCGCCGACATCCGCGAGTTCTTCGCCAGCCTCCGCTGACCCCGACGTGCCCAGGTGCCCGCGCCCGCTCTGCCGGCGCGGGCACCGACCGCTTGATCCGAGGAGGGCTGTCCCTCCAAGATCTGCGTTCTGTTCACGAAGCGGTAGCCTTGGACTGTGCGAGTACGTGTCGAGCAGACCGCCTTACCCGGGATCGGGGTACGTCACGATCTGGTGACGGAGTCCGGACGCCGCCTGGGCGTCGTTTCTCACCGCAACGGCCGCCGTGATCTCGTTCTCTACGATCCCGACGACCCGGACGCCTGCCAGTCGGACATTCCGCTGACCGACGACGAGGCCGAGGCTCTTGCCGACATCCTCGGCGCGTCGCTGATGCTCGGCCAGCTCTCCGGGCTCCGGGAGCAGGCCGCCGGTCTGCTCACCGAGCAGATCGCCATCACTGCCGGCTCCCCGTACGTCAACCGGAAGCTCGGCGACACCAAGGCGCGTACCCGCACCAGCGCCTCCATCGTGGCTGTACTGCGTGAAGGCGAAGTGATCGTTTCGCCACTCCCCTCCTTCCGCTTCGCGGCCGGCGACGTGGTGGTCGTTGTCGGGACCCGTAGAGGTCTCGACGGCGTTTCCGCCATCCTCGCCGACAGTGACCCGGACGGCTGAGGCGGATGCACGATTTCACCACGCTGCTCATCGAAGTCGGTGCGCTGCTGCTGCTGCTTGGGCTTCTCAGCCGGCTCAGCCGGCGATTCGGCCTCTCTCCCATTCCCCTCTACCTGCTCGCCGGGCTCGCGTTCGGGCACGGCGGGCTGCTGCCGCTGGACGCCAGCGAGGAGTTCTTCGCAGTCGGCGCCGAGATCGGCGTCATCCTTCTGCTGGTGATGCTCGGCCTGGAGTACTCGGCAAACGAACTCGTCGGCAACCTGCGCTCGGCGGCACCGGCCGGGCTGATCGACGGCGTCCTCAACGCGCTACCCGGCGCGGGGTTCGCCCTGCTGCTCGGCTGGGACTGGGTCGCCGCCCTGGTGCTCGGCGGCATCACCTGGGTCTCGTCCTCCGGCGTGATCGCCAAGGTCCTCGCCGACCTGGGCCGGCTCGGTAACCGGGAAACACCGGTGATCCTCTCGGTGCTGGTCATCGAGGACCTGGCGATGGCCCTCTACCTGCCACTCGTCACTGCCGTACTGGCCGGCACCGGCCTGCTCGGCGGCGGGATCGCGCTCACCATCGCGGTGGGAACGGTGCTGATCGTGCTGGTGGTCGCCATCCGGTACGGCCACCTGATCTCGTCCGCCCTGTCGGTGAAGGACCCGGAGGCGCTGCTGCTCGGCGTACTCGGTCTGACGTTACTGATCGCGGGCCTCGCCGCTTCGCTCAAGGTGTCGGCGGCGGTCGGCGCGTTCCTGGTAGGCATCGCGCTCTCCGGCCCGGTGGCGCACCACGCCACCGAGTTGCTCTCGCCGCTGCGGGACCTGTTCGCCGCGGTGTTCTTCGTCTTCTTCGGCCTGACCACCGACCCGCAGGACATTCCGCCGGTGCTGCTGCCGGCACTCGCCCTGGCCGTGGTCACCATGGCGACGAAGACGCTCACCGGCTACCTGGCCGCCCGCCGGGTCGGCATCGCGGAACCCGGTCGATGGCGGACCGGCCTGGCACTCGTACCCCGAGGTGAGTTCTCGATCGTCATCGCCGGGCTCGCGGTGGCCGCCGGGAGCGTCGAGCCGCGGTTGGCCGCGCTGGCCGCTACGTACGTCCTGATCACAGTGGTGACCGGGCCGATCCTGGCCCGGCTGCCTGACTACCCGTGGTTCAAGCGGTGGCTGCGCAACCGCGCGGCGGCCCAACGGCGGGAGCCGATCCCGGTCGCCGACTCACTGCACTGAGCTCCACCTGAACGCCGCGGCGGCGTGGGTCGCGCCCTCGCGGAGGTAGAAACGGTGCGCCTCGGTGCGGGCAAGGCCGGACTCCAGGAAGACGTAGTCGGCACCCTGTTCGTTCGCCCACGCCCTGGCCACCGTGAGGAGGCTGGAGCCGACACCCCGGGAACGCCACTCGGGGTGCACGGCGAGGTCCTCGATCGAAGCCCTGCGGCCGAAGCGCACCGAGAGGATGTCCACGTAGACGCTGGCCACGCCGACCAACTGATCTTCGTCCGATCGTGCCGCGAAGAGTGCGACGTCCTCGTGGGCGAGCAATTGCCCGGTCCGCTCGACGGCGCGGTCGCGGTCCCAATCCCCGGGACGACTGCCGGGAGGGGCGAATAGCCACTCCAGCCCCGCGACGAACTCGGCCTCGGCGCCCCGCTGAAACCGTCGAACGTGGATAGTCATAGGAGCATCATCGGCTGCGCCGTCGATGCGATGGACCCGCCCGTGCCAACGGTTGCGGAATTGCTCCTCGCGGGTACTACCGCAGCACCCGACGGCGGGTTACCGTTTCGCCCCAGCAGCCCAGGGTCCGCAGGCAGCGTTGCCAAACGCGGGCGAGAGCGGAAGGTTGGCCGGTGAGCGTGCAGGAGTCGACGTTCCACGGCTTCGCCAACCCCGTCGATCCGACTCCGGCGGAGTTGCGAGCGTGGGCGTACCAGCCCGATTCGGTGCCGTTGGCCTCGATGCCACCCGACTGGGACCTGCTGGTCTCCGGTGACCGGCTGGTGTTGACACTCTTCGAGTTGGCGATGGATCCAACCTGCCCGGCCCGGCGTTTCGCGTTGCACTGCCTCTACATCTACGCGGCCGACGGCATCCGGACGAACTTCCGCGCCCACCCGAAGCGCCGCTTCCGCAAGCTCGTCGAACAGGCCGAGCGTGACGGCGACGAGCTGATGAAGGTCTGGGCGCACAACGGCCGGGTGCTGTTGGCCCGACCGGACCTCTTCGTCTACCGGGACTGGTGCGAGGGCGGCCTGGTCCGCGAGAACCGCCGCCTCGGCTGAGACGGCTCAGGCGGCTCCCTCGCCCGCGGCGGTGGGGTGCTGTTGCTGTGTGCGGCCCTTTGGAGCTGATGTCGTAAACGATTCACGCCCGCCCCGGTGGCGCGATGTCGTCAACGATTCAGCTCTAGAAAACCTGTGCGTCGGCCGGCCACCCAGCTCGGGTCGAGGGCGGCGTCCCAACGTCGGCCCGCACTTCCCGACAGCGAACGGGCCGCGACCCCGACACGGCGAACGGGCCGGGACCCCCCGTGGGTCCCGGCCCGCACGTCGGTCACCGGTCAGTCCTGCTTACGCTCCGTCTCGGGTCGGCCCCGTTCGCCGGCGTGGTCGCCGTCTTCGGCGAACCGGCCCGCGATGATCCGGTCCCGATAGGTCCCCTCGGTCACCTTGTCGAACTTCTTGCGGACGGTCTCGGCCAGGTTCTCCAACCGGTCCTCGGTCTGCTGGGCCACCTTCTTCGCCGATTCCGCCATCGCTCCCCCTTGCCATGCCGGTAGGTCCAGATTAAGCCGATTGGACCCTTATCGACAGGCTAACTGAAGTGGCCCGGACCGCGCCGGGAATCCAGCGTGGTCCGGGCCGAGAAGTCAGATCCGGGTGAGCGGCGGGTCAGCGATCGGGCGTCCGGCGTGGGCGCCACACCACCAGGGCGGTGGAGGTGCGGTTGGTCGGCACCAGATCCCGGCCCGGGAAGCGGGCCAACGACTCCAGCTCCGCCACCCGGCGGTATGCGGCGTCCAGCTCCGCCTCCAGCCGGGCCACCCGCTGCTGCGCCTGCTCCAACAGCCGTTCCAGCCCGATGATCCGCTTGACGCCGGCCAGGTTGATGCCGTCGTCCTGGCTGAGCCGCTGCACCTCGCGCAGCAACACCACGTCGCGGACGCTGTAGCGACGCCCGCCACCAGCGGCTCGGCCGGGCTGCACCAGCCCCAGTCGGTCGTACTGGCGCAGGGTCTGCGGGTGCATCCCCGCCATCCGTGCCGCTACCGAGATCATCAGCACCTTGGCCTCGTAGGCAGGGTCGCCCGAACCGAGGAACTCGCCCGACATCCCGCTCACCTCCGCGTCCATTCCACTGGACTAACTGACTCGACGCACCCGGGCGTCGAGATGTTCCCGGGCCGCCGGCGGGGTCTGCTCGGCGAACGACTCCAGCGCCGTGCGCGCCTCGTCCGACAATCGGGCCGGCACCACCACGTCCAGCGTGACCAGCAGGTCACCGGCCTGCCCGTCGCGGCGGACCACACCCTTGCCCCGGGCCCGCAGCACCCGCCCGCTCGGCGTTCCCGGCGGCACCCGCAGGGTCATCGCACCATCGAGCGTGGGCACCCGCAGGTCCGTGCCGAGCACGGCCTCCGCGAAGGTGACCGGCACGGTCAGCGTCAGGTCGTCACCGGTACGCCCGAACAGCTCGTCCGGGCGAACCTTGACGTGCACGAAGAGGTCGCCAGCCGGGCCACCGCGCTCGCCCGGCTCACCACGCCCGGCCAGCCGGATGCGTTGACCGTCGGCCACACCGGCCGGGAAGCGCACGTTCATGGTGCGGGTCTTGGTGACACCGCCGCTGCCGTGGCACTCCGGGCACTTCTCCTCGACCACCGTGCCGACGCCCTGGCAGTTGCGGCACGGCTCGGAGAAGCTGAACGACCCCTGGTTGCGGGTGGTCACGCCGGCGCCATGACAGACCGGGCAGGTACGCGGCTGGGTGCCGGGCTTGGCCCCGTTGCCGTGGCAGGTGTCGCAGACTCCCGGCGCGCGCAGCGTCAGGGGCAGCGTCACTCCGCGCACCGCGTCGCCGAAGTCCAGCGCCACCTCGGTCTCCACGTCCCGACCACGGGCCGGACCGCGTGGTGCGGCCTGCCCACCGGCCTGACCGCCACTGAAGATCGAGCTGAACAGGTCCTGGAAGCCGGCGCCGCCGAAGCGACGGTCGCCGCCTCCGCCGCCGCCGAACATGTCGGAGACGTCGAACGGCGTGCCGCCCGGCTGACCCCCACCCCTGGCGTTGCGCCGGAACGCGCCCGAGCCGAACAGCGAACGCATCTCGTCGTACTCGCGACGGCGGCCGCTGTCCGACAGCACGTTGTACGCCTCGGACGCGGCCTTGAACCGCTCCTCGGCCTTCGGGTCGCCCGGGTTGTGGTCCGGGTGCGACTCCCGGGCCACCTTGCGGTACGCCTTCTTGATGTCATCCGCGGAGGCGGCCTTGTCCACGCCGAGCACGGCGTAGAAGTCCTTCTCGATCCAGTCCTTCGAACTCACCGGTCCACCTCCTTCCGACCCTGGTGGCCCGGCCGTCCCGCCCACCGATGAGCGGTGGACGGGACGGCTCGGTCACTGTCTGGCACTATTCCGGATCCGCGACCGCTACCAGCGCGGGGCGCAGCAGCCGCTCACCGAGCTGGTAGCCGCGCCGCATGACCTGCACACAGGTCGGCTCGCTGACGTCGGCCGAGGTCTGGTGCGCGACCGCCTCGTGCCGGGTCGGATCGAACGGGTCGCCCTGCTCGCCGAAGGCGTTCAGGCCGAACTTGCCAAGCGCGGTGGTGAGCTGTTCCGCCACGGTGCCGAACGGCCCGACCAGGTCGCCGTGTTCCCGCGCCCGGTCCAGGTCGTCAAGGATCGGTAGCAGTGCTGCCAGCACCGAGCCGGTCGCCTGCTCCTGCACGAGGTTGCGGTCGCGGTCGATGCGCTTGCGGTAGTTGGCGTACTCCGCCGACACCCGCTGCAGGTCCCTGGTCCGCTCGTCGAGCTCGGCCCGGAGAGCCTCCAGCTCGGCGCCGAGCGAGGTGCCCGCGCCGCCGCCGTCCACCGGCTGCGCCGGGGCGTCCACCACCGGCGGACCGGACGGCTCCGGCCCGTCGGTGGCGTTGACCTCGACCTCGATCTCGTCGACCACGACCTCGGCGTCCTCGACCAGACCCTCGGCCGGCACACCGGTCTCCGCGTCGGCGGCGGTGCCCTCCGGCTCGGCGGTGTCGACGAGCTTGCGGTTGTTGCGGATGACGACCCGCTCCCCGTCGCCGGTCGGCTCCGTGGTCGCGGAGCCACCCGGCGTCGACCCGGTGTCGCCCGGGTCGGCGGCTCGTGGCTTCTGCGTCATGCGGCTACCTCATCCCCTTCGCGGTGGAAACGTGCCGGAGGTCGACGGTCACTTCTTGCCGTCCTCGTCCACGATTTCCGCGTCGACCACGTCGTCGGCGCCGCCGGCCTGCGCGCCGGTCGCACCGGTCGCGCCGGTTGCACCCGGGCCGGGCTCGCCACCCGGCTGCTGACCCTGCTCGGCCTGCTGCGAGTAGAGCAGCGAACCGGCCTGCTGGGAGACCTGCGCCAGCTTCTCGTGGGCCGACTTGATCTTCTCGATGTCCTGACCGCCGAGGGCGCCACGCAGCTCGCCGAGCGCCTCGTTGAGCTGCTCGCGGTTCTCACCGGGCAGCTTGTCGCCGCTCTCGGCGAGGAACTTCTCGGTCTGCCACTGGAGCGCCTCGGCCACGTTGCGGGTCTCGGCGTCGTCGCGGCGGCGCTTGTCCTCCTCCGCGTGCTCCTCGGCGTCCCGGCGCATCCGCTCGATGTCGTCCTTCGGCAGCGAGGAGCCGCCGGTGATCGTCATCTTCTGTTCCTTGCCGGTGCCCAGGTCCTTGGCGTGCACGTTGACGATGCCGTTGGCGTCGATGTCGAAGGCGACCTCGATCTGCGGCACGCCGCGCGGCGCCGGCGGGAGGCCGGTCAGCTCGAAGGTGCCGAGCTTCTTGTTGTACGCCGCGATCTCCCGCTCACCCTGGAAGACCTGGATCAGCACCGACGGCTGGTTGTCGTCAGCCGTGGTGAAGACCTCGGAACGCTTGGTCGGGATGGTGGTGTTGCGCTCGATCAGCTTGGTGAAGATGCCGCCCTTGGTCTCGATGCCCAGGCTCAGCGGGGTCACGTCGAGCAGCAGAACGTCCTTGACCTCACCCTTGAGCACACCGGCCTGGAGGGCGGCGCCGACGGCGACCACCTCGTCCGGGTTGACGCCCTTGTTGGGGTCGCGGCCGGTGAGCTGCTTGACCAGGTCCGTCACGGCGGGCATCCGGGTCGAACCGCCGACCAGGATGACGTGCTCGACGTCGGAGATCTTGATCCCGGCGTCCTTCACTGCCTGCTCGAACGGGCCCTTGCACCGGTCCAGCAGGTCCTGCGTCATCCGCTGGAACTCGGCGCGGCTGAGCGTCACGTCGAGGTGCAGCGGGCCGGCCGCGCCGGCGGTGATGTACGGCAGGTTGATGTTGGTGGTGGTGGCGGCCGAAAGCTCGATCTTGGCCTTCTCGGCGGCCTCACGGAGCCGCTGGAGGGCCATCTTGTCCTGAGCCAGGTCGATGCCGTGCTCACCGCGGAACGTCTTGACCAGGTGGTCGATGATCCGCTGGTCCCAGTCGTCGCCACCGAGCTGGTTGTCACCGCTTGTCGACTTGACCTCGACGACGCCCTCGGCCAGCTCCAGCAGCGACACGTCGAAGGTGCCGCCGCCGAGGTCGAAGACCAGGACGGTCTGCTCCTTGGAGCCCTTGTCCAGCCCGTACGCCAGGGCGGCGGCGGTCGGCTCGTTGACGATCCGCAGCACGTTGAAGCCGGCGATCTCACCGGCCTCCTTGGTGGCCTGGCGCTGGCTGTCGTTGAAGTAGGCCGGAACGGTGATCACCGCGTCGGTGATCTGCTCACCCAGGTACGCCTCGGCGTCCCGCTTGAGCTTCATCAGGGTCCGGGCCGAGATCTCCTGCGGGGTGTACTTCTTGCCGTCGATGTCGACGGACCAATTCGTGCCGACCTCGCGCTTGACCGACCTGATCGTCCGGTCCGGGTTGGTCACCGCTTGGCGCTTGGCGACCTCACCGACGAGCACCTCGCCGTTACGGGCGAACGCGACGATCGAAGGAGTCGTCCGCGACCCCTCAGCGTTGGCGATGACGGTGGGCTCACCGCCCTCGAGAACGCTGACGCAGGAGTTCGTCGTGCCGAGGTCGATACCGACCGCACGTGCCATCTTCGCTTCCTCGCTTCGTAAGGTTGTGCAGGTGACGGGCATCGCCCGTGGGCTGCTGGCGAGCACCGCCCGCAGCGGGCCCCACCACAAGTTGAGTGAACTGGACTCAATAGTGCCACGCGTTGGCCAATCGTCAAGTTGACTTGAGTCAACCCGACGCAACCCAGCCGTTATTACCGTCCGGTTGTCTTCCCTTGCATCGGTCGGGCACGCTTTAGCGGTGACGACGCACGGCGATCCCGCCACCCGTTCCGGTGCGCCCGCCGTCGCAGCCCGTACCGACCCGCCGGACGCCGCGGAGGAGCCGCCCGCCACCACCGGGGACGACAGCCTCCCCGGCGCACTGTCGGGCCTCCGGGAGGCGATCGGCGCGACCCGGTATCCCCTCGCGCTGCCCTCTGCCAACTCTGCCCGGCACAGTGCTACCGCGCTCACCGACCAACTCGACGACTATCTGCTGCCCCGGCTCGCCCGGCTGGACGCCCCACTGCTCGTGGTGGTCGGCGGCTCCACCGGCGCGGGTAAGTCGACCCTTGTCAACAGCCTGGTCAAGGCCCGGGTCAGCGCCGCCGGAGTGCTCCGGCCGACCACCCGCTCCCCGGTGCTGGTCTGCAACCCGTCCGACGCGGCCTGGTTTCGGCAGGGTGACCTCCTGCCCGGGCTGACGCGCACCACCGAGCCGAGCGACGATCCGCGCGCCCTGCACCTCGTCACCGCCCCGGCCCTGCCCGCCGGGCTGGCCTTCCTCGACGCGCCCGACATCGACTCGGTCGTCGACGCCAACCGGGCGCTCGCCACCCAACTGCTGGCCGCCGCCGATTTGTGGCTCTTCGTCACCACCGCCGCCCGGTACGCCGACGCGGTGCCCTGGGAGCTGCTGCGCAGTGCCCGGGCGCGCGGCGCGGTGATCGCCATGGTGCTGGACCGGGTGCCCGCCGAGGCCACCGACGAGATCGCCGCGCACCTGACCGAGATGCTCGCCGAGCAGGACCTCGGCCGGGCACCGCTGTTCGTGTTGCCCGAGACCTGGGTCGACGGTCAAGGGCTGCTGCCCGAGGGAGTCACCGCCCCACTGGCCGACTGGTTCGCCCGGTTGGCCGCCGACGTGGACGCGCGGGCGGCGGTGGTCCGCCAGACCCTCGACGGGGCGCTGGCCGCGCTCCACCCGGCAGTGGAGGATCTGGCCGACGCCGCCGACGAGCAGCTCGCCGCCGCCGACGGGCTGGACGAACGGGTCCGGGCCGCGTACCGGGGTGCCGAGCGCACGGTCGAGCAGGGGCTTCAGGACGGCCGGCTGCTCCGGGGTGAGGTGCTCGCCCGCTGGCAGGAGTTCGTCGGCACCGGCGAGCTGTTCCGCACGCTGGAGGCACGGATCGGCCGCCTCCGGGACCGGGTCGTGGCCGCCGTCACCGGTCGGCCGGCGCCCGCCGTCGAGCTGCGCAACGCCATCGAGTCCCAACTGGTGACGCTGCTGCGCGGGGTGGCCTCGGAGGCCGCCGAGTCCGCGTACACCGGGTGGAAGGCACACCCGGCCGGCGCCGGGCTGCTCGACCCGGCGCTCGCCCACCCGAGCGACGACCTGCCCGAGCGCGCCGAGCGCATGGTCCGGGACTGGCAGCGCGGTGTGCTGGAACTGGTCCGGGTCGAGGGCGGTGACAAGCGGTTCGTGGCCCGCACCGCCGCGTACGCGGTGAACGCCACCGGGCTGGCCGTGATGATCGCCGTCTTCGCCTCCACCGCGTTCATCCCGACCGGGCTGGAGCTGGCCACCGGGGCCGGCACCACTGTCGCCGCGCAGGCCGTCCTCCAGGCGATCTTCGGCGACCAGGCGGTGCGTACCCTCGCCGCCAAGGCCCGAGCCGACCTGCTGGACCGGGTGCGGACGCTGCTCGACGCGGAGGCCGACCGCTTCTTGAGCCGCACCGCCGACGCCCGCCCCGCCGAGGACGCCGGCGACGGGCTGCGCCGGGCCGCCGGCCGGGTCGAGCTGGCCCGGCACCGCAGCGGCCTGTCCGCCGCCGACGAGGAGGGTTCCCGGTGAGCAACATCGCCGGCCGGGTACGCGAGGTGTTCCGCGGGGACCAGCGGGTCGACGCCGACGCGCTGATCGCCCGCCTGGACGCGGTACGCCGGTTCCTGACCGCCGTGGACGGTCTGCTGCCGGACACCGACCTGGTGCCCGCGCACACACTGGTCGAACGGGCCGGCACCCGGCTGGCGCTGTCCCGGGACCACACAGTGGTCGCCCTGGCCGGTGCCACGGGCAGCGGCAAGTCCAGCCTCTTCAACGCGCTGGCCCAACTGGAGCTATCGCCGGTCGGTGTCCGCAGACCGACCACCGGCGTCACCCACGCCTGCGTGTGGGGGCCGCTGGAGGGTGCCAACCATCTGCTCGACTGGGTCGGCGTACTGCCTCGTCACCGCTTCGTCCGGGAGAGCGCCCTGGACGCGGACGACGAGACGGCCCTGCACGGGCTGATCCTGCTCGACCTGCCCGACTTCGACTCGGTGCAGCGATCTCACCGCCTCGAGGTGGACCGACTCCTGGGCCTGGTCGACCAGGTGGTCTGGGTGGTCGACCCGCAGAAGTACGCCGACCGGGTCATCCACGACAGCTACCTGCGCGAGTTCCACAGGCACCGCGAGGTCACTCTTGTCGTGCTCAACCAGGCCGACCGGCTGCCCCCGGCCGAGGTGCCCCGGGTCCTCGACGACCTGCGTCGGCTGCTCGACACGGACGGCTTGACCGGGGTGCCCCTGCTGGCCACCACCGCCATCGACCCGGCCGGGATGGTCGGGCTGCGCAACGCCCTGGAGCGCACCGTCGCCGAGCGGCAGGCCGCGTTGCGCCGGCTCGCGGGTGACGTCGACACTGTCGTCGCCGGCCTGGACGAGCTGGTCGGTTCGGCCCGGCCGGCGGACGAGCCGGACGACACCGCCGTCAACGGGTTGAACCGGGCGTTGGCCGGGGCGGCCGGGGTGCCAGCGGTGACCGAGGCCGTGGAACGGGCGTACCGACACCGGGCCGGCGCGGCCACCGGCTGGCCAGTGGTCCGGGGCTGGCGGCGGTTGCGCCCCGACCCGCTGCGTCGGCTGCACCTGCCCGGCCCTGCCGGCGACCATGCCGACCCGGCGGAGAGCCTGGTGGCGGCCACCTCGGTACCGGACCCGACTGCCGCCCAGCGCTCGGCGCTCGGCCTCGCCATCCGCGCGGTCGCCGACCGGGCCGCCGCCGACCTGCCCGCCGCCTGGCCCGGCGCGGTGACCTCCGCCGCCCGGTCCCGCCTCGGCGACCTGCCGGACGCCCTGGATCGCACGATCGCCGGCACCGACCTCGGCCTCGACCGCCGCCCGCTGTGGTGGCGGGTCGTCGGCGGTGTGCAGTGGTTGGTCACCCTCGCCGCAGTGGTCGGGCTGGGCTGGCTGGTGCTCGGCTACGCGCTGCGGGCGCTCGGCCTGCCCGCGCTGGACAACCCGATGGTCGGCCAGGTGCCGCTGCCGACAGTGCTGCTACTTGGCGGCCTGCTGGCCGGGCTGCTGGTGGCGGCGCTGACCCGCCCGGTGGTGCGCTGGGCCGCCCGGCGCGCCCGGGCCCGCGCCGACCAGCGGCTGACGGCGCGGGTCGCCCAGGTGGGCGACGAGTACGTGCTGACACCGGTACGGATCGTGCTGGGCTCGTACGCGCAGGCACGCGACGCGCTGCGGGACGCCGCACGCCGCTGACGCTCCGCACGGCTCGCTACCGCTCTGCGTACGCCTCGGGCGGCGTAGGGTCGGAGCATGGCCACGCCTCAGACCCCCTACGACGCGGTGCTGCACGCCGCACGCGACGTGACCAAGCTGGAGTCCGCCCTCGACGCCGAGATGCTCGGCAGCGCCCTGCTGGGCAGTGTCTACGCGATCGCGGAGACCGACCGCGACGCGGCCGTACGGGAGTTCGTCACCGGCTTCCTCGCCGCCACCGCCCGCCGCAGGGTAGCGGCGGCGACCACCATCCGGCAGGTCTTCGCCACCCTCGTCCCGACCGCCGAGGGCGCCGATCGGGTGCGCCCGGGCAGCCAGGCGCCCACCTGGACGGCCCAGCTCGGCCGGGTGCACCTCACCGGCACCTGGGCGTACGGCGACGTGTACGGCGACCAGACCTCCTACCTCGCGACCTTCGCCTACGACGACGAGTCCGGCGGCTCGGAGCACGCGCTGGTGGCCCTGGTGGACCACAACATCGGGATCACCAAGGACATCTTCGTGGGCGGGCCCGCCGAACGGATCCTGGACCAGGTCCGGCAGATGTGCGCCGACGACGAGCTGACCTGGTTCCGTACCGAAGATCCAGCCCGGTTCCGGGGCGAGGTGGCCCGCCATCTGGCGGTCACCGACGACCTGGGCGAGTTGCCCGGCGAGGGGTCACTCGCCACCGACCGAGCGTTGGTCGGGGCCCGGCTGGCGATGCTGCCCACCGCTGCCGTCCCGACGGGTCCGGCGGAGGTCGAGCCGCTCTCCGCGGCCGAGCGCACCGACCTGGTCCGGCAGTTCCTCGCCGCACCGGAAGCCGCCCGCTTTGGGCTGGACACCGTCGACGGCCCGGAGTTGGCCTCCCTGCACTTCTGCCTGAGCCTGCTGCTGGACCACTCGGCGAGCTTCCCGGACGCTGATCCGATGCGCTGGAGTCCCGCGGTGTCCGGGCTCTTCCTGCTCGACTGGGTGCACCGCCGGGCCGTCCTCGACATGGACGACGCGGCGATGCTCCCCCGGGTGCTGCGGGCCTGGGCGCGGTACGCGTCGCGCCAGCGCGGGCTGCCCGAGGCGGCGGCGACGCGCACCGACGAGGCGATCGAGGAGATGGTGCCGGAGTTCGCCCGCCTCTACTCGACAGGTGAGCGGCGTAGCGCTGCCACTGCCGCTGTGGCGCAGCTGATGGCCGACGGGGTGGACCCGGACGACCCGGCCGCGCTGGACGCGTGGATCGAGGCGAACCGCCACCGCCTCGCCGACGACGGCGCCTGACGGCGCCTGAGGGTGGGCGGCTCCACGCCGCCCACCCTGGGCCCGGCCGGCATCGCCAGCAGGGGGCCGAACGGCACGCCGCCCGCCTGGGCCCGGGCTAGCGCAGCGGGCCGAAGATCACCGCGGCGATCAGGGCGCCGAGCGCGCCTCCGGTCAGCACCTGCGCCACAGTGTGGTCTCTCAGCCGTACCCGGGACCAGCCGACCACCGCCAGCAGCGGTGCGGCGACGATCAGCCGGGTCCCGAAGGTCAGCGTCAGGATGACCAACGTGCCGGCCGCCACCGCCGAGTGGATCGACATCTTCCACCAGTGGCTGACCGACACGGCGACGACGAGGCCGACGAGGCCGGACACCGCCAGTGCCAGCACCGGGCGGGGCGCGCCGAGCACGGCCAGTAGGGCGAGCCCTGCCGCGACCGAGCCGAGGCCGACCAGCAGCGGCGCCCGGCGCTGCTCCCGGCGGCCCACGTGGTGGTCGGTGAGCCGGCCACGGCGTACCCCGCCGACGATGTAGGCGAACGGTATGCCGGTGACGAAGAGCGTGGCGAGCAGACCCCAGACGAGGCCCTGACCGGGGCGGCTGGCGCTGTGCCAGCTCACCGTGATGATCAGCAGCGACACGAGCACCGCCGGGGCGGTCACCTCGGTGACCAGCCGGGCGATCCGCAACCCCGGGCCGGGCCGGGTGGTGACCGGGCGGGGTTCCGCACCGCCGCCCACTCCACCCCCTCCGGTACGCGCCTACTGCCGCCGTCGCCGGACGGGCCGCGCCTGATCGTCACCGTACCGTCGGCGACACCGCCGGGTACGTCGGTCCGGCGAGCGGCGCCGGGCTGACGCTGGGCGTCGAGGCGCCGGCCGACGGCGACGGGATCGCCGGGCTGGGTCGGCGGGTCGGTACCGCAGGCGGCGTGGGTGTGGGGGCCGGGACGGACCGAGTGCTGGTCGGCACGGCGGTCGCTGACGCGTCGTCGGTCGGCGTGGGTGTCGGCCCCAGCGTCGGGTCCAGTGTGGGCGTCGGGTCCACAGTCAGGGTCGGGGTCGGATCGGGATCGGCCGAGCCGGTCGGGTCCGGGTCGGTGGGGTCCGGATCCGGCGAGTCGGTCGGGTCGGGATGCGGCGAGTCGGTGGGGTCCGGGTCGGTGGGGTCCGGGTCCGGCGGATCGGTCGGGTCGGTCGGCGGTGGCGAAGCGACGGGCGGGGGTACCGGCGGCGAGGTGCTTCGCGTGGGTCTCGGTGCCACCGGCGGTGCGGTCGTCCACCGGACGGGCCCGGGATCGCCGGCGGGCCCCTCCCGCGGACGCGACGGGGCGGCCGGCAGCCAGCCGCTGGTCGGGTCGACGCTGGGTGTGCCGAGCGGGGGAAGCGGTGGTTGGCTGGTCATCGGCATCGGGATCACCACCGGCCCGACGGACGGGGTCGGCATGAACGGGGTGCTGCTGTCCGGTAGGGCGGTGCTGCCCGGGGTGGCCGAGCCCGCGCTGATGGCCGCGAGGATGGGCATCGACGCCGTGCCGGCCAGCAGCGCGACGGTGAGCAGGTAACCCCGGGAGGGGCCACCGGCGCCGGGGGCCCGGTGGACACCGACCACCCGGCGGTAGCCGCCAGCCGACCGATGCCGACCAAGCGCTGGTGTGCCGGGACCGTCACCTGGCTCGTACACCGCACACCCCTAGTCGTCGGCCGTCGGATGACATGAATGGACGCCGCCGTGGGCCAAAAACCCGACAATTAACCCGATAGGCGCGATCCTGTGGGAATCAGCCTCGCGCAGTCACGGTGTGTCAGCCAACCTCCACCGCGTGTCGACACGCGGTGCTGCCCGAACGGTGACGAATCGTGCCGCAACGCATGGGAAACGCGGGCCGGCATGATGGCGACAAACGGCATCAAAGCATGGGCGGTCGGATTGCGGAGGCAGGCGTACTGTGGGCGCGCTCACCTGCTCTGCGAATATGGAGCACGACGGCAACGCAGCCGTGACCTCCGCGCACCCTCGCGGCAGGCGCGGTTGAGCGCCGGCGCTCCCGATCCGGGTTCGGCCAGAACCCGGATCACGCCGTGCGGCAACCCCCACCGGGGCTAGGCGCGGCCGCCAGGAACCGGTCCGGCAGCAGCCGGGCAGGCGCACGAGTTGCGCGGCCGGGTGACCCCCCGGTGCCGACGCAGACACGACAGGGAGAGACCGATGGCAAAGGGCGACCCCGGGGGCACCACCCGCAGCAGGCGGGCCGCACCCCGCTCCAAAAAGGGCGCGGCCGGCGACCCCGCGCTGGTGCAGCTCCTCACCCCCGAAGGCGAGCGGATCGACAGCGCCACCGGGCCGGACGGCACCGAGTACCGCGTCGACTTCACCGACGAGGAATACCGCGGTCTCTACCGCGACCTGGTGCTGGTCCGGAAGCTGGACGCCGAGGCGACCGCTCTCCAGCGTCAGGGCGAGCTGGGCCTGTGGGCCAGCCTGCTCGGCCAGGAAGCCGCGCAGGTCGGCTCCGGGCGGGCGCTGCGTACCCAGGACATGGCCTTCCCGACCTACCGGGAGCACGGCGTCCTCTACTGCCGGGGCATCGACCCGATCATGCCGCTCGGCCTGTTCCGCGGCGTCGACCAGGGCGGCTGGGACCCGAACGAGTTCAAGTTCAACATGTACACGATCGTCATCGGCGCGCAGACCCTGCACGCGACCGGCTACGCGATGGGTATCACCATCGACGGCAAGACCGGCACCGACGACGGCGAGGCGGCGATCGCCTACTTCGGCGACGGCGCCACCAGCCAGGGCGACGTGAACGAGGCGTTCGTCTGGGCCAGCGTGTTCAACGCCCCGCTGGTCTTCTTCTGCCAGAACAACCAGTACGCGATCTCCGAGCCGCTGGAGCGGCAGACCCGGGTCCCGCTCTACCAGCGGGCCGCCGGGTTCGGCTTCCCCGGCGTACGGGTGGACGGCAACGATGTGCTCGCCACGTACGCGGTCACCCGTACCGCGCTGGACAACGCCCGCCTGGGGCAGGGCCCGAGCCTGATCGAGGCGTACACCTACCGGATGGGCGCGCACACGACCTCCGACGACCCGACCCGCTACCGCATCGCCAGCGAGGTCGAGGCGTGGCAGGCCAAGGACCCGATCACCCGGGTCAAGGCCTTCCTGGAGAAGCAGCAGATCGCCGACGCGGGCTTCTTCGCCGAGGTTGACGAGCAGGCCCGCCGCGAGTCGGTGCACCTGCGCGAGCGGGTGCTCGAGATGCCGGACCCGGAGCCGGTGACGATGTTCGACAACGTCTACCCCAACGGGTCTCCGCTGCTCGACGAGCAGCGCGCGAAGTTCAGCCGCTACATGGAGTCGTTCGAGGGGAGCGCCCACTGATGGCCACGGAGACGCTCACCATCGGAAAGGCCCTCAACACCGGTCTGCGCCGCGCCCTGGAGAACGACCCCAAGGTCATCATCATGGGCGAGGACGTCGGCAAGCTCGGCGGCGTCTTCCGGATCACCGACGGTCTCCAGAAGGACTTCGGTGACCAGCGGGTGATCGACACCCCGTTGGCCGAATCCGGCATCATCGGTACCGCTGTCGGTCTGGCCATCCGCGGCTACCGGCCGGTCTGCGAGATCCAGTTCGACGGCTTCGTCTACCCCGCGTACGACCAGATCGTGTCGCAGGTGGCGAAGATGCACTACCGCTCGGGCGGCCGGCTCAGCATCCCCATGGTGATCCGGATTCCGTTCGGCGGCGGCATCGGCGCTGTCGAGCACCACTCCGAGTCGCCGGAGGCGTACTTCGCGCACACCGCCGGCCTGAAGGTGGTGACCTGCGCCAACCCGCAGGACGCGTACGTGATGATCCAGCAGGCCATCGCCTCGGACGACCCGATCGTCTTCCTGGAGCCCAAGCGGCGCTACTGGGAGAAGGGCCAGGTCGACCTGGACGCGCCGCTGTCCGACGCGTACCCCCTGCACTCGGCCCGGGTCGTGCGGCCCGGCACCGACGTCACGGTGCTGGCCTACGGCCCGATGGTGCGGACGTGCCTGGAGGCGGCGACCGCCGCCGCCGAGGACGGCCGGGAGCTGGAGGTCATCGACCTGCGCTCGCTCTCGCCGCTGGACCTGACCGCGGCGTACGAGTCGGTGAAGCGCACCGGCCGTGCGGTAGTGGTGCACGAGGCGCCCTCCAACATCGGCCTCGGCGCCGAGTTGGCCGCCCGGATCACCGAGGAGTGCTTCTACTCCCTGGAGTCGCCAGTGCTGCGGGTGACCGGCTTCGACACCCCCTACCCGGCCGCCCGGGTGGAGGAGGAGTACCTGCCCGACCTCGACCGGGTGCTCGACGCCGTCGACCGCACCTTCGGCTGGTGAGCGACATGTCCCGGATCAAGACGTTCAACCTGCCCGACCTGGGCGAGGGGCTGACCGAGGGCGAGATCCTGGCCTGGCTGGTCAAGGTCGGCGACACCATCGAGCTGAACCAGCCGATCGTCGAGGTGGAGACGGCGAAGGCGGCCGTGGAGATCCCGGCGAAGTGGGCTGGTCAGGTGCAGGCGATCCACCACCCGGAGGGCACCACTGTCGAGGTCGGTACGCCGATCATCGCGATCGACACCGATCCGGGTGCCGGGCCGCTGGACCCGCCGTCGACCACTGCGACGCCCAGCGGTGACCTGCCCACCCCGTCGGCGGCCTCGCTGGCGGCGGTGGAGGTGGCACCGGCCGAGGGCATGATCGAGCCCGGCCTGATCGGCGGTGCGGCCCCGGGCGGGCGCACGGCGGTGCTGGTCGGCTACGGCCCGCGTACCACCGCCGCGAAGCGCCGCCCCCGCAAGGGCGCGGTCCCGGCTCAGGCCGTGACGGCTCCCGCCACCCCCGCTGGGGTCGATCATGGAGTTGTGGTGGGTGACAAACCAGCCGTGACCTCCACGATTCCGGCACCACAAGTCCATGATCGACGCGGTGGGGCGAGCGGTGGGGCGAGCGGCGGGGTGCTGGCCAAGCCGCCGGTGCGCAAGCTCGCGAAGGATCTCGGTGTCGACCTCGGCACGTTGACCGGGTCGGGGCCGCTCGGCTCGATCACCCGGGAGGACGTGCAGCAGGCGGCGAGCGGCGCGAGTGTGGTGGTCGCCGAGCCGATCGCGGCGACGACAGCGCCCAGCTTCGGCGCGGACCGGGAGCAGCGCATCCCGGTCAAGGGCGTGCGCAAGCTGACCGCCGAGAACATGTCCCGCTCGGCGTTCACCGCCCCGCACGTGACGGAGTTCCTGACCGTCGACGTGACCCGGGCGATGAAGGCCCTGGACCGGCTGCGCGGCCGGCGGGAGTGGCGTGACGTACGGGTCTCGCCGCTGCTGCTGGTGGCGAAGGCGGTGCTGCTGGCGGTGCAACGGCACCCGATGGTCAACTCGACCTGGGCGGGCGACGAGATCGTGGTCAAGGAGTACGTCAACCTCGGCATCGCGGCGGCCACCGAACGCGGCCTGATCGTGCCCAACGTCAAGGACGCCGGCCGACTCTCGCTGCGGGAGTTGGCGGACGCGCTGACCGACCTGGTGCAGACGGCGAAGTCCGGCCGCACCTCGCCGGCGGCCATGTCCGGCGGCACCCTGACCATCACCAACGTCGGCGTGTTCGGGGTGGACACCGGCACACCGATCCTGCCGCCGGGTGAGTCCGCGATCCTGGCCTTCGGCGCGGTGCGGGAGATGCCCTGGGTGCACAAGGGCAAGGTCAAGGTTCGCCAGGTCACCACGCTGGGGCTGAGCTTCGACCACCGGATCATCGACGGTGAGCTGGGCTCGAAGTTCCTGCGGGACGTCGGCGACTTCCTCACGGACCCGGAGGCGGCGCTGCTCGCCTGGACCTGATCGGTTCGAACGCCAGCCACGGCCGGTGTGCCACGGGTTAACGCCCGGCACACCGGCCGTGTCCGTTGGGCGACGAAACCGTCGGCAAGGCGGCCTGTTGACCTTTGATTGTTAGGCAAGTGTCTCAGCTCACCTAATAATCGATGGAAGTTGGCCGGCTTCTGCTGTTGAATAGACGCATCAGGGGCTGACAACCGAATAGCTAGGGGGACCCACCAATGAGCATGATCGAGCGAATCCGCAACCACCGCGACGCGACCCGCCGCGCCCGTGCCATCGAGCACGCGCTGCGCTCGGCGAACTCGCCGGCGGTTCGCGAGGAAATCCTCGTCATCGCCCAGCGTCACATGAGCTGACGCTCCACGACATTCCTCACCTCCTCCAGATCGATGGCCCACCCGGCCCACCGGGTGGGCCATCGGCGTTTCCCAACCACCACCACCGGGATTCCGCCCTGCCGCAGCGCCCGGTACGGTGGGCTTCGGTCGCCGCCCGCCGACCCGGCAGAGGCCGAGCCGACAGAAACTGCTCGACATCAACCGGCGACGGTGAGTGACGGCCAGTGCTCCTTGGACGTGTCGTGCCACCACCCGATACCGTGCGGGGAGCCGGCACAGCGGTACGCCGGTGACGCCGGCAGCCACGCCGAGGAGACCGATCGGCACCGGCGAGCCGACATGTGATGGAGGAGGCGCACCCATGACGTCCGAGGGCCCGCACCGACCCGGCCAAGAGCCGGACGAGGTGTCACCGGGCGCCGGCGGACCGGCGCCGTACGGCGACCGCCCGGCGCAGCCGGACAACGGCCAGAACGCCGCCGGCCCCGACCTGGGCTGGGCACCCCCGCCCCCGACACGGCCCAACCCGTCGGCGCCGGCATGGGCGGCCCAGTCCGAGCAGCCGCCAGCCCCCGCCTGGGGTACGGCCGCCGCTCCGCAGCCCAACGACCCGGCGCAGCCCGCCTGGGCCGCCGGCGGTGGCGCGAGTGAGCCGCCGCAGCAGCAGCCGGGCGCGTGGTCCGGCAACGACGGCGCGCCAGCTCCGGCGCAGCCCGACCCCTGGGCAGCGCAGCAGCAGGGCTGGACGCCCGCCGAGCAGAGTGCTCCCGCACCGACCTGGACCCCGAACGCCCCCGCTGAGCAGCCGGACTGGGTGCAGGCCCAGCCAGCCGCACGGGGCGCCGCGCATGTTCCCCCGGCCACCGCAGCCTGGCCCGCCCAGGAGGACCCGGCCAACGGCTGGGGCGGCACGGCCCAGGCCAACCCGCCCGCAGCTGACTGGCGAGCGAGCGAATCTCCGCAACCTGACGCACCGCAGGCCGCCGGCTGGTCCGGCGGCGCCCAGCAGGACCAGGCCGCTGGCAACGGTGGCTGGCCCGCTGCCGACGCCGCCCGCGACGACCAGCCGGTGTGGACGCCGGCGGAGCAGTCGCCACCGACCTGGGGCCAGCCCGCCGAGGCGACCGAGCAGCCCGCCCCCGGCTGGGGTCAGGCCGCCCAGCCGAGCCCGGCCCGTGGCGCCGCTCAGGTCCCGGCCCCGACGACGAACTGGCCCGCGCAGGACGATCCGGCCAACTCCGGCGGGTGGGCCGCGCAGCAGCAGCAGGCGCAGCCCGCAGGATGGAACGACGGCAACGAGGCCCGGCAGGACCAGTCCACGCAGCCGGCCGCCTGGGGCGAGGCCGAGGGCCGTCCGCAGCAGCCCGACTGGGTGCTCTCCCAACCGGAGCAGCCGACCGAGCGGCCGGAGCAGGCAGGGTGGACTCCGGCGGAGCCGAGCAACCTTCCTGCCCGCGCCAGCGCCAGCGTGCCCACCAGCGGCGGCGCGCCCAACTGGGCCGCCGGCCCGGACAACGCCGCCCAGAACAACTCCGGGGGCGTACCGGAGGTCGAGCCGTGGGCCCCCGGCGAGGTGTGGGGTCGCGCGGAGGCCGAAGCTTCCGCCCAGTCCCGTGGAGGCTGGGAGGCGGACCGGGGCGACGAGGCACCGGCCTACCAGCCCGGGCCGGCGCCGGGCATCTCGCCGGCGAACGCGGTGCCGCTGCCCCCCCAGGAGCAGCGCGTCCCGGGTGCCAGCCTGGCTGCCGCCCCGCCGGCCGACTACGCGCCCCAGGCCCAGTTCGCTCCGATCCCCGAGCAGCCCGCCTACGCCGAGCGGGAGACCCCGGACGCCCCCGCTCAGTACGGTGGCCGCCCCGAGGACGCCTCCGCGAGCGGCGCGGTCGTGCCCGCCCCGCGTACCTCTCCGGAGTCCGGAGCGGGCCGCGCTGTCGTACCGGTGTCGGACGCCGAGTCGGTAGCCGGCGCGGCGGCCCGGGCCACGGCCAGCGCTTCGGTGCCGCTGGCCAGCCGGGTGATGCCCCCGACCGACCAGGCCATCCGACCGACCGGCACGGCAAACCCGCAACCCCGGGTGTACGGCCGTCCGGCGCGACCGGAGCCGGAGGCCGAGCCGGAGCCGGAGGCGTTCCAGGGCGACTCGGGCGCCGACCGCCAGGGTGCTCCGGAGTGGCAGAACGACGCGCCGCGGCAGGCCACGCCCGACTGGCAGCACGAGGGGCAGCGACAGATCGCTCCCGACTGGCAGAACGAGGCGCAGCGGCAGCAGTCCGCACCCGACTGGCAGAACGACGCACAGCGGCAGGCAGGGCCCGGCTGGGGCGGCGAGTCCCCGGCCGAGCCGCGCTTCGACGACCGGCAGCCCGCACCGAACCCGTTCAACGAGGCCCAGTCGGCGCCTCCGGCGTTCCCGCCCGGTGTGCCGTCCTTCGTCGATGCCCCGGGCAACAACAGGCCGGTGAACGGCACCCGCCCGCACTCCGGTGGTGAGCCGCCGGCGGACCAGTTCGGCGGCCCCGGGTCGCCTGCCGCCGGCACCGCCACCGGGACGGCTACCTTCGGTGCGCCGAACTTCGGCGGGCCGGGCTCCGGCGCTCCGGGCTTCGGCGGGCCGGCGACCGAACCGGTGCCGGGCGGCGGCTTCCCACCGTCGTTCCCGCCACCGCCACAGCCCGCGCCGTCCTGGGGCCAGGAGACCGGCCAGTCGGACCAGGGCCGGTTCGACGCGTTTAAGCCGGACGCCGCCGACGAGCCGAAGGTGGAGCCACCGACGCCGAAGGTGCGCAACGGCAGGGTGCTGGCCGCGGTGCTGATCGCCGCGATGCTCATCCTGGCAGTGCCGCTCGGCCTGCTGCTGCTGCTCGGCAAGGTCGGCGGGGACGACACGCCGTCCTTCGACCCGGCGGTCGGCACCTGCGTGAAGCAGTCCGGGCAGGGCGGCGCCTCGGCGGCGGACTGCGGCGAGGCGGGCGCGTTCACGATCGTCTCGAAGGTGGACGCCAAGGAGAAGTGCACCGACACGACGCAGCCCCACGTGGTGCTGCCGGGTGAGGGCACCAACCGGGTGCTCTGCCTGAAGCCGGCCACGAAGTAGCTGCAACCGACGGCGGGGTCACGGGCAACCGTGACCCCGCCGTCGTCGTACCCGTAGGTGTTGTCGGCATCTCGGGCACAATCCGGTTGTGGAACGTGAGTTGGCGGCGGCGCTGGAGCCGGTCTTGTCCGATCTTGGGAAGCCTGGCGGGGTGCAGCCCGATCTTCGCGATGAACCGTGGCGAGACGACCCACAGACCGCCAGCGCCTTCCTCTACGCTTCCGACGGTTCCGGCCACGGGATCTCGATCGGCCTCGGACTACCCGCCGTGACGCAGATCGTTACACTCGCCGACCAGGTTCAGGACTGGGCGGTGGAGGCACTGTGGTCACTGGGCCGTGCCACCAACTGGCCGCCCTGTCCCCAGCATCCCGAGAGCCACCCCTGGCAGCGGTGGTACGCGCCGACCGAGCGGTCTGGGCCTGTCCCACTCTTGGGACCGAGATCAGCGAGATTGGGAAGCTCGGCCACTGAGCAGGCTATTCGCAGCTCGGCCCGTCGATCTTGCAGCTTCGGTCGTTCTTTTGCACCAAATGCACCCTGGGTCGGGACAGAAAGTGCAAGATCGCGTAGGTCACCGCAGCGAAGGCGGCGCAGGCTAGGACGCTTGTCGTACGGGTCACGGCGGCTGGGCCCACGGGGCGTGGCAGGCTGACAGGCATGGGAACGACAGCGCGTGTACGTGCCCCCGAACTGCGCGGTCGGGGCTGGCTGAACACCGGTGGGCGCGAACTGAAGCTCGCCGACCTTCGCGGCAAGATCGTCATTGCCGATTTTTGGACGTTCTGCTGTATCAACTGCCTGCACGTGCTCGACGAGCTGCGCCCGCTTGAGGAGAAGTACGGCGACGTGCTCGTCGTGATCGGCGTGCACTCGCCGAAGTTCGAGCACGAGAAGGACGCCGACGCCCTCGCCGCCGCCGTGGAGCGGTACGGGGTGCACCACCCCGTACTCGACGATCCTGAACTGGACATGTGGCAGCAGTACGCCGCCCGGGCCTGGCCGACCCTGTCGGTGATCGACCCCGAGGGTTACGTGGTGGCCACCATGGCCGGCGAGGGGCACGCCGAGGGGCTGGCCCGACTGATCGACGAGTTGGTCGCCACCCACGAGGCGAAGGGCACCCTGCACCGGGGGAACGGCCCGTACGTCCCGCCGCCGGCACCGGAGACCGCGCTGCGCTTCCCGGGTAAGGCGGTGCTGCTGCCCAACGACAACCTGCTGGTCTCGGACTCGGCCCGGCACTCCCTGGTCGAGATCGACCCGGACGGCGAGACGCCGGTGCGTCGGATCGGCTCGGGCGAGCGCGGCCGGGCGGACGGGCCGGCCACCGCGGCGACGTTCTCCGAGCCGCAGGGGGTGTGCCTGCTGCCCACGCACGTCGCCGAGGTGGCCGGCTACGACCTGGTGGTGGCCGACACTGTCAACCACCTGCTGCGCGGCGTACGGCTGGAGTCCGGCGAGGTGGTCACCGTGGCCGGCAGTGGGCGGCAGTGGCGCGCCGAGGTCGACGACCACGCCCACGACGCGTTCGCCGTCGACCTCTCGTCGCCGTGGGACCTGGCCTGGTACGACGACAAGCTGATCATCGCGATGGCCGGCATCCACCAGCTCTGGTGGTTCGACCCGATCAAGCGGACCGCCGGCATGTACGCCGGCACCACTGTCGAGGCGTTGCGCGACGGCCCGCTGGCCGAGGCGTGGATGGCCCAACCGTCCGGGCTCTCCGTCTCCGCGGACGGCACCCGGCTCTGGGTGGCCGACAGCGAGTCCAGCGCCGTCCGGTACGTCGAGAACGGTGTGCTGGGCACCGCCGTCGGGCAGGGCCTGTTCGACTTCGGGCACGTGGACGGCCCGGCGGAGTCGGCGCTGCTCCAACACCCGCTGGGCGTGTGCGCGCTGCCGGACGGCTCGGTGCTGATCGCGGACACGTACAACGGCGCGGTGCGTCGCTTCGACCCGGCCAGCAACCAGGTCTCCACCGTCGCCGACGGGTTGGCGGAGCCGAGCGACCTGGTGCTCACCCCGTCCGGTGAGGTGCTGGTGGTGGAGTCCGCCGCGCACCGGTTGACCCGGCTCGCCCCCGGTGCCCTGTCGGCGGCGGGTGCCAGCACTGTGGACGGGCCCCGGCGCCGCACGGAGCGCAAGCCGACCGACGTCGCCGCCGGCGAGGTCACCCTGGACATCGTCTTCACCCCGGCGCCGGGGCAGAAGCTGGACGAGACGTACGGGCCGTCGACCCGGCTGGTGGTCTCCGCGTCCCCGCCGGAACTGCTGGTGGACGGTGCCGGCACTGGCACCGAACTCTCCCGCCGGTTGGTGCTCAACGGCGAGGTCACCGCAGGGGTGCTTCAGGTGACCGCGCAGGCGGCGACCTGTGACGCGGACGTCGAGCACGCGGCGTGCCACCTGACCCGGCAGGACTGGGGCGTACCGGTCCGGGTGGTCGACGGCGCGGTGACCCGGCTGCCGCTGGTGCTTCGCGGCCTGGACGCCTGACGCGATCGGAGGGGCCCAACTGGGCCCCTCCGATCAGGCGAACGGGGCCAGCGTGATGTCGGCGTCGATCAGGGTGGCGCGGACGAGTTCGGCGGCGGAAACCGCGCCCGGGGTGTCACCGTGCACGCAGATCGAGTCGACCGAGCACGGGATGACTGTGCCGTCGACCGCCACCACGCTGCGTTCGGTGGCCATCCGCGCCGCCCGTTCGGCGATCTGCTCGGGATCGGTGATCACCGCGCCGGGGGTGCCGCGCGGCACCAGCGCCCCGTTGGGCAGGTAGGCGCGGTCGGCGAACGCCTCGGCAACCACCGGCAGGCCCGCGCCCACGGCGAGTTGGGCGAGCGTCGAGCCGGGAAGGCAGAGTACGGGCAGCTCGGGGTCGTAGCCGCTGACGGCGGCGACCACCGCCGCCGCCTGGGACTCGTCGGTGCTGGCCGCGTGGTAGAGCGCCCCGTGCGGCTTGAGGTAGCGGACCCGGGTGCGGAACAACCGGCAGAACGCGTCCAGCGCCCCCAACTGGTAGGTCACCTCGTCGCGTAGCTCGGCGAAGTCGTACGCGATGTGCCGCCGGCCGAAGCCGGCCAGATCCCGGTAGCCGACCTGCGCGCCCACCGCGACCCCGCGCCGCGCGGCGCCCTCGCAGACCCGCCGCATGGTGGACGGGTCGCCGCCGTGGAAACCGCAGGCGACGTTTGCGGAGGTGACGAGGCTCAGCAGCGCCTCGTCGTCGCCGAGTCGCCAGATGCCGAATCCCTCGCCCAGGTCAGCGTTGAGGTCCATGGAATCTGACGGTAGTACCTGGCCGGGCCTGCGCGAGCGGGGTCACGTCGGTGACCACCCCGATGACTGGGTATCCACCGGTGGTCGGGTGGTCCGCGAGGAAGATCAGGGGTTGTCCGTCCGCCGGCACCTGCACCGCACCGAGCACGATGCCCTCGCTGGGGAGTTCGCCGGCCACCGCGCGGGGGAGCGCCGCGCCGGCGAGCCGCGCGCCGACCCGGTTGCTCACCGGGCTGATGGTGTACGCGCTGCCGAAGAGCCTGTCGAACGCGGTCGGCGTGAACCAGTCCTCGCGAGGACCGGGGACCAACGTCAGGTGCAGCTCCTCAGGCGGCGTGGGGCACACGGTCAGGTCCACCGGTGCGGGGGTGCCGACCGGGTCACCGAGCGGCAGCAGGTCACCGTCCCGTAGCCGGGGCGGTCCCAGCCCGGAGAGGGTGTCGGTGGCCCGGCTACCGAGCACTGGCGACACGTCGATGCCGCCCGCCACCGCCAGCCAACTTCGTACACCCCGCAGGGCGGGACCGATCCGCAGCACCGTCCCCGCCGGCACTGTGAGCGGGCGTCCGGTGTCACCGGGTCGGACACCCGCCTGGACGGCGACCTCGGCGCCGGTCACAGCCACCGTCGCCGCCCGGGTCAGCCGCACTGTGCAACCGGTCAGGGTGATCTCCAGGCCGGCCGCCTGCTCCGGATTGCCTACCAGTCGGTTGGCCAACCGCAGGGCACCCGGGTCGAGGGCACCGGACCGCGGTACGCCCAGGTGCGCCCAACCCGGCCGGCCCAGGTCCTGCACCGTGGTGAGCGCACCGGCGCGGAGCACCTCGATGGCGGCCGCGTGGGTCACGCCGCCACCATCCGGACCGTTGTGCCCGGACCGAGTCGGGCCGGCGGGTCGGCGGCCACGTCGAACAGCACCAGGTCGGTCCGACCGACCAGCAGCCAGCCGCCCGGGGAAGCGCCCGGGTAGATGCCGGCGTACGGGCCGGCCAACGCGACCGAGCCGGCCGGCACCCGGGGACGGGGCGTGGCCAGCCGGGGCAGCGCCAACTCGGTGGGCAGCCCGGTCAGGTAGGGGAATCCGGGGGCGAATCCGCAGAAGGCCACCCGGAACCGGGTGATGGTCAACCGGTGCCGCACTGCCGGCACGTCCACGCCCCAGTGCTCCGCCACCGCTGGCAGGTCCGGCCCGTCGAAGATGACCGGTACGTCCACGTCCGCCGCGCCGTCGGCTCCGTCTCCGGTGGCGGCGCTGTGGGCATGGGCGTCGGCTTTGGCGTGGGCTTCGGCTTTGGCGTGGGCTTCGGCTTTGGCGTGGTCTTTGCCGTGGGCGTCGGCGTCGGCGTCGGCGTCGGCGTCGGCGTCGGCGTCGGCGTCGGCGTCGGCGTCGGCCTGATTGGGGCGGATGGTCGCGGTGGTGACGGCGGGCGCCCATCGGGTCAGCTGCTCGGCCGTGGTGGTCGGGTCGGGCAGGCCGTCGAGCAGCACGGTCCGGGCCGCCGGCACGATCTCCGCAGCGATCAGGTCGCCCCGCTCCCGACGCCGCCACAGCTCGGCCCGCCACGCTTCGACAAGCGCGGCTTCCGGGATGTCGGCCACGGCTTCGGGGGTGTCGGCGGGGGCGGTGCAGTCGAGTAGCAGGGCGTGCGCCCCGACGGGCCGGATCCGCATTCGCTCATCCTCGCCGATGTCGAGTCGATCCGGTGTTCACGTTGACGGTGCCGGGTGTCACCAACGCCACTACTTACAAGTAACCTACGGTGCCGTAACCTAACTGGGTGACCACCTCCGCCCCGCTTCGCCTGAAGCCGGTCGACATCGGTAAGCCCCGGATGCGCGGCTGGCTACACACGTACGCCTTCTTCGTCGCCGTGGTCTGCGGCATCGTGCTCTGCTCGATCGCCGCCACCCGGCCGGGGTGGGCACCCCTGGTGAGCTGCCTCATCTACAGCCTGACGGTCTGCGGGCTCTTCGGCACGAGCGCGCTGTACCACCGTCGCGTGTGGTCGGAGCGCGGCTACCAGGTGATGCGCCGGATGGACCACTCGATGATCTTCGTGTTCATCGCCGGCACGTACACACCGCTGTGCGCGATGTTGCTCGCGCCCCGGCCGGCCACCGTGATGCTGGCCCTGGTCTGGGGCGGCGCGCTGGCCGGCGTGGCGGTCAAGGTGATCTGGCCGCACGCGCCACGCTGGGTGTCCGCGCCGCTCTACCTGGCGCTGGGCTGGGTGGCGGTGGCCATGCTGCCGGAGATCCTGCACGGGGGCGGCGTCGCAGCACTGGTGCTGCTGATCGTCGGCGGCGCGATCTACAGCGTCGGCGCGGTCTTCTACGCGTTGCGCCGACCCAATCCGTGGCCGACCGTCTTCGGCCACCACGAGTTCTTCCACGCCTGCACGCTGCTGGCGGCGCTCTGTCATCACATCGCGATCTACTTCGCGCTGTTCGCCTGACCCGAACGGCCAAGACGCAGGGCGCGACCCGAACGGCCACGACGCAGGGCGCGACCCGGCCACGACGCAGGCCGCGCGACCCGAACGGCCGGGGCACAGGCGGCCCAGCGAACGCAGCTCGGCGCGAACGCACCCTGGCGCGAACGCACCCCGGCCTCCTGGTCCCGGCAACGCCGCTCGGCACTAACGCAACGGCGGCAGCCGCCATGATCGTGCTCGATCAAGGAGGTGGCTTCGCTCGCACCCGAAAGCCCTATCTCCTGGATCGAGCACGATCTTCGGCCGATCACCTCTCCAGGGCGGCCCCCGGGATCGGGCCCCCTGCCGAGATCCGCGCAACTTCGGGGAAACTGCTGCCTCGGCGCGCCGTCAGCCAGCAGTTTCCCCGAAAGTGTGCAGATCTTCGCAGGGGTAGCGGGGGCCCGGCGGTGCCGGCGCACACCCGGACTGGGCGGACACACGAGCCGGGGCCCCGCGACGCTGCGGGACCCCGGATTCTGTGGGCGAGGATCAGACCGGTCGGCCCGGCCGACGCACCTCGCGGTACTCCTGCATGACCTGGTTGTCCTGGACCGGCACGACCCGGTCTGCCACCACGCGCTCCTCGCGAACCGGCGCGGCCACCACCGGTCGGCGGCGGCTGTTCCAGAAGTAGAGGGTGGCGAGCAGACCGGCGACGCCGGCGAGCATCAGTACCCAGCCGACCACGGCCAGGTCCAGCCAGCCCAGGTCGGCCTCCACTGCGAACGCGAAGATCGCGCCTAACGCGATCAAGAAGATGCTGCCACCAATGCCCATGTCTCGCTCCTCGGCTCTAACCTGGCGTACGTCGCGCCGCGGCCGTCGGTAGGGGTGCGGCATCCATCGACTTACCCAGGCGCAGAGATCGCCAATCGGGCAAGCTGGGGGCATGACGGACGCCGACCCCGACACACGGACTCTGGTGTTGCTGCGGCACGCGAAGGCCGAGCAGGGCAGCGACGCGGCGGACGACGCGGAGCGGCCGTTGAGCGCACGTGGGACCGCCGACGCGGCTGCGGCTGGGGCCTGGTTGGCGCACCAGGGACTGCTGCCCGACGTGGTGATCTGCTCGACGGCCCGACGCACCCGGCAGACCTGGCACGGGGTGGCGATGGGGATGACCGGTTCACCGCCGGAGGGCGGCCCGACCGGTCCTCGCCCGACGGTCCGTTATGAGCCTGGTGCGTACGACGCGCATCCCGAGGAGTTGTTGTCGCTGGTCCGCACTGTGGATCCGGCGGCCCGCACGGCGTTACTCATTGCCCACAATCCGGGCATCTCGCTGCTTTCGGCGCTCCTGGACCCCGAGGGAGTTGACGACGAGGGTTTGCGCACCGCCGAGCTGGCGGTGCACACCTGCCCGACCGGCTGGGTCGAGTTGAGCAGGGCGGGAGCGCCGCTCACGGCTCGGCACACCGCACGCGACTGAGCCACCCGCCGATCCGACGGGTGGCTCAGGGGTACGCGTTGTGCGGGGATCAGGACGGCGGTGCGGTTGGTGGCGGCGGGTCCGGCGGTGGCGGCATCATCGCCGTCGGATGAGACAGCCGGTTCTCCTCCACGATGAGGGTTCGAGCCCGCTTGCGCCGGTCCTGCCAGAACCAGACAGTGGTCAGCAGTACGGCCAGCCCGGCCAGGATGAACACCCAGCCGACAGCGCGTACGTCGATCCACCAGACGTTGGCCCTCAGCGCGAAGGTCAGGATCGCGCCGATGGCGATGAGAAAAATGCCGCTTCCTACACCCATGTGCGCTGCACTCCCCCGTGCGGTGGCTCTGGGCGTTCCCTTTCGAGGTCACGCGACGGTTACCCGCCACGCCAGCGGCATACCCGACCGGGCTCGGCCAATACGTGCCGCCGCCGGACGGAGACGGCGACGGCCGGCGGGGCAGAAGCCCCACCGGCCGTGGCAGGTGCCGGGTGGTGCGACCCGGCACAAGACCTAGAAGGCCTCCTCCGGGAGGTCCATGATGTCGAGGTCGGCGCCCTCGATGATCCGCCGGTCGGCGCCGATGCGGGGCAGCACCTCACGGGCGAAGAAACGGGCAGCGGCCACCTTGCCGGTGTAGAACGCCTTGTCGCTGGCGGAGACCTCGCCCGCGAGGGCCTTCAGCGCCACGTCGGCCTGCCGCTGGAGCAGCCAGCCGACCACCAGGTCGCCGATCGCCAGCAGGAACCGCCGGCTGCTCAGCCCGACCTTGTAGAGCGCGCGGGTGTCGCCGCCCTGCGCCTCGCCCAGCCAGCCGGTCAGCACGCCGAGGATGTTCTGGATCTCGGCGAGCGCCTTGCCCAGCGCCTGCCGCTCCTCCTTGAGCTGGCCGTTGCCCGCCTCGGAGGAGATGAACTCCTGGATCTCGCCGGAGACCGCGAGCAGCGCCTTGCCGTTGTCCCGAACGATCTTGCGGAAGATCAGGTCGAGGCTCTGGATGGCGGTGGTGCCCTCGTACAGGGTGTCGATCTTGGCGTCGCGGACGTACTGCTCCAGCGGGTAGTCCTGGAGGAACCCGGAGCCGCCGAAGGTCTGCAGGGCCTCGTGCCCGAGCATCTCGTACGCCCGCTCCGAACCGACGCCCTTGACCAGCGGCAGCAGCAGGTCGTTGACCCGCTTGGCCAGCTTGGTGGCCTTCTCGTCCCCGGCAGCCTCGGCCAGCGCGACCTTGTCCTGCCAGGTGGCGGTGTAGAGGACCAGAGCGCGAAGACCCTCGGCGTACGACTTCTGCAGCAGCAGCGAGCGGCGCACGTCCGGGTGGTGGGTGATGGTGACCCGGGGGGCGGTCTTGTCCGCCTGCTGGATCAGGTCGGCACCCTGAACCCGGTTCTTCGCGTACTCGAGGGCGTTGAGGTAACCGGTGGAGAGGGTGGCGATGGCCTTGGTGCCGACCATCATCCGGGCGTACTCGATGATCATGAACATCTGTCGGATGCCGTCGTGCTTGTCGCCCAGCAGCCAACCCTTGGCCGGTACGCCGTGCTCGCCGAAGGTCACCTCGCAGGTGTTGGAGACCTTCAGGCCCATCTTGTGCTCGACGTTGGTGGCGTAGACGCCGTTGCGCTCGCCCAGCTCGCCGGTGGTCTCGTCGAAGTGGAACTTCGGCACCACGAAGAGCGACAGGCCCTTGGTGCCGGGGCCACCGACACCCTCCACGCCGACCGGACGGGCCAGCACGTAGTGCACGATGTTGTCACTCAGGTCGTGCTCACCCGAGGTGATGAAGCGCTTCACGCCCTCGATGTGCCAGGTGCCGTCGGGCTGCTGGATCGCCCGGGTGCGCCCCGCGCCCACGTCCGAGCCGGCATCCGGCTCGGTAAGGACCATCGTGGAGCCCCACTGCTTGTCGATGAAGAGCCTGGCCCACTTCTTCTGCCGCTCGTTGCCCTCGACGTGCAGCACGTGCGCGAAGGACGGGCCGGAGGCGTACATCCAGACCGGCGCGTTCGAGCCGAGCACCAGCTCGGCGAGCGCCCACCAGAGGGCGCGCGGCGCGTTGGTGCCGCCCAGCGCCGGCGGCAGGTCCAGGCGCCAGAACTCGGAGTCCATGAATGCCTGGTAGGACTTCTTGAACGACTCCGGCAGCGGCGCTGTGTGCGTCGCCGGGTCGAAGACCGGCGGATTACGGTCACTGTCCGTGTAGCTGGCGGCCAGATCCTCGCGGGCGAGGCGGTCGACCTCAGCGAGGAAGCTGCGGGCGGTGTCGGTGTCGAGATCCGAGTACGGCTCCTGGCCGAACGCCCGGTCCGCCCCGAAGACCTCGAACAGGTTGAACTCGAGATCCCGGAGGTTGCTCTTGTAGTGGGTCATGCTCGCTGGCCCCGCTTCCGGACAGGTGTTACCGATCAGTAACCCCGACTGTATTACTCGCGGGTAGGCAGCGACAAGCGGATCACCCAAGTGACAGCGATTACACACCTGCGGGCGCTGTCGGCCGGCTCAGCTCTCGGCGGCGCCGACCTCCCAGCTCGGGACGGCCACGGCCGCGCCGGTACGGGCCCCCACGTACTCCATCAGGACCAGCGCGATGTCGTCGTCGAGCCGACCGTGCACCCACTCGACCAGGGCGGTCTCCAGCGATGCCAGCCCGTCGGCGACAGTGCCATGGCCGAGCAGTCGCCAGGCCCGGTCGGCGGTCGGAAAGAACTCGCCGTCCCGCCGCGCCTCGCCGAGACCGTCGGTGAACAGCAGCAGCCGGTCCCCGGGCTCCAGGCGTTCGACCCGGGGGCGGACCACCGGCATGAACCCGAGCGGAGGCGCCGGGGCCGGTGGTTCCAGTGGGATCACCGCACCCCGGCGTAGCAGCAGCGGTGGCGGATGCCCGCAGTTGACGATCGTGAGGGTGCCGCCGCGCTCCTCGACCAGTGCCGCAGTGACGAAGTCCTCGTCGCCGACGTTGCGGGCCACCGCGCGGTCCAGGTCGGCGACGACGGCCCGCAGGTCGGCCCGCTCGTACGCCACGTGCCGGTAGGAGCCGAGGACGATGCTGGCCAGCCGGACCGCGTCCAGACCCTTGCCCCGCACGTCACCGATGATCATGCGGACGCCGTAGGGCGTGTCGATCGCCTCGTACAGGTCGCCGCCGATCTCGGCCGTCGCGGTGGAGGAGATGTAGCGTCCCGCTACCGAGAGCGTGCCGACCTGCGGCCCGAGCGGGCGCAACACCGCCTGCTGGGCCACCGCGGCGAGTTTGGTCAGCTCCACGATCCGCTCGGCCTGCCGCTGACGAACCCAGGCCACCGCCACGGCCATCCCGGTGACGAGCGCGACCGCGACAACGCTGACCGAGGTGGCCAACGAGACCTTCGGCGCGACCAGCGCGAAGCCGGTGCCGATCAGTGTCGCCGCGACGCCCACCCCCAGGACCACCAGCCAGGACGCCAGGGCGGCGGCGAGTACCGGCGCGGCCGCCAGGAGCGCGACGTAGTGCACCTTGCGGCCGTCCGCCGCCTCCACCGCCGACACGATCGCGAGCAGAACGAGGGCCGCGCCGAGGCCGGCGCGGGATCCGGGGCTCAGCGGGCGACGGCCCGACTGGAGGAGTCGCGTGGGTACGAGGGACAGTTTGCCTGATCCACGTGAACCGGTGAATGAACCTGACCCGTCGTCCGAGGAGGTTCTGTCCGGCCGGCCCAGTCTGCCGGCCGAATCGGCGTCGCCGGCCCCGCTCAGCCGAGGACCTCGTAGCGGACGGTGAGCGCGCCCACGTCGACCGAGGCGATGCTGGCGAAGGCGGCCCGGGACAGGTCCAGGCAGCGGCCGTCGATGAACGGGCCGCGGTCGTTGATCCGCACCGTCACCGACTTGCCGTTGGCCGGGTTGGTCACCCGGACCTTGGTGTTGAACGGCAGTGTCTTGTGCGCGGCGGTCAGCGCGTCGGGGTTGAACGACTCGCCGTTGGCGGTGAGCTGCCCGTCGGAGTAGAACGAGGCGCCGCACGAACCGCTCTCCAGCACCTTCGCCGCGGCCGTGGTCTTCTTGACCGTCGGCTTCGGCTTCGGCTTCGGCGACGCGGTGCGCTCCTTGCCCCGAGAGGCGGCCTGCTGCGACCGGGTCGCCGACGGGCTGGCGGTCGCGCTGGGCGAGGCGCTGACGCTCGGGGTGACGGCCGGGGCGCTGGGGGTGAGGCTGCTCGCGGCGGTGGTCGGGGTGAGGTCGAGAGCCACCTGCCCCGACTGGTCGGGGCCGGAGACCAACTGCACGGCACCTACGGTGCCTCCGACGGCGAGGGCGACGCCGACCGCCGCGGTGGCCACGATGCCCGCCGGGGAGGAGAAGATGCGGGTACGGGAGTGCTTGCCTGCCACCTGCCCGGTCCTTTCGTCGTCTGAACAAACCGGGTCGGACCGTAACGAGAGAAGCACTTCCGAAGTCAACGTGATCATGGTGCTATGCCCGTATTTGCACAGGTACGTGTAGCCGATCATCCGACCCGGGGTGGGCCGGGTGGCCCGGGTGCCGGCACGCCCACCCCCCGTGCCGGAGGATGAGCGGATGCCCGCCGATCTGACCGAACGCCTGGCCGCCCTGTTCCAGTGGATCGACCCCGGCCCGGACATCAGTCACCTGGTCAGCGACATCTCCGGTTGGTGGCGGGACCCGGCGGTGCTGGCCGAGCTGGGGCCGGCCCTGGTGGCGCCGTACCGGACCGCCCGGCCCACAGTGGTGCTCGCGCCGGCCGTCACCGGGCTGCTCCTCGGGCCGTTGGCCGCCACCGCCCTCGGGGTCGGCTTCGTGGCCGCCCACAAGCCCGGTGACGGGCGACTGCCGGCCGGGCCACTCACCTGGGCGCAGAGCCCACCGGACTACCGGGGCCGACGGGTCGACCTCGCCGTACGGAACCGACACCTCGGCCCCGACGACCGGGTGCTGGTGGTGGACGACTGGGTGCGTACCGGCGCGCAGCTACGCGCCCTCTACGACATCTGCGCCGCGCGGGGCGCCGAGGTGCTGGGCACCGCGGTGGTAGCCGTGGACTGCCCGCCCGAGGTCGCTGCCGACCTACGGGTCACCGGCCTGATCGACGCCGCTGATCTGCCCTCTTGACCTGAAGCGAGGTTGAGCACCGACGATCGGCGGATGAGTGACGGGATTCTTGACGAGGCGTACGAGCGGCTGCACCGCACCGGCCCGGAATATCAGGGCTGGCTGTCCAACCACGGGCCGATGGCCGTCGAGGCGTTGGTCCGACACGGGCACCCGCACCGGGTGCACCGTTGGCTCGACGACTACCTCGGCCGCCTCGACGAGTTGCCCCGAGGGCTGCACCCGATCGACGACTGGCGGTCGGCGCTGGGTGATCCGAAGCGCGCCGGTGACTGGCTGGCCTACTTCGACAGGCAACTGCGCGAACACCAGTGGCGCGCGGTGCTCGGCACCTGGTGGCCCCGGCTACTGCCGGGCATCGCCGCCGGCGCCACGCACGGTGTGATCCGGGTCGGGCACGCCGTACGCGCGCTCGACCCGGACGACGAGAACCGACAGCGGCTCACCGAGTTGGGTCAGGCCCTCGGCTACTGGGCGGCCCGCTGGCAGCCGATCCCCGGCACCGACCGGCTGCTCACCGGCGATTCGGACCAGCCGGCCACCGACGACATCGACGTGACGGCTGCGCTGGCCGGGCTGCCCCGGATCGACGACCAGACCGGCGGCGTCCGGGATCGGCTGGACCAGCTGCCGGGCGTACCCCGATGGGAGCCGGCACTCGCGAAGCTGCGCCCCGCGCGGAGCCCGGCCGAGGCGGAGCGTGGGCTCACCACGCTGGTGCACCGGGCCGGCCTGGACTACCTGCGCTTCGGGCACGCAGCGCCGGTCATGCTGGTGCACGCGGTCACGGCGCCGACCGCCGTGCTGCGTACCCTGCCGGCACTCGACAGGGGTCTGTGGGCGCCGAGCTACGCCGCGGCCTGGGCCGCGGCGGCGGCCATGACCTCCGTGTACGCCCCAGCCGACGGCATCGCGCCACCGACAGTGACCCCCGCGACGCCGGCGGAGGTCTTCGCCCGCGCGGCCCGCCACGGCGACGAGCACGTGGTCAAGCTCGCCGACGCGATCCTCGACGCCTACGCGACCAGTGCTGACGAGCGGCTCCTCACCGCACCCGGCTACGCCGGCCAACTGATCTGAGCGGGGCGACGGGTATTGCGGCGGCGGCCCGGGCCGCGCTGGCCTAGCCTCGGCAGGATGTGGCCTCGGATCGGTGAACTGCGCGCCCTCGCCCTCGGCACCCCCGGCGAGTTGCGGTCGACCCTCAACACCCTGGTGCTGGCCGGTGTGAAGACCGCGACGGCCGGCCGGCTCGCCGAGTACGCGGAAGAAGGCGAGGAGTTGGAGCACGTCGGCGAACGCCTGGCACTTGTCGACGACGACAACGCACTGGCCGGCGTCGTGGAGATCACCGGAGTCGAAGTGGTCCGCTTCGCCGACGTGCCGTGGGACTTCGCCCACGCCGAGGGCGAGGGTGACCGCTCGATCGAGGAGTGGCGGGCCGGGCACTCGACCTACTGGGCGCGGCTCGGCACCCCGGTCGACGGCGACACCCCGATCGTCTGCCTGCGCTTCCGCCTGGTCTCCGGCGGCGAGGGCGGTGTGGCCAGCGGCGACCTCGGCACCTGACCGGCCGCCCCAGCCGGCTCGGTGTGGCGGCCTCAGCCCCGTAGTTGTGGCAGCAACCGCGTCGCCACGTCCACCAGGATGGCCTCGTCACCGGCGTACCAACTGCTGGCGCGCGGCCAGTGCGTCACCACGTCGGTGAAACCCAACTCGGCGGCCCGGCCGACCTGATCGGCGAAGAACTGTGCGCTGCTGAGCGAGAAGACCGGTGCCGCGTCCAGCGAGAGGTAGCGGTCCAGGCTGGCCCTGTCGCGGCCGGCCTCGTCCAGGGTCCGGTCCATCCGCGCGGACAGCGCCGACACACTGCCCCACCAACCCGCCAGGTCGTTGTCATCACCGGTGCCGGTGGTGACCCAACCCTGCCCGAAGCGGGCCACCAACCGCATCGACCGTGGCCCGTTGGCGGCCACCACGAACGGCACCCGAGGCTGCTGCACGCAGCCGGGGTTGTTGCGGGCATCCACAGCGGCGAACCAGTCGCCACGCCAGGTGGTGCCGTCCTCCCGCAGGATCAGGTCCAACAACTCGGTGAACTCGGCGAACCGGTCGACCCGCTGACGCGGTGGCAGCGTCTCACCACCCAGCACCGCCGAGTCGAAGCCGATGCCGCCGGCGCCCAGGCCGAGCAGCAGCCGGCCGGCGGAGACGTCGTCCACTGTGGTGATCTGCCTGGCGAACGCGGCCGGATGCCGGAAGTTCGGCGACGCCACGAGGGTGCCCAGCCGAATCCGCGAGGTCACAGTGGCGGCCGCGGTCAGCGTGGCCATCGAGTCGAACCACGGGCCGTCGACCAGGTCACGCCAACCCAGGTGGTCGTACGTCCAGGCGTGGTCGAAGCCCCACTCGTCGACCTGCCGCCAGCGACGCTGCGACTCCGCCCACCGCTGGTCCGGCAGGATCACGATGCCAATCCGCATGATCGCCACCCTAGTCGGGCCGGCCATCCGCCCCCAGCATCCCGCTGAGCAGAGGACGGCCGGCGTCCGGAACACCTGCCAGCCGACCTTCGCCGACCGGCAGCCCTAGATCCACTGCTGCGGCCGGCCCGTACTCTCCGGGGATGCCCACCGAAGGAGCTGCTGCCGCCCGCGTATCCCCGGGTCGCCAGGCGCGCCGGCTCCGCATGATCCGCACGGTGGGGTTGCTGGTCGGGGTGGTCGTCCCGTCCCTCATTCTCCGCGAGCTGATCGAGTCTCGGTTCGGCCGCGGGCCGGTGGCCGACCTCAGCGCGGTAGCGGTGCCGATGGCGGCGACCGCGTGGCTCGCGCCGTACGCCTCCTATCGCCGGCGCGACGCCCTGCTCTGGCTGGTCGGCCCGGGCATCTACGTCTTCACGGTGATCGCCTGGCGGGTGGCCCTCGCGCCCTACCGGGACTGGAGCCCCCGCCCGGAGGAGAAGACCCGGATGCGCTGGTCACGCGACCCGGAACACGCCGGCACGTGGTACCTGACCGAGCCCGAGAGTGGCACGCGTCACACTGCTTCCCGGTAGGGACATCGCTTTCGGCTCCGACCCCTCGGGGAGCGGCACCCAGGCGGGGTGTCGCCCGAGGAGAGGACCAGAGCGCGATGACGAAGGTGACAGCACAACTGTCGGTGTCGGTCGACGGCTTCTACGCCGGCCCACAGTTCGACGGGAACGGCAACTGGATGGACTCGGCGGAGAGCGCGAAATTCTTCCGGGTCACCCGGTGGGCTACCGAAGCGGCGGCCTGGCGCGAACGACAGGGCTTTGCCGGCGGGGAGCAGGACACCAACTCCGAGGTGATCGCCGAGTCGTTCGGGGCGGCCGGCGCGTACGTGATGGGGCGCCGGATGGCCGACGGAGGTGAGATCCCCTGGGGTGAGGAGCCGCCGTTTCGCGCGCCGGTCTTCGTCGTCACCCACCGCCCCCGCCAGCGGCTGGTGAAGGGCGGGGGCACCAGCTTCACCTACGTCACCGACGGCGTGGTCAGCGCCGTCGAGCAGGCGCGCGCGGTGGCCGGTGGCAAGGATGTCGCGGTGGCCGGGGGCGGCAGCCTGGTGCGGCAGGTGCTCAAGGCCGGGCTGCTCGACGAGTTGGAGCTGCACGTCGTACCGGTAGTGCTTGGCACCGGCCTGCGACTCTTCGACGCGGACCTCGACCTGGGCGACCGGGAAGGGGTCGAGCTGACGCCGACCCGCGTCCTTGCCACCCCACAGGTGACCCACATCCGGTACGCGGTGCGCGGTCGCGCCCCGCTCGTGCTCGACGACCGGGGCAGCGGAGGCGGCCCAACGGTGACCGCGAACTGAATCACGGCCCATCGAAGGAAGGAGGGGACACCATGCCGCAACTGTTGCGGGTGCAGTGCTTCAACGTTTCGCGCGACGGGTTCGGGACCGGAGAGGGGCAGAGCCTGGAGCGGCCCTTCGGTCACGCGGACCCCACCCCACTGTTCTCCTGGCGTTCCGCCACCGCCAGCTTCGTGTATCGCACCGAGCCGGGCGGCACTCGTGGCCTGGACGACTACCTGACCCGCGACGCCGAGTGCAACATCGGCGCGGAGATCATGGGTCGCAACAAGTTCGGCCCGCAGCGCGGCCCCTGGAAGGACCACGAGTGGCAGGGCTGGTGGGGGGACAACCCGCCGTTCCACACGCCGGTCTTCGTGCTCACCCACCACCTGCGTCCGTCGTTCAGCCTGTCCGACACCACGTTCCACTTCCGCGATGTCAGACCGGCCGAGGCACTGGCCGAGGCGAAGCAGGCAGCCGACGGTCGGGACGTACGCCTCGGTGGTGGGGTGGCGATAATCCGCGAGTTCCTCGAGGCCGACCTGGTCGACACGATGCACATCGCCGTGGCGCCCGTCGACCTCCAGCGGGGCGAGCGGCTGTGGGACAGCCCCGACGAGTTGCTCGACCGCTTCCACCTCGAGTCGGTGCCCAGCCCCAGCGGAGTCACCCATCTGCTGTTCTGGAGGCGATGACCGCCCTCCTCCCCGGCGCCGTCGTCTAGAGCCGGGCCAGCACCAGCAACCGGTTGCCGTCGGGGTCGGTGACCCTGGCGGACCGCTCGCCCCAGGGCTGGTCGACCGGCTCCTCGGTGACCGTCGCTCCACCCGTACGCAGCGCGCCCACTGCTGCGTCGCAGTCGTCGGCGTAGACGCACAACTCCCAGCGGTGCGAGTCGGCCGGCCCGCCAGCCTCCGGGTTGGCGGCCAGGCCGAGCTCGCTGCTGCCCAGCCGCAGCGCGACGAACTCCGGGGCGCCCTCGTCCGGGAACTGGTAGGTCAGCTCGAAGCCGACCACGTCCCGGTAGAACGCGATCAGTCGTGGCAGGTCAGGTGTCGTCACGATCGGAAAGGCTTCGGTGAACACGGACCACCTCCACGCCGGACCCTAGCCGCGCTGCGGCTCCGGTGGAACCACCACTGTCGATACCGGTGGGCGTCGTTGTTCGGTTACCTCTTGCGCAGAATGGTTTGCGATGCAAACCTATTGGTATCGCAGCAGCGCCAAGCGGCCTGGAGGTCATCGTGTCGGAGCAATCGAGCACCGCGCCGAACAGCAGAGACAACCCCGCAGAACTCCTCGCGTCGATGGCCGCGCTCCGCCGCCGCACCCGGGTCACCCGGCACGCCTACTGGCTGCCGCTCCTGCTGTTCGGTCTCCTGATCGCGGCGGCGGCCCCCCTGTACGTGGAGTCGACCGACCCCCTCGTCATGCGCGGTCCGCAGGACAACCCCGCGCTGACCGGCCTCGGTGGGGACTTCCTCGAACGCTCGGCGGGCCTCGGGTGGTACTGGTTGGTGGCGCTCATCGGCGGCTACCTGCTGACCCTCGGGTGGTACCGGTGGCACGGCGCGCGGGTGGGTGTCCAGACACCGACCCGGACATACGTCATCGCTGGCATCGTCGGCACGCTGGTCGGGCTCGTGCTGCCGATCGTGCTGCGATTCCTATTGCTCAACTCGGCGACGTCGGTGTCGAACGGGACCAGCTGGGTGACCACACCGCTGCTGGGCGTCTCCGATCGCGGCATGATCCCGCACCTGGTCATCGCGGTGGGGCTACTGGTTCTGGCTCGACTGGAACGCAGCCGAGGCCTGACGGCCGTGGCCGCGCTCTACGCTGCGGCGGTCGCCCTCGTGAACATCTACTTCCAGACCGCCAACTTCGAGCCGGGAGACCTGAACCGCCACAGCTTCCTGCTGGCGGCCCTGCTGCCGGCGCCGATCCTGCTCGTCGGTGGCATCATCGCTCTTTTCACCACGGGTAAGAGGTCGACATGAGCACCGGCACCGGCGGGCACCCGACGAACGGGCTCAGCGACACCGTCCACCAACGCAACCGGCTCGGCATCCTCACCATCGCGGCGGAGGCCGAGCGGGTGGAGGTCGCCTACCTGCGCGACGCCCTCGAACTCACCGCCGGCAACCTCTCCCGACACCTCGCCGTGCTGGAGGAGGCCGACCTGATCCAGATCGAACGGGGCTACCACGGCCGCCGGCCCAAGACCTGGATCAGGATCACCGATCAGGGGCAGGCTGCGTTGACTGCCGAGATCGACGCGCTGCGCGAGCTGCTGCGCCGCCACCAGGAGTTGGGTGGCCCTCCGCGGCCAACCGGGTAGGAGCCTGTCGTACGGGTGGCATAGGTTGCCGGTCATGAATGCGTCGATGCCCGCAGCGGATCTGATCACCCGGCGCGTCGAGCGCCGGGAGACACCAGTCCTGTTCATCTCGACCGCCGACGAGCAGGACGCGATCACCGAGGCGTGGGATCGCCTGGAGACGATCGTCGGGTCACTCCAGGGGCGGAAGTTCTTCGGGGTCTTCGGCCCGCCCGACGGGTCATACCGGGTCTGTGTGCAGGTCCAGGACGACGACGATGCGGCGTTGAACGGGCTCGAGTCCGGGTCGATCCCCGGCGGTCACTACCTGTCGACGACCGTGCAGGGCGAGCCGCCGGAGATCTACTCGCACATCCCCACCCGATACGCGGAGCTGAAGCAGGTCGCCGACCACGACTCGACGCGTCCCAGCATCGAGTTCTACCGTCGGCGCGACGAGATCGACCTGCTGATCCCGGTGAACGCCCGCTAGCGACGCGGGCGGTTCACCGGGCTCGCCTATCTTCCCCAGGGCTCGGCTGGTCGGCAGTCAGCTCCCGGCTTGCCGTAGACGAGGGTGCCGGCGGAGTCCACGTAACAGTGATCGAACTCGTGCGACGAACGGAACAGCAGGCGGCGGTCGATTTCTGCCCCGGTGCTGTCATAGCTGACCAACTCGGCGTCCCTGGTGACTTCTGCGTGATCGGTGAGTAGGCCGAACACCCCGTGCGCCAAGCGCGCCGTGGTCGTCTGCCCGTCGCCGTGTTCCAGCACCAGCCGTTGCACCCGAGCGCCGACCCGGCCGCTCACCGCGACGTCGCCCCCCGCAGGAGCGCGACGTGCAACGCCGAGAGTTCCGGCGAGGGGTCGACGCCCAGCGCGTCGGCCAAGGCCTCACTCGTGCGCTGGTACACGAGCAGCGCCTCGTTGTCACGGCCGCTCGCGGCGAGGGCTTGCATCAACCCGAGAACCAGCCGTTCCCGCACCGGGTGCGCGGCCACCAGGTCGGTCAGCTCCGCGACCAGCTCCGGACCGTGGCCGAGACTGATCTCCACGTCGAAGCGATCCTCCAGGGCGGTCAGACGCAGCCTGTCGAACCGGGTGACCGCCGCGTCGAGCGCCGTGCTGTCGACCAGACCGACGTCCTGCATCGCCGCACCGCGCCACAGGTCGAGGGCCTCGCGCAACCGCCGTACCCGCTGCGGGCCCTCGTCATCGCGAGCCAGACCGACGAGGCGCTCGAACCGTACGGCGTCGACGACGTCGGGTTCGACCATCAACCGGTAGCCGTCCGTCTGTCCCTCGATCGACCCCTCCGGCAGCGCCTTCCGGAGCCGGGAAACCAGGCGGTGCAGGGCGTTAGCCGCGTCGGTGGGCGGATGTTCGCCCCAGATCCAGTCGACGAGGGTCCCCTTCGGGACCACGTGACCCGGGTTGAGTGCGAGGGCGGTCAGCAGCCCGCGCAGCCGCGCGCCCGGCACGTCGATGACGGTGCCGATGTCCGTGCGAACCTCGAATGGACCAAGCATCCTGACCTGCACCTGGCAGATCCTGCCATGAACATGAGAGGCATCCGTGTGGCCGATGCCCGCTCCGCCGACGGCGGTCGACCACGCGTTCCTGGCCCACTTGCACGCCGGTAGATCGCCGTGGTGGTCCTGGGACGCGTCTCGAAATGAGATGCGCACGGGCTCGCGCACCTGTTGGATCTCGACATGGAGCATGAGCTTGTTCGTCCTCGGAAGGCACGCCCGGGGGACCACCTCGCGGTCCTCTCACCGTCCTTCGCCGCGGCCGGCGCCTATCCCGGGATCCACGAGCAGGCAATGCGACGGCTCGCTGACCTGACCGGCCTCGTTCCGGTCGAATACCCCACCACCCGCCAGGTGGGCGCGAGCGCGGCAGCGCGGGCGGCGGACATCAACGCCGCCTTCGCGGATCCCCGGGTACGCGGCATTCTCGCCGTCGTCGGCGGCGACGACCAGATCACTGTCATCCCCCACCTGGACGCCGACCTGGCCCGAGCCGACCCGAAGCCGTTCCTCGGCACCAGCGACAACACCAACCTGCACCACTGGCTCTGGGGTCACGGCATCGCCAGCTTCTACGGCGGGTCCTCCCAGGTGCACCTCGGCCCCGGGCCTGCCGTCGACGACATCCACGTTCGGTCGCTGCGAGCGGCGTTACTCACCGGGGATCGGCTGGAGATCACCGACCCGGGTGAGTCCGAGGATGTCGGAATCGACTGGGCAGATCCGCAGGCGTTGAAGTCGTTTGGGGAGCGCGAACCGACGGAGCCGTGGAGCTGGCACGGGCCGTCCCGCGCAGTCACCGGCCGCACCTGGGGTGGCTGCCTGGAAGTCATCCAGTGGATCCTGACGGCGGGACGCTTCCCGTTTCCCCCGGAGGTCCTGCACGGCGGGGTGCTGATCATCGAGACGTCGGAGGAGCTTCTCCCCGCCCGCGAAGTCGGCTGGATCGTCCGGTCACTGGGTGAACGAGGTCTTCTCAGCGCCGTCGACGCGGTCCTGGTCGCCCGTCCGCCGGTCTCCGACCACACCCGTCGACCCCCGGCCGCGGATCGGGCGCGACTTCGCGAGCAGCAGCGCGACACTGTCGTCGACGTGGTGACCCGCTACAACCCCGAGGCCGTCGTCTGCGTCGGCGTCCCGTTCGGCCACACCAGACCGCAGTGGATCCTTCCTCACGGCGGCCCGGTCACCGTCGACGGCGTGGAACGTCGCATCTTCGCCGACTACCGATAGCGGCCCTCTGCCAACTGCTGCGGGCGAGCGTCGTGCCGCCGGGCGAAAACGGTTGCGGATCCCCTCGGCGGTCGGGATCGTGCTCGGATGCCTACCGGGACCGGGTGACCGGCATCGACGCGAGCGCCACAGTGCTCCGCCATGCCCACTCACGTGCCGGCCGAGCGCAGTTTCGCCTGCACGACCTGGAGCGGCCATTGGACTTCGCCGCCGATGCGTCCTTCGACGGGATCGTCTGCGCGCTGGTCATCGGTCATCTGACAAACCGGCGGCAGTTGCTCGCCGAGATGCGCCGGGTGCTACGTCCCGCCGGCTGGCTCGTCATCTCGACCACCCATCCGACGGCTGACTGGCGACACTTCGGCGGCTCCTACTACGACGATTCCTGGGTCGACCTGCCGCACGGGCCGGGCGCTCTCCACTTCCAGCGGATGACGGTGGAAACATTCCTCGGCGAACTCCTGGACGCCGGATTCCTACTGGAGAAGCTCGTCGAGCCACGGCCGCGCGCCGAACTCCGCACGGTCGACGAAGCCGCGTACACCCGTCTCACCGAACGGCCGTCCTTCCTCGCCGCACGACTGCGGTCCGGAGACTAGGGACGGGCGCTTGCACACCACGCCTGTCCGACCTTGCTGGCGCGGACCGCCCGGCGGGTGGTGAATCCAGTGGACCGGCACCGACGGTGGTTGGAAACTGCGGGGATGGAACCGACACAGACGGCGCTCATCGTGCCGATACCCGAGGCCGAGGAGGCGGTGGGCCGGTTCCGGGCCTCGCTGGACCCGGCCGCCGGGTGGGGGGTGCCAGCGCACGTGACCGTCCTCCACCCGTTCCTGCCCCCACAGGAGATCGATGAGCAGGTCTTGGCGGTGCTGCGCGACACCATTGCCGGGATACCGCGTTTCAACGTCGCGCTGACGCACGTTGGCTGGTTTGGTGACACGGTCGTCTGGCTTGCTCCGCAGCCAGCTCGCCCGTTCCGGGAACTTACGTCGGCGGTGTGGCAGCGCTTTCCCGAGGCACCCCCGTATGCCGGGGCGCACAGCGACGTGGTGCCACACCTGACCATCGGTCACGACGCCGCCAAGCCCACGCTGAGCCACGCCGCAGAAGCCGTCTCCGCGCACCTGCCGATCACCGCAGCCATCGACAGAGTCCGGCTCATTGCCGGAACGCCCGACGTCAGCCCTTGGCGTACCGTCTGCGACTTCCCGCTGGGATGACTCCGGCTACCGGCCCGCTAATGGCCCGCCGACCCTCGCGAATCCGGTGGTCGGGTGACCGATGATGGTCGCGATGACGACACCACGAGGCGAACGCGATCAGGCCAGTCTTCAGCGGCGGCTGGACGTATTGAAGCTGCCGGTTGTGCCACTGGAACGCCATGGATTTCTGACGCCCTCGGACCGCGCGGATATGGAGAGCGAGCCTGAGGCGGTCGGCGTCGGGCCCGATGGTACGGCGTTCGCCGTCTGGTCAAACCGGATCGACTCCCGGCGCAAGCAGGTCACCTGGCATGTCGGTGGCAAGGGGATCCGGACTGTCGGTGCCATCGACGTGGAGACGGACCTTCGGGTGTCGTTCGTGCAGCCGCTGCGCATCGGCACAGACGGCGTGCGCCGCATCGGCGGGCAGTGCCGTCTCGTGCTACCTGATGGCGTCGAAGCACAGCGGCTCCGCTACACCTGCCGGAGCGGGCGACCTGCACGCCTTCACCCGAGGCACTTGGTACCGAACCAACATGGACGAGCTGCAGACTGTTGCGCTGAGTTCAACAGCGAACGCGGCGAGCGGGCATCACCCGGAACCACGGAAGCCCTGGCGGGACGTCTGTCCTGACCAGGGCTTCCGTACGTGGAGCGGGTGACGGGAATCGAACCCGCACTGTCAGCTTGGGAAGCTGATGTTCTGCCATTGAACTACACCCGCAAGCGGCACCACTGTACCCGAGTCGTCGGGCCTCTGCACCCAGGTACCCCCGCCGGCCGCAGGTGTCCGCGTACCGCTCCGCCCGGGTTGATCCACTCGACTTTCTGGAAGTCGGGGCATCCGGAGCGCTGGGACCCCGCGACTTTCTTGAAGTCGAGTTGATCACCGCAGGCGGCGGGCGCTGGACCGGCACGTACGCCCGGTGCCGGCTCCGTTACGACGGAGCCGGCACCGATGATCTTCCGGCGGTGGTCAGGCGGCCGTGCACTGGACGTCACGGCTGAGGCGGGTCGGGCGAGCCTGCGGGACGGCGAGCGGCGCTGCCACCGCCGACGGGGCGTTTGGGTCGAGCCAGACCCGAACGGCCGGCCGACTCGGCGCGAGGCCCGGAATGCCCGCGATGTGCTGCTCGCGGCGGGTGAGCATCGCCACGTCGACAGTGAACTCGAAGAGCCGCCAGTCGACCTGCGGCTCGGCCCGGGCGCTCTGCGCCAACTGGGCCACCCGGATCGGATCGTTCACCGGACGGGCGTGCCCCGCCACGTACGCCTCGTCGTCGCTCTCCTCCGCCGGGAACGAGTGCAGCGCGTAGCGGCCGTCACGTTCGAGGTCGCGACGCTTGGGCGAGTCGATGATGAAGCAGAACAGCCCCTCGGCGGTGATGACCGGGGAGACCGGATGGACGCGGGGCCCGCCGTCGGCACGGACAGTGGCCAGATAGCCGAAGCCCGGCCCGTATTGCTGGAGGAGAATGCGGATCCCGTCGGCGAGTCGGGGCTCGTCGGCGGCGAATTCGGACCAGGAAGCCATGTGGGCATTCTATCGAACAAATGTACGAGCAGCGACCTCGACGCGCTGGTCACCGGCACCGAATCCAGCCACTTTCGGCAACGCGGCTATGGTGGTCCGATGCTGCTCTCCGACCGCGACCTGGTCTCCGAGATCAAGGCCGGCACGCTGGGCCTGGAGCCGTTCGAGCCCACCCTGGTCCAACCCTCCAGCATCGACGTCCGACTCGACCGGCTGTTCCGGGTCTTCAACAACCATCTCTACACCCACATCGATCCCGCGATGCAGCAGGACGACCTGACCTCGGCGGTCGAGGTCCCCGACGGCGAGCCGTTCGTGCTGCACCCGGGGGAGTTCGTGCTCGCCTCGACGCTGGAGGTCATCTCGCTGGGTGACCAGCTCGCCGGCCGACTGGAGGGCAAGAGCTCCCTGGGCCGGCTCGGTCTGCTCACGCACTCCACCGCCGGCTTCATCGACCCGGGCTTCTCCGGTCACGTGACGCTGGAACTCTCGAACGTGGCGAACCTGCCGATCACCCTCTGGCCGGGCATGAAGATCGGGCAGCTCTGCATCTTCCGGCTCTCCTCGCCGGCCGAGCACCCGTACGGCTCGGTGGTCTACGGCTCGCGCTACCAGGGCCAGCGGGGGCCGACACCCAGCCGCGCCTGGCAGCACTGGCGCACCTGGCCAACCCGCTGAGGCCCACCCGCTAGAACCGAGACGACGAGGGCCCGCCGCGACGGATCGCGACGGGCCCTTCGAGCACTCACTGTCAGCCTGGACGGCCGTAGCTGTGGATCGGGCCGTCGTCGACCTTCTTCATCTTGACCGGCTGACCGGCCTGCGAGGCGTGCACCACCCAGCCGCCGCCGACGTACATGCCGACGTGGTGGATGTCGCTGTAGTAGAAGACCAGATCGCCAGGGCGCAGGTCGCCCTTGCTGACGTCCTTGGTCACCCGGCTCTGCGCGGCGGCGTTGTGTGGCAGCGACACGCCGGCCTTCGCCCAGGCGGCCAGCATCAGCCCGGAGCAGTCGTACGAGTTCGGGCCCTCGGCACCCCAGACGTAGGGCTTGCCGATCTGCGCGCAGGCGAACTTGACTGCGGTGCCCGCGGCGCCGCCGGGGTAGCTACCCGGGCAGGGCGCCGGGCGCAGCGGACCGCCGCCGCCGTTGCCGTACACCTTGAGGCGCAGCTTCTGCAGGCGGTCGATCTCATCGTTGATCTGCTTCTTCTTCGCCGCCAGCTGAGCTTCCGTGCGGGTCAGCTGGGCCACCATCTCGTCCAGTGGCGCCTTCTGCGCGGCCAACTGGTCGCGCAGGTCGGCCACCTGGCGTACGTCCTTCTGCTGGTTGTGCGCGAAGCGGTCGAGCATTTCGAGCTGGCCGACCACCTCGCTGGGCGACCGGCTGCCCAGCACGGCGTTGACCGTCGAGACGTTCTCACCCTTGTAGGCGCGTACGGCCAGGGCGCTGACCTTGTCCATCGCGGCGTCGACCTGGCGCTCGAGCGGAGTGATCCGGGCGGCCAGCGCGTCGGCCTGCTTGCGCTTCGCGGCGAGGTCGGTGCGGGTGGCGTTGTGCCGTTCGATGATCGGTTCGAGCTTGTTCCAGTCGGCGTCGATCTGGCGCTCGATCTCGGCGACGGACGGATCGGCGTGGGCCGCCGTGGCACTGCCGGTCAGAACGACGGCGATGCCGGCCAGCGCGGCGAGTGCGGTGGTGAAGCGGGACCAGCGTGGGCGCGGCACTATCGACACCGGGCCGGCTGATGCCGACCGCTCGGACGACGGCCGCGGGGCATGGAGTGCCACCGGGGTTCCGTACTCCTTCTTCCTGACCGCCTACCGGGTTAGCTGACGGGTTCGGGCGGGAAGTCGGCGCCCTACCGCAGTGGCTGCGGATTCACCCCGAGGGACTTGGGTCCCCGGTTCGCTCGGAAACGACTCGGCGGTGTCGGTCCGTTACCGCCCGGGCTGGGCGGAGCTGCTGTCGGGCCGACGAATGACCAGAGTAGAGACGCTTGTTACCGATCCGCAACCCGTGCGGCAGTGACACTCCGTACGGATTGGAAGAGGTCACCGACAGTGCGTGAAGAATTCTTTCCATCGGCTTCGATAGATAGAAAGGTATTGACGTGACCTCCCGGACGGCGCGATGGTGACCTGACCTCACTTCGCGAGAATCTAGGGGGTTCGATGCACCATCCAACCCTGTCGACCGGCTGGCGCGCACTGCTCGCCGCCACAGTGGTCGCCGCCGCGACCACTGTGCCGCTCTCCGTCGGCCCGGCCGCCGCAGCGCCCACCACCGACCGCCAGCAGCAGTACGCCGCTGCGGCCAGCGAGTACGGCGTGCCGGCCGTCGTGCTGCTCGCCGTCTCCTACCTGGAGTCGCGCTGGGACACCAACGCCGGCACACCGAGCACCAGTGGCGGCTACGGCCCGATGCACCTGACCGACGCCCGGCACGTGACCGCCCTGCCCGGGCGCGGCCACCACGACGCCGGCGCCGAGGACCCACGCGGCGACGACTCCCGTCCCGCCCGGGTGCCAGCGCCCCGGCCGGTCGAGGCACCCGCGCCGTCCACAGCGGCGTTGCAGACCGTCGACGCCGCCGCCACGCTGACCGGCGCCACCCCGGAGGCACTGCGCACCGACGCGGGCCTCAACATCCGGGGTGGGGCCGCACTGCTGAGCGCGTACCAGAGGGATCTGGGCGCGCCGGTCGGCGCGGACACCGACCCGGCCGCCTGGTACGGCGCGGTGGCCCGCTACTCCGGCGCGGACAGCGCCGACGCCGCCGCGGCCTTCGCCGACGAGGTCTTCACCACCATCGGCGCGGGCGAAGCCCGGGTGACCGACGACGGCCAGCAGATCACACTGCCGGCTCGCGCGGTACGGCCCGAGCGTTCCTGGCTGGACCGGCTGGGCCTGCGCCGCCTGGCCCGCCCGGACGGGGTGGAGTGCCCCCGCGCCATCTCCTGCGAGTGGATCCCGGCGCCCTACGAGGCGTTCGGCGACGGGGACTACGGCAACCACGACCTCTCCGACCGGCCCGGGCGGCAGAAGATCGAGTACATAGTCATCCACGACACCGAGGCGAGTTGGGCCACGACCCTGCAACTCGTCCAGGACCCGACCTACGTGAGCTGGCACTACTCGCTGCGCTCGGTAGACGGGCACATCGCCCAGCACGTGAAGACCAAGGATGTCGGCTGGCACGCCGGCAACTGGTACGTCAACGCGAAGTCGATCGGGTTGGAACACGAGGGCTTCGCGGCGCAGGGCACCTGGTACACCGAGGCGATGTACCGGACCTCGGCGAAGCTGGTTCGGCACCTGGCGCTGCGGCTGGGCATCCCACTGGACCGGCAACACATCATCGGCCACGACAACGTGCCCGGCACCATTCCCTCGACAGTGCGGGGAATGCACTGGGATCCGGGCCCGTACTGGGACTGGACGCACTACTTCGACCTGCTGCACGCGCCTCGACTGGACACCGGCACCCCGGCCACCGGAATGGTGCGGATCGACCCGGACTACGCCACCAACCAGCCGGCGTTCACCGACTGCGTCACCCCGGGCGTGCCCTGCGCGCCACGCGGCTCCTCGGCGGTGGTGCTGCGCAGCGCACCGTCCGCGGACGCGCCGCTGGTCAACGACATCGCGCTCCGCCCGGACGGCACCCCGAACACGATGGTCGTGTCGGACCACGGGGCCCGGGCGTCAGCCGGGCAGACGTACGCGCTGGCCGGGCGGCAGGGTGACTGGACGGCGATCTGGTACCTCGGGCAGCGGGCCTGGTTCCACAACCCGGCGTCCGCGCCGACCGCCAGTTGGACCGTCGGCGTCGTGGCCACGCCGAAGCCCGGACGGACCACCGTTCCGGTCTACGGACGGGCGTACCCGGAGCAGTCCGCGTACCCGGAAGGGGTGCCCTACCAGGCGATATCGCCTCTTCAGTACACCCTGGCCGCCGGGCAGCGGTACGCCGTCGGCGCGGTGCTGGCCGGGGAGTACTACCGGGCCAGCACCGTCGACGGCTCCTCGCCCGGCGACTGGACGGTGATTCGCGGCAAGAACCGGTACGCGCAGATCCAGTTCGGCCACCGGATCATGTACGTCGACCTCGCCGACGTACAGCTGTTGCCGTCCCCGGTGGGCGCGCCCCGCTGAGAACCACGAAGGCCCCCGGTCGGTGACCGGGGGCCTTCGTGTCGCGTGAGGTGGATCAGCCAGGTCTGCGGAACCCGGCGACGGGCATGGTGTTGATGCTGGACACCTGCACCGGCTTACCGGCACGTGGTGCGTGCACCATGGTGTTGTTGCCCAGATAGAGCCCGACGTGACTCAGGCCGGAGAAGAAGAAGACCAGGTCACCGGGGCGGGCGTCGCCTCGCGAGATGGCCTTGCCCTCGTTCCACTGGTCACCGGTGTGGTGGGTGAGGTAGATCCCGGCCGCCTTGTAGGCGTACTGGGTCAGCCCCGAGCAGTCGAACGAGTTCGGCCCGGTGGCGCCCCAGACGTACGGCTTGCCGACCTTGCCACAGGCGGTCTTGATCGCGGTGCGTGCTGCCGCGCTGACCACCCCGTTGATGGTCGGGCAGGCCGCGGTCTTGACCGTGGTCTTGGGCATCGACGCCTCGAGCTGCTTGATTTCGGCGTCGATCTGCTTCTTCTTGGCCGCCAGCTCGTTCTGCTGCTTGGTCTGCGTGACGATCAGCGCGTCCAGCTTCTGCTTCTCGCCGTCGTACTTGGCCCGCACCGCCAGCACACCCTCGACCTCCTTGCGCTCCTGCGAAGCGAGCCGGTCGAGGATGGTGAGCTGCTCCGTGAGCGTGTCCGGCTTGGCGCTGACCAGCAGCGCGCCGATGTCGTGCGACGGGCCCGAGATGTAGTAGCGGGAGGCGAGGTCGCCGACCCGGTTGAGCGCCAGCTCGCTCTGCAGCGCCAGCGGCTCGATCTTCTTCTGCAGGTTCGCCGACTTCTGCCGGTTGACCTTCAACTGCGCCCGGACCTTGTTGTACTGCTCGATGGTGGGCTCCAACTGCTCCCACTTCTTGTCGATCTGCGCCTCGATCTCGTCGACCGTGGGCGCGGCATGTGCCGGCGCGGTCAGCAGACCGGCGCCGACCGCCGCCGCGGCGACCAGGATCAGCACCCGTTGCGCGACGCGGCGCAGGCCACCAGAGCGAGCAGACGCAAACAGGTCGTGACGATGAGGGGGCATGGTTGCCACCGGCACCGACTCCTTTGCAACCGACCGCCGGGCGCCTCGCGTGAGGGAAGGGCCGAGGCAGACGACCCACAGCGGTCGGTGCCCCACATTAGGGAAGCTCGGTGCGGTAATCAAGGCGAGGGCGGTAACCATCACTGTCGTGCAACCGCTTGCACACCAAGGGTATTGGCCCATCACCCAACGATTGCGGTCAATACATCGTCAAGAGTGACCACACCGAGTGGCCGTCGACCGTCGCTGACCAGCACCATGTGCCGCCGTTCGCGACGCATCGCCAGCAGCAGATCGGCCAGCGTACGGTCCGGCGGCACCACCGCCAGCGGCCGGTAGACGTCGGCCGGCACCGGGGACCGGCGGCCCTGCCCGGCGTACCCGAGCACGTCCTTGACGTGCACAAATCCGAGCACCCGACGGGTCGACCGCTGCACCACCGGGAACCGGGACCGACCGGTCCGGGTCGCCAGCACCTCCAGTGACGCCGGCGAGACGTCCTCGGCCACCGTCACCACCGTCGACCACGGTTGCAGCGCGTCCGCCGCCGTCCGGGCGTGCAGGGCCAGCGCGCCGGTGATCCGGGCGTGCTGCTCCGCGTCGAGCAGCCCCTCGGTCCGCGCCTGGGAAACCAACCCGGCCAACTCCTCGGCGGTGAACACCGTCTTCACCGCCTCGGACGCCTCGATCCGCCAGAACGCGAGCACCCGCCGCGCCGCCCATTTCATAGCGAGCAACAACGGTTTGGTGGCCACACAGAATGCCAGCATCGCCGGACCGAGCCAGAGCGCGGAGACCTCCGGACCGGCCAGCGTGATGTTCTTCGGCACCATTTCACCGACGACCGTGTGGAGAAACACCACCACGCCCAGTGCCAACACGAACGCCACCGGGTGCACCGCCCGCTCCGGCAGACCGGCCGCGTGGAACGGCGGCTCCAGCAGGTGAGCCAGCGCCGGTTCGGCGATCGCGCCCAGACCCAGCGAGCAGACCGTGATGCCGAGCTGCGCGCCAGCGATCATCAGGGGGATCTGGTTCATCGCCGACAACGCCCAGCGGGCGCGTTTCGACCCGGCGGCCAGCGGCTCGATCACCGTCCGGCGGGACGCGATGAGCGCGAACTCGCTGCCCACGAAGAACCCGTTGCCGAGCAGCAACAGCACTGTCACCAGCAGCTCAGTCATCGTCGTCCGGATCCGCCGGGCGCAACACCCGGACCTGCTCGATCCGGTGCCGCTCCACCTCGACCACTGTGAACTCCCAGCCGTCCGTCTCGACCGTCTCGCCGGCGAGCGGGATGTGCCCGAGCTGGGCCATCAGGAACCCGGCCAACGTCTCGTACGGCCCCTCGGGCAGCCGGAAGCCGGTCTGCTCGGCCAACTCGTCGGAACGGAGCACACCGTCGACCAGCACTGTGCGCTCACCGCCCGGCACTGTCAGCTCGGCCGACCCGTTCTCGTCCACGCTCGCCGGGTCGAACTCGTCGGCGATCTCTCCGACCAGTTCCTCGACGAGGTCCTCGACTGTCACCACGCCGTCCGTGCCGCCGTACTCGTCGACCACGATGGCCAGGTCGGCCCCGGCCTCCTTCAGCGCGGCAAGGACACCGTCCAGGTTCAGGCTCTCCGGCACGTACACCGGCTCGCGGGCCACCGAGCCGACCCGGGTCGACGCCCGGTCGGCCAGCGGCACACCCAGCGCGTCGGGCACACCGGCCACACCGGTCACCAGGTCCAGGGTCTCCTCGTACACCGGGAAGCGGGTCCGCCCGGTCCGCCGCGACTGCTCCAGCAGCTCCGCCACTGTGGCGGTGGCGCGCAGCGCGACCACGTCCACCCTGGGGGTCATCGCCTCCGCGGCCCGCTTGTCACCGAAGCGGATGGTGCGACGCAGCAGCATGGCGGTGTCAGTGGGCAGCGCGCCGGCCCGCGCCGAGATGCCCGCCAGTAGGCCCAACTCCTCCGGCGAGCGGGCACTTGCCAACTCCTCCTGCGGCTCCACGCCCAGCGCCCGGACCAGTCGGTTCGCCGAGCCGTTCAACCCCCGGATCAGCCAGCCGAACGTCCGGGAGAAGGTGTGCATAGGGCCTGCCGTGGCCAGCGCCGCCGGCATGGGCCGGGCCAGCGCCGCGTTCTTCGGCACCAACTCGCCGAAGAGCATGGAGATCAGCGTGGCCAGTGCCAGCGCGATGAACGGGGTGAGCCGCTCGGTGCTGTCGCCGGCCAGCGGGCGCAGCAGCGGGGTGAAGAGCCGGGCCAGGGCCGGCTCGGCCAGGTAGCCGGTGAGCAGCGCGGTGATGGTGATGCCGAGCTGCGCCCCGGAGAGCTGGAAGGAGAGTTCGCGCAACGCTGTGCGTACCGTCAGGGCGGCCTGGTCGCCCGCGGCGGCCCGCCTGTCGATCTCCGCCCGGTCGACAGTGACCAGGGCGAACTCGGCCGCGACGAAGAACGCGTTGCCCGCGGTCAGGGCTACGAAGCCGACCAGGGGCAACAGCGTCGTCAAGAGTAGGCCGTCGATGTCGCCTCACCTCGGCGAGATTCTTGCACGACGGCGGCGGCCCCTGAGGGCCGCCGCCGTCGATGTTCAAAACCCTGGTGTACGCGTCTCAGCCGCCGATCGGAGCGGTCTCCTTGCCGCCCTGCGGCTGCTCGGGCTTGACCGAGCGGAGCAGTACGGTGGCCACGTCGATCACCTCGACCTGTTCGCCGGCGCCCTTGCCGTTGACCCCGTCGCTGAGCATGGTCGAGCAGAACGGGCAGCCGACAGCCACCGTCTTCGCCCCGGTCGCCATGGCCTCCTCGACGCGGTCCACGTTGATCCGCTTGCCGATCTTCTCCTCCATCCACATCCGGGCGCCGCCCGCGCCGCAGCAGAAGGAGCGTTCGCTGTTGCGCGGCATCTCGGTCAGGTCGCCAGCGATGGCGTCGCCGAGGACCTCCCGGGGGGCCGCGAAGACGCGGTTGTGCCGACCCAGGTAGCAGGGGTCGTGGTAGGTGACGCCGCCGTCGACCGGCTGCACCGGCGTGAGCTTGCCGGTGGCGACCAGGTGCGCGAGCAGTTGGGTGTGGTGGACCACCTCGAACTCCCCGCCGAGCTGCCCGTACTCGTTGCCCAGGGTGTTGAAGCAGTGCGGGCAGGTAGCGACGATCTTGCGCTTGGTCTTGTCCCGGCCCTCGAACGCCTCGTTCAGCGTCTCGACGTTCTGCTGGGCGAGCATCTGGAAGACGAACTCGTTGCCGATCCGTCGTGCCGGGTCGCCGGAGCAGGTCTCGCCCTCGCCGAGGATCGCGAACTTCACGCCCGCCTCGTTGAGCAGCGTGGCGACCGCGCGAGTGGTCTTCTTGGCCCGATCCTCGAACGCGCCGGCGCAGCCGACCCAGAACAGGTACTCGAAGTCGTCCACCTCGCCGACCCGGGGCACCTCGAAGTCCAGGCCCTTGGTCCAGTCCTCGCGGGTGTTTTGCGGGGCGCCCCACGGGTTGCCCTTGTTCTCCAGGTTGCGCAGCATCACGCCAGCCTCGGAGGGGAAGCTCGACTCGATCAGCACCTGGTAGCGGCGCATGTCGACGATGTGGTCGACGTGTTCGATGTCCACCGGGCACTGCTCGACGCAGGCGCCGCAGGTGGTGCAGGACCAGAGCACGTCCGGGTCGATGACACCGCCCTCCTCGGCGGTGCCGATCAACGGCTTGTCGGCCTCGGCGAGGGCCAGCACGTCCAGGTGGGCCAGCTGTGCCTGAGTGGCCTTCTCCTCGCCGGTCAGGTCCTTGCCGCCACCGGCCAGCAGGTAGGGCGCCTTCGCGTACGCGTGGTCGCGCAAACTCAGGATGAGCAGCTTGGGCGAGAGGGGCTTACCGGTGTTCCAGGCCGGGCACTGCGACTGGCAGCGGCCGCACTCGGTGCAGGTGCTGAAATCCAGGAGGCCCTTCCAGCTGAACTGCTCGACGTGGGCGACGCCGAACTGGTCCTTCTCCGGGTCCGCCTCCTCGAAGTCGAGCGGCTTGCCCTGACTCGTCATCGGGCGCAGCGCGCCGAGACCGGAGCCGGCCGGCCTGGCCGGCTCCCGCTTGAAGAAGATGTTGGGGAACGCCAGGAAGCGGTGCCAGGCGACGCCCATCGTGACGTTCAGGGAGATGACGATCAGCCACGTCATCGAAATAATGATCTTGATGGCCGCGGCGACGCTGACGCCGTCCGCCCAGTCGGGCAGCACCGCACCAACCGCGTGGCTGACCGGAGTGGCCCAGAACGGGAACTCGAAGTGGTCGGTGGCGACCTTGAAGCCCCGGATCACGAAGCCGAAGATCAGGACCAGCAGCACGATCCACTCGACGAAGTAGCCCTGCCACATGGTCGAGCCGGTGAACCGGGACCGCCCGCCCGGGCGGGTCGGCCGGTTGCGCAGCCGGATCGCCATCAGCACCAGGATGCCGACCAGACTCAGCACCCCGATGATCTCGGTGACCAGACCGAAGATCGTCCAGTGCCCGATGATCGGCAGACCGCCGTCGGTGGTGCCCACCTCGAAGTACGCCTCGAGCACCAGCAGCGACAGCACGACGAAGCCGACCATCACGAACCAGTGCGCGGCGCCCACCACGCCCCACTTGAGCATCCGGGTGTGGCCGGCCGTCTCCACCAGCATCGTCCTGGCGCGGGCGACCTTGTCGGAGAACCGCTCCGGCGCGGGTTGCCCGAGCCGGATGACTGCCACCATCTTCAGGACCGCACGCACCGCAAGCCACACCGCCACGGCGGTGATGGCGGCCGCGAGGATCGTGGTGACGATCTGGACGCTGCCCATCGAGTTGGCCTCCCCGGTCTGCTGCCTGATGACCTCGCTGTGCTCGGTCATGCAGTGCAGCCTACGCGAAGGTTACCCAGCGGTAACGTGAGTCATCTCGCAGTAGGCCGCGCTGCCTGCGCACACCATAGGGGGCCCCACCCGATCCTGCTGGGCAGGGGCTCGACGGGGTGACGTGGGACCGCCGACGCGACGGTCCGCTCGGATCAGCGCCAGCGAGAGAGCAACCCCAGCGAGGCGACCATCGCACCGAAGCCGACGGCGAGGTTCCAGTAACCCCACGCCATGACCGGGTACTCCTGCTCGGACAGGTAGTAGAGCACCAGCCAGCCGATCCCGACGACGATCAAGGCGACCGCGGTGATCGGCAACCACACCGGGCTAGGCTTGCGCGACGAAGACGTCGTCGTCGTCGGACGTACGTCCGTCGGCGGGGTGTACACCTTCTTCTTACGGACCTGAGACTTGGGCACGGCGCTCTCCAGAGGGGTGACGACCTCGTCCGGCCTGACAACCGGGCGCGGGGGCGACGGTCCATGGCCAATAATGTTCGAGAGCTAGCGTAGTCCCGATTGGCCGCCTGGACCACGAATGGGGTCAGGCCGGTGCACGGAGTGACCGAAAGAGGCGGGACTGTTCGCATCACCGGCCCAGCCGGCACGGACCGATCCCCGACACGCGGAAGGAACGCTCGGTGGAGTACACATCCGGCGCAACCTCCTGGCAGAAGGTCCTCCGACGGGCCGCCGCCGGGCTGCTGCCCCGGCGACCGCGCCAACGCCGTCCGGGCTGGTCGATCGGGGTGCCCCTGATCGCCGCGGCGGCCGGGTTGCTCTTCACCACCACCGCGACCACCGCGGGCGGCACCGCTCTCCGAGAGGACCGGCGCCCCCAGCTCAACCAACTCATCGAGGACCGCCGCGAACAGGTCGCCGCCAGCGAGCGCCGCGCCGCCACGCTGCGCGGCGAGGTCGAGCAACGGACCAACACCCTGGCCGGGTCGGACGCCCCGATCAAGGCTCAACAGAATCGCGCCCAGGGCAGCCTCCAGAACGCCGGGTTCACCGCCCTCAGCGGGCCCGGGGTCACAGTCGAGCTGAACGACGCGCCCCAACTCGAGCAGACGCAGTCGGACGCCAGCAACGACGACCTGGTGGTGCATCAGGGGGACGTGCAGGCGGTGGTCAACGCGCTCTGGGCCGGCGGAGCCGAGGCCATGTCAATCATGAATGTCCGCGTGCTCACCACCAGCGCGGTACGCTGCGTCGGTAACACCCTGCTACTGCACGGCCGGGTGTACTCCCCACCGTTCAAGATCGTAGCGATCGGCGATCCCGCTGCCCTCCAGCAGGCCCTCGCCAGCTCTCAGGGAGTCCGGTTGTTCAAGGACGCGGTCGACGACTACCAGCTTGGCTACAGCGAGACGGCCTCCACTGTGCGAGTTCCCGCATTCGAGGATTCCACCGCCCTGCGCTCGGCTACGGTGCCCAAGTGAGCGGGCCGGACGAACGACGCGACGGGCGACACCGGGACCAGACCGACGAGCCGACAGCCTTTCTGCCCAAGTTCGACCGGCCCGAGTCGGCACCGGGCCGACCGACCCCGGCCAGCAACTGGCCCGAGCCGGTGCTGCAACCGCCGCGCGCTGAGCAGCCGCCGCGACCCGAGCAGCCGCCGCGAGCCCAGCAGCCGCCGCACGCCGAGCAGCCGCCGCCGAGCGTCACTCGACCCGAGCCGCCCGGGACCCCGGGCCGCCCGGGTGCCGAAGCGCCGCCGCCGTGGCCGGGCAGCGCGGCTGCCGGGCCGGGCTCGCACGGCAGCGCCGGGGTTCCCCCCGCGACCACCCCCGGCCGACCGACCGCCAGCAACCAGGGCCCGGTTCGGCCCGCTGCCCCCGGCAACGCCCCGACCCGACCCCCCGCACCCAGCGCCGCGTCCACCCGACCGACCGCGCCCGGCACCGCACCGACCCGCCCGCCGGGCGCAGGCAACCCACCCGGCACCGCACCGACCCGCCCGGCCACGCCCGGCGGGATGCCGATGCCGACCCGGCCGGCGGCCCCCGGTACACCGAGCCGGCCTGTCTCCTCCGGGCCCTCGACGCCGCCGCTTGCCGACTCGCCGACCGCGTACATTCCGCAGGTCACCGCCCGTCCCGGCCGACCCACCGGCTCCCCGGCCACCCCGGTCTCACCGGCCGCCCCCGAGCGCGTCGCAGCGGCCGGGCCGGAAGGCTTCGTGTCGACCGGGCCGAGCCGGGTCCCGCCGACCGGGCCGAGCCGGGTCCCGCCGAGCGCTGGCGGGGATCGCGGCGCGGACCCGGCCGCCACCGCGTTGATTCCGGCAGTGCCAGGCACTCCTGCCACCAGGCCGCCGACAATGGATTCGACAGCGTTGATGGGGGCCGTCCCCCGCACCGCCGTCCCGGATGAGCCGACCGCCGCCAACCCCGCCGACCCTCCCCAACCCCGACGCGGCGAGCGGGTGGTGCAACTTCGGCCGCACCAGACCGGTGAGGGCTACAAGAGCGTCTACTCCGAGCTGACCCGACCGTCGTTCGGCTCGCGACTGCGCACCGGCGTCCGCGTCACCGGCGAAATCCTGATCACCTTCGGTCTGGTGGTCCTGCTCTTCGCCGGCTACGAGGTCTGGGGCAAGTCGGCCATCGTCGACGCCCACCAGAACGACCTCAACAACCAGTTGGCCCAGGCGTGGGGCCCGACCGACGACCCGACGGTGGCCCCGTCTGTCGGCCCGAGCGTCAAACCGTCCCCGCCGGTACGCGGAAAGCCGCTCGCCGGCCTCTACATCCCCAAGCTCGACAAGAACTGGGTCGTCGTCGAGGGCGTCACTCAGCAGGACATTCGCTTCGCCCCCGGCCACTACCCGACCAGTGCGCTCCCCGGCCAGGTGGGCAACTTCTCCGTCGCCGGCCACCGCAACCGGGCCACCTTCTGGCGGCTGGACGAGCTGAATGAGGGCGACCCGATAGTGGTCGAGAGCAAGACCGACTGGTACGTCTACCGGGTGTCGCAGTCCCGGATCGTCCGGCCGACCCAGGTCGAGGTGGTGGCACCGGTGCCCGGCGAACCGGACAAGAAGGCGACCAAGCGGATGCTCACCCTCACCACGTGCAACCCGAAGTTCGACAACTACCAGCGCCTGATCATCCACGCCGAACTGGACCGCACCCAACCCAAGTCCGCGGGCCGGCCGGCGGAGCTGGGAGGCTGACCCGATGTACGCGTTCATCTGGCGCAAGCTGCCGTTCGGCGTGGTAGGAAAGTTGACCGGCTCGGTCCTTCTGGTGGCTGCCACTGTGGCCCTGCTGTGGTACGTCGCCTTCCCGTGGGCCGAGCCCCTGCTGCCCTTCGACGACGTGCAGGTCGAGTCAGGAGTGCCCGCCGAGACGGGTGGCGGCGGCGACCCGGTGACCGGGGAGACCCCGGCCGGCGACGAGCACGAACTGCCGTACGACACCGACCAGAACAACCCCGCGCCCCCCTCCCCGAGCAGGTGACCATGCGCGTCCTGGTGATCGACAACTACGACTCCTTCGTGTTCAACCTCGTGCAGTACCTGGGCCAGCTCGGCGTGGACTGCGAGGTCCGCCGCAACGACGAGATCGACGTCGCCGAGGTGGGCACTGTTGGCGCCGACGGCATCCTGCTGTCGCCCGGGCCGGGCAGCCCGGACCGGGCCGGCATCTGTCTGGACGTCATCCGGGAGTACGCGGGCCAACTCCCGATCTTCGGCGTCTGCCTCGGCCATCAGGCGATCGGCGAGGCCTTCGGGGCGACGGTGACGCGCGCCCCCGAGCTGCTGCACGGCAAGACCTCCGAGGTACGACACCACTCGGTCGGCGTACTCGCCGGTCTGCCCGACCCGTTCACCGCCACCCGGTACCACTCGCTGGCCGTGCTGCCCGAGACGCTCCCCGACGAGCTGGAGGTCACCGGCTGGACCGGCTCCGGCGTGGTGATGGCGATGCGGCACCGGACGCTGCCCATCGAGGGCGTCCAGTTCCACCCGGAGTCGGTGCTCACCGAGGGCGGTCACCTGATGCTGGCCAACTGGCTGGCCAGTTGCGGTCACCCCGAGGCGCTGGAGCGGGCGCCCGCGCTGGCCGCCGATGTGGACGCCCGTCGTCGGGCGGCCTTCGCCACCGCCTGAGACGGCGGCCCGATCACCGGATCATCGTGACCCCGTGCGGGCCGGGTCAGCCCCGCAGCGCGTCCTGGACCGCGGGACTCGCGGGCGAACGCACCGCTGGTGGTCGGTCGCGTACCGCGTCCCAGGCCGCCTTGCCACTGGCGAAGTAGTCCCGAACCGACTTCTCGGCGAGCAGGGCGGCGCCACAACCGTCGCAGCGAGCGGTCACTCCGTCGACGTCGAGGCCGAGCTGCCGGCACAGCGTCACCGCCCGGGACAGGTGGTAGGACTGGGTGACGATCAGGGCCCGCTCGACGCCGTACACCTCGCGGGCTCTCGCGCAGCTGTCGTAGGTGTCCAGGCCGAACGGGTCGGCCACCACCCGACGCCTGTCGACACCGCGCTCGGCGAGGTACGTCGTCATCACCGCCGGCTCGTCGCCGGACGCTCCGCCGCCGTCGCCCGACACGAGAACGACAGTGGCCCGCCCGCTGGCGACCAGCTCGGCGGCGGTGTCCAGGCGGCCGGCGAGACGGTCACCCGGCCGCTGACGGTCGGCTGCCACCTCGGTGCCGAGCACGATCACCACGTCGGCGGCCGGCGCGTCGGCAGCGGCGTACACGTGCCCGCGTGCGGCGAGCGTCGTCCACAGCCACGGGGAACTGGCGAGCACCAGCACGACGAGGCCCGCGACGGCCAGGCGGCGGAGGCGTCGAGGCCACCGCCGCACCGCCCCGACCGCTGACGCTTCCGCTTCGGTCATGCCGATGCCCGGGTGTGGCCTAGTCCTGGGGCCGGCCCGGCGGGGGTGGGAACGGCAGACCGACACCGCCCCCGTTGCCGGGAGTGGTCGGTGTACCCGTCGGCGTGCCCGACGGCGTGACCGACGGCGTCGGGTCGGTCTCCGGCTCGGGCTGACTCACCTTGATGGTCACCCTCGTGCCGGTGGGCTTCTTTTCCTTGCCGTTCGGACTCTGGTCGGTGACCTTCCCCGCCTGGGCGGCGGGCACCTCCGGCCCGTCCTCCGGGTCGACCGTGAATCCGGCGTTCCGGAGGACGCGGGTGGCCTCCTCCTGACTCAACCCGACGACGTCCGGCACCTCGCGGACCTTGCCGTTCGAGACCGTGAGCTTCACCTGCGTGCCTTCGGGAACGCTCTCGCCCTCGGGCGGCTCGACCTTGAGAACCTCGTCCTCGCTAGCCTCGTCGTTGACCGTCTTGATGTCGTACTTGAGCTTCGCCTCGGTGAGCCGCGCGATGGCGCTCTCCCGCTTGCTGCCCTTGAGCCCAGCGGGAACGCGTACCTCGGGCTTGCCGCCACAGATCTGAATGGTGACAGTGCCGTTCTGCTTCACCTGGGTGGTCGGCAGCGGGTTCTGCTGGACGACCGTGCCCTCGGTGCAGTCACTGGCCAGCACCGGGTCACCCACCTGTGCGGACAGACCGGCTTTCTGGATCTCGGCGATCGCCACGTCCCGGGCCTTGCCGGTGAGGGTGGGCACCGACTTCAGGTCGTTGTCCTTCTGCATGTTCCAGAGCAGGGCGGCGACCAGGGCGATCACCGCCAGTACGCCGACCGCGCTGAACGTCGCGATCAGCCAGGAGGACGCCTTGCGCTGACGGGGGTCACCCACCCGGGCCGGGATCTGCCCGGTCTGCGGCCCACGGCCGGAAGCCGGATAGCCGCCCCCACCGCCGGCCGGGGCCATCGCCACCGTCTCCGCCTCGCGCAGCACCGGGGTGGCCAGCACGGGCCGGCCGGCGGCGGCGCGGAGCAGGTCGGCCCGCATCTCGCCGGCGCTCTGGTAGCGGTTGAGCGGGTTCTTCGACAGCGCCTTGAGCACGATCGCGTCGACGGCCGGCGTGACGTCCGGGTTGATGTCGCTGGGCGTCGGGGGCGTCTCCCGTACGTGCTGGTAGGCGACGCTGACCGGGCTGTCCCCGACGAACGGCGGGTGCCCGCAGACCAGCTCGAAGAGCACGCAGCCGGCCGCGTACACGTCGGAGCGTGCGTCGACAGCCTCGCCGCGTGCCTGCTCCGGTGAAAGATATTGGGCCGTGCCGATGACCGCGCTGGTCTGGGTCATGGTGGTCGCACCGCTGGCGAGCGCGCGGGCGATGCCGAAGTCCATCACCTTGACCTGGCCGGTCTGGGTGAGCATCACGTTGCCGGGCTTGATGTCCCGGTGGATGATGCCGTGCCGGTGGCTGAACTCCAGTGCGGCGCACATGTCGGCGCAGATCTCCAGCGCGCGACGTGGCTGGAGTCGCCCCTCGGCGCCGAGGACCTCCTTCAAGGTCCGTCCGTTGACGAACTCCATGACGATGAACGGCAGCGTCTCACCGGTCGGCGCGGTCTCCTCGCCGGTGTCGTAGACCGCCACGATGGCCGGGTGGTTGAGCGAGGCGGCGTTCTGCGCCTCCCGACGGAACCGCATCTGGAACGTCGCGTCCCGGGCGAGGTCGGTGCGGAGCATCTTGATCGCGACGTCCCGACCGAGCCGGAGATCGCGACCACGGTGCACCTCGGCCATGCCGCCATAGCCGAGCAGCTCGCCGACCTGGTACCTGCCACCGAGCAGGCGGGCCTGCGCTGTCATCGCGTCTGTCGTCCTTCGCTCGTCGTCGTCCCGCCGTCGCCCGGCTGGAGTCGTACCTCTCGACGGTACGACGTCCGGGTCGGATCGTCGCGCCCGTCGAGTCGTAGCGCGCCGGACGCCACGGTGCGCGGCCCCAGCCCGGCGGATACACCGGCCTGCGACTGCTTCCGTAGGTTGTAGGAAATCACGCCCGAGCAGAGCAGGACCAGCACGGCCAGCAGGATGGCGAGAAGCACCATTCCCGGCCGGGACCGCTGGGGCTGGGGCGACGGCGTCGCCGGGCCGGCCTGCCGGACGTACGCCGGCGGGTGTTCCTGCCGGGGCGGCCCGGACGGCACTGCTGCCGCGCCGCGTGGATAGCCGTTCGGTGCGCCCTGCGGCCGGACGGGCTGGACGGCCGGCGCGACGGCGGTGGGGCGTGGCTGCTGGGCGGGTGCGACAGCGGTCGGCCTCGCTCCGGCCACCGGCGGACGGGCAGTCGGCGGACGCATCTGGTGCGCCTGCGGCACCTGGGCCCGGCCGGGCGCGGCGGGTGAGGCGGGTGAGGCGGGCGCCGCGGACACCGGCCCGGAGTTGGCGCCGGCCCGAGCTTGCTGGGAAAGCGCGGCCTTGAGCTGACGGGCCACTCCGGCGAGTGCGGCGGCGCTCGGCCAGCGGGCGGCCGGATCCTTCGCCAACGCCCGTTCGACCAGGGCGCGCACCTGCGGAGGGATGTCGGCCGGCAGTGGCCGGGGCGTCTCCCGGACGTGCCGCATGGCGATGTCGAGGGGGTTGTCGCCCTCGAACGGCCGCCGACCGGCAAGGCACTGGTAGGCGACGACGCCAAGGGCGTACACGTCGGACGCCGGGGTGGCCACGCCGCCGGTGGCCTGCTCCGGCGAGATGTACGAGGCGGTGCCGAGCACCGAACCAGCGGCGGTGAGCTGGCCGACCAGGTCGGAGCGGGCGATGCCGAAGTCGGTCAGCACCAGCGTGCCGTTCGGCCGGACCAGCAGGTTGCCCGGCTTCACGTCGCGGTGCACGATGCCCTTCTCGTGGGCGGCGTGCAGCGCGTCGGCGGCCTGCGCGACGAGGGCCATCGTCCGCGCCGGGGTGAGCCGGCCGACCCGGCTCAACGTGGACGACAGGGCGTCGCCCTCGACGTACTCCATGACCAGGAAGGCGATCTGCTGGTCGTTGCCGAAGTCGTAGACGTCCACCACGCCGGGATGGTTGATGGTGGCCATGGTGCGGGCCTCGCCGCGGAACCGTTCACCGAAGTCCGGGTCGTCGAGCAGGGCGGGGAGCAGGCTCTTCACGGCGACTGTCCGGCCGAGCACCTGGTCGGTGCCGCGCCAGACGTCGCCCATGCCGCCGCTGGCGATCCGCTCGTCGAGACGGTAGCGGTTGCCGAGCTGCACGCCGGGGCTGAGCATGTCAGCGACCCCCTGGGTCGGCGATGGCGGCCCGCATGATCTGACCGGCGATCCGAGCCGCCTCGGCGCTGCCACCGGGGCCGGCCTGTTCCAGCATCACGCAGACAGCGGAAACCGGATTGCCGTTCTTGTCCAGGGCGAAGCCGATGAACCAGCCGTGGTCGGGCCGGTCCGGGGCGGACTGGGCGGTGCCGGTCTTGCCGCCGACCGTGTAGCCGTTGATCGCGGCCTTTCGCCCGGTGCCGTTCTGGACCACGCTGACCATCATCTCGCGCAGGTCGGTGGCGACCTGCGGCTCGACGGGCTGACGCAGCTCCCGCGCCTTCGCCGTGTAGTAGCTGGTGGTCCGGTCCGGAGCGAGCAGCTGCCGCACCAGGTACGGCCGCATCTGGCTGCCGTTGTTGGCGATCGAGCCGGCGATCATGGCGCCTTCGAGGGGCGTCATCCGGACGTTGTTCTGACCGATCGAGGACTGGGCCAGCGCGGCCGGGTCGGTGCTGCCGTCCTGGTTCTGCATCGTCCCGGTTCGACTGGCCGCCGTGGGCAGGCCGCCCTCGCCGAGCTGGCCGACGGTCAGGTCCTCCTGCTCGAAACCGAACTGCCGGGCCTTCTCCTTGACGGTCTCCGCGCCGAGCCGCACACCGAGCTGGGCGAAGCCGGTGTTGCACGACTTGGTGACCGCCTCCAGCAGGGTGACCTGCCGAGTCGGGCAGATCGACGGATCGGCGTTGCGGATCGGGGTGCCCGAGGTGGGCGCGGTGTAGCTGGGACCGGCCGGGATCTGAGTGGACTTGGTGACGCCGTTCTCCAGCGCCGCCGCCGCCACCACGATCTTGAAGGTGGAGCCCGGCGGCAGCGTCTCGGCGAGCGCGCGGTTCTTCAGCGGACCTTCCGGGTCCTGTTCCAGCTTGTTGTACGCCGCCGCCGCCTCCTTTGTGTCATGGCTGGCCAGCGGGTTCGGGTTGAAGCTCGGCATGGAGACCAGCGCCTGGATGGCACCGGTACGCGGGTCGATGGCGATCGCCGCGCCCCGCTTCGCACCCACCTCGTTGTTGCCCAGCTGCTCGTACGCCACGTCCTGGGCCCGCTTGGAGAGCGTGAGGAGCACGTTGCCGCCGCCGGTGTCGTCGCCGGTGAACATGTCCTTCAACCGGTCGCCGATCAGCTGGTCGCTGGTGCCGGCCAGGAAGTCGTTCTCCACCTGCTCGATGCCCTGGTCGGCCAGGTTGACCGGCTTGTAGCCGAGCACGTGGGCGTACTTGGCGCCGCTGGGGTAGGTGCGCAGGAACTTCAGGCTGCCGGTGGTCTCCTTGCTCGTGGCCACGGCCGTGCCGCCAGCCTCGATGTTGCCGCGCTTACGGTCGTACTCGGCGACCTGGACCCGACCGTTGTAGTCGCTGGTCCGGTATTCATCCGCCTTGTAGGCCTGGATCCAGTTGAGGTTGGCGAAGAGCAGACCGAACAGGACCATGACGACGACGCCAACGCGGCGCAGGGGTGCGTTCACGGCTTGATCACCTCCGTGGGAGCACCGTGCAGCTGCTCGGGCGGGCCACCGCTGGGACGCGCCGCCTTGCCGCCGCCTCCTCCGGTCACCGGCCGCCGGGCCCCGTCGGAGACCCGCAGCAGCACCGCGATGAGCAGCCAGTTGGCCATCAACGACGACCCGCCGGCGGACAGGAACGGGGTGGTCTGACCGGTCAGCGGGATGAGCTTGCTGATCCCGCCGACGATCACGAAGACCTGGAGGCCGAGGGTGAACGCGAGACCGCCGGCGAGCAGCTTGCCGAACGAGTCCCGTACCGCCAGCGCGGCCCGCAGCCCTCGCTCGACGATCAGCAGGTAGACGACGAGCAGCGCGGAGAGGCCGAAGAGGCCGATCTCCTCACCGATGCCGGCGAAGATGAAGTCGTTCTGCACCTCGGGAAGGATGTCCGGTTGGCCGCCGCCCGGCCCGGCGCCGAAGAGCCCACCAGTGCCCAGGGCGAGCAGCCCCTGAACGAGTTGGTAGCCCTTGTCGGTCGGGTCGGCGAACGGGTCCAGCCAGATCTCCGCCCGGAGGTAGAAGTTGGCGAACGGCCCGCCGACAGTCGAGCCCAGGACGTAGGCGAGGTACGCGCCGCCGAAGAAGAGGACCAGACCGATCAACAGCCAGCTCACCCGTTCGGTGGCGATGTAGAGGGTCACCACGAACATGCCGAAGTAGAGGAGCGAGGTGCCCAGGTCCTTCTCGAAGACCAGCACCAGGAGGCTGACCAGCCAGACGCCGACGACCGGGCCGAGGTCCCGCCCGCGCGGGAAGTCGATGCCGAGGAAGCGTCGACTGGCCAGGGACAGCACCTCGCGCTTGCGGACCAGGTAGTAGGCGAAGAAGACGAGCAGCGCCAGCTTGGCGAACTCACCCGGCTGGATGGAGAAGGCTCCGAGATCGATCCACAGCTTCGCGCCGTTCCTCTCGGAGATGCTCGCCGGCAGTACCGCCGGGAGCATCACCAGCACGATGCCGGCCAACCCCAGGGTGTACGCGTACCGCGAGATCGACCGATGGTCACGCATGATGGCGAGCAGGGCGGCGGCGAGGACCACCGCACCGAGCGTCCAGGCCAGCTGACGCCCGCCCTGCCCCGCGAAGACGGCCAGGCTCTCCCGCTCGGCCACCGGGGCGTCGCCCAGGTCGATCCGGCGGAGGAAGCCCACCCCGAGCCCGTTGAGCAGGGCCACCGCCGGCAGCAGCGCCGGGTCGGCGAACGGGGCAAGGAACCGGATGACCAGGTGCAGGCCGAGGAAGACCGCGCCGAGCGCGGCGGCCGGCATCCAGAAGTCCGAGGTGACAGTGTCCAGCAGGTTCGCCTCGACGGTCGCCCCGTACGCGGCCACCAACACCATCGCGAGCAACAACAGGTACAGCTCGGCGTTGCGGCGCGACCGCGCCAGGCGTACGCCGGATTGCTCGCCCGCGGTGGCGGGCGAGGGTGCCGGTGTGGCCGCTACGGTCACGGGTGGAGTCCTCAGGATCTCAGCCGACGCTCACTCAGGAGACCGGCAGCCGGCCGGGTCGAGCGCCGGCGTGGCCGAGTCGGAGGGCGTGACGTCGGGTGTGGTGGTCGCGCCGGCCCCACCGAGAGCGGTGGTGGCACCGACGGTCGGGCTTGCGCTGACGACCCCGTTGGGGGTCGGCGACGCGTTGGGGCTCGGGCTGCCGTTCGGGGTTGGCGTCGAACCGACCGGGGTCGGCGTCGGCGTGGTGACCCCGGCGGCGGTCGGGTCGAGCGGGCAGAGTGGCTTCAGGTTGGGGTTGCTCGGCGTGTCGCTGGTCAGCTCGGCGAGCTGACGCTCGGCGTCCGGCTCACTCTTGGCCCGGATGCCGACCTTGACGGTGTCCTGTGCGGCGACGGTGAGGTCGTCCAGGCGGGTGCCGCTGCGACGGTGCACGCTGGACAGATCCATCCCGGCGATCTGCCCCTGGACACCGCGGAAGACGGCAACCTGGCCCTCTTCGGTGGCTCCCACGTAGTACTGCCGCTGGGTGTACGTCCAACCACCGAACGCCGCACCGCCGACGATCACCAGCAGGGCCAGCGCCATGGCGGCGGTCCGGACCGGGTGTCGCTTCGGCCGGTCGGCGTCATCGTCGGAGGCCGCCGGCTCCTCTGGCGCGGCCGGACGCGGCGCGGAGAGCGCCGAGGCTCGGGCGGCCGGAGTCGAGTCGTCGGCGGAGGTCGCCATGCCGCGGTCCCGGGCGGCGGCGCCGCCCACGATCGGGGTCGCCTCGACGATGTCCTGGTCCGTGGCGTCGGCGATGATCACCGTGATGTTGTCCGGCCCACCGCCGCGCAGCGCGAGCTGCACCAGCCGCTCGACGCACTGCTGCGGGTCGGTGTACTCCCGCAGGGTCTCGCCGATGGTTTCGGCGCTGACCACACCAGAGAGGCCGTCGCTGCAGATCAGGTACCGGTCGCCGGGCATGACCTGGCGGACCGAGTATTCCGGGTCGATGTCCCGACCGTCGAGGGCGCGGGTGAGCAGCGACCGCTGCGGGTGACTGCTCGCCTCCTCGGCGCTGATCCGGCCTTCGTCGACAAGCATCTGGACGTAGGTGTCGTCCTTGGTGATCTGCGCGAACTCGCCATTGCGCAGCAGATAGGCCCGCGAGTCGCCAATGTGGACCATCCCCAGCTTGCTGCCGGTGAAGAGGGTCGCCGTCAGCGTGGTGCCCATCCCCTCCAACTGCGGGTTGGCGTCCACCGTGTCGCGGAGTTGTTGGTTGGCGGTGCCCACGGCCGAACGCAACGCATCGACGAGAGCGTCCCCCGGGACGTCCTCGTCGAGCGGCGCCATGGCACCGATGACGATGTTGCTGGCGACGTCACCGGCGGCCATACCGCCCATGCCGTCGGCAACGGCGAGTAACCGCGGCCCGGCGTAGACGGAGTCTTGATTGCCGTCTCGGATCAGACCGCGGTCGCTGTGGGCCGCATAGCGCAGGGTCAGAGTCATGGCCGTAATTCGAGGGAAGTGCGGCCGATCCGGATCGGCACGCCGAGGGGGACGGGGGTTGGTCCGGAGACCTTAGCGCGATCGAGGTAAGTGCCGTTAGTCGAGCCGAGGTCCTCGACGTACCACTGCCCCTCACGCGGCACGAGCCGGGCGTGTCGCGCGGAGGCGTAGTCGTCGGTGATGACCAGGGTGGAGTCCTCAGCCCGACCGATGGTGATCTGCGCTTCACCGAGAGTGATTTTGGTGCCGGCCAGCTGACCGGCCGTCACCACCAGCTGGTGCGCCGCTCTGCCCCGTTTCACCTTCGCTGGCTTGGTCGCCTGCCCCGTCGAGGCGCCCACCGCGCGTGGCGCGGCCACCAGACGACCGGACCGGGCGCCCGCGAAGAGGTCCCGGCGGATCACGCCGACCACCGTGAACACGAAGATCCACAGCAGGATCAGGAACCCGAACCGGGCAACGGTGATGACCAGTTCCGGCAAGGCGGGTCAGCCGTCCACGCGGAAGGTCAGCGTCGTCGTCCCGAGCTGGACCATGTCACCGGGGTTGAGCGCGACGGCGGAGACCCGCTGCCCGTTCACCATGGTGCCGTTGGTCGAACCCAGGTCGGTCAACACGACCTGGCCTCCGTCGAAATCCAGCCGGGCGTGTCGCCGGGAGATGCCGACGTCGGGCAGACGCAGGTTGGCCTGGTCGCCGCGACCGATCACCGTTGACCCCATCTGGAGGGGATAGGTGCGACCGTCGCCGGAGACCAGCCGCACGTTGCGACCGCCACCGTGCCCGGGCGGCGGGCCGTAGCCACCGCCCTGGTCGTACGCGGGGTAGGCGGGCGGGCCGGCGTCGTAGCCGGGCGCCGACACCGGGGCGACCTCGCCGCCGGTGTAGACCTCGGCCGTGACACGGAACATGCCCGTGTCCAGACCCTCGCCTCGCTCGATCTCGACGATCACGTCGCCGTAGACCGTCCACGCCTGCTCGCCGATGAACTCCGCCTGCGACTGGGCCAACTCCTGGGCCAGCGCGGCGGCGTACGGCGCCAGCCGACTGTGGTCGAACGGCGAGAGATCGATCACGTAGCGGTTGGGCACCAACGTGCGCCCACCGGCCAGGATCGCCTTGTGCGCCTCGGCCTCCCGCTGCATGGCGTTGAGGATCTCCACGGGGTGGACCACCCCTTTGAAGACCTTGGCGAAGGCCCCTTCGACCAGGCCTTCCAGACGCTTCTCGAAGCGTTGCAGCACGCTCACCGGCTCCTCCTCGGGTCCCGAGGACATGATGGTATCCGGCCGGCGCGCGCGCAGCTCACACGCCGCTCGGCCGGCTGCTCTCGACCCGTTCGGAAGGGCCGGGATTGTCGTGCTAATCTTTCGTCCGCCACGAACGGTAATCGTTCGTGGCGAGTGCCAGGGACAGCGTAGTATTCCCGAGGCCCGTTGGAGACAGCGGGGCCGGGCAGCTAGAGTGTTCCGGGTTGTGCCACGGGGATGTGGCGGAATGGCAGACGCGCACGGTTCAGGTCCGTGTGCCCGAAAGGGCGTGGGGGTTCAACTCCCCCCATCCCCACCAACGACGAGGGCTCCGCTTGATGCGGGGCCCTTCCGTCATATCGGGGCGTGCTGGACGTCACGCTATGCTCCGATGGATTCTGCCTCCGATGGACCAGGAGTGGCGTGTGAGTGTCGCGTTGGTGACAGGGTCGGGTGGTCTGATCGGCTCCGAGGCGGTCCGGCATTTCGCCGGCCTCGGTCTGGATGTCGTCGGCATCGACAACGACATGCGCCGGTACTTCTTCGGCGAGGACGGCTCCACCTCGTGGAGCCTCGAACGGCTCGGCCGTGACCTGGGTAACGCGTACACCCACTTCGCGGTGGACATCCGGGACCGGGACGGCCTGGAGCAGGTGTTCAAGAAGTACGGCTCGGACATCGCAGTGGTGATCCACAGCGCTGCCCAGCCGAGCCATGACTGGGCAGCCAAGGAGCCGTACACGGACTTCGACGTGAACGCCGGCGGCACGCTCAACATCTTGGAGAACACCCGCCGGCACGCGATCGACGCGCCGTTCATCCACTGCTCGACAAACAAGGTGTACGGCGACCGGCCCAACAGCCTGCCGCTCGTCGAGCTGGAGACCCGCTACGAGCTGCCCGAGGACCACCGCTGGTACCAGGGCATCACCGAAGAGATGTCGATCGACCACTCGCTGCACTCGGTCTTCGGGGCCTCCAAGGTCGCCGCGGACGTGATGGTCCAGGAGTATGGGCGTTACTTCGACATGAAGACCGCCTGCTTCCGGGGCGGCACGCTGACCGGCCCGGCGCACTCCGCGGCCGAGCTGCACGGGTTCCTGGCCTATCTGATGCGCTGCGTCATGGAGGGCCGGACGTACAACCTCTTCGGCTACAAGGGCAAGATGGTGCGGGACGCGATCCACTCGCACGATGTGCTGACCGCGTTCGAGGCGTTCTTCCGGGCCCCGCGATCCGCCGAGGTCTACAACCTCGGTGGCGGCCGGCACTCCAACACCTCGCACATCGAGGCGTTCCGGATCGCGGAGGAGATCACCGGCCGCGAGGCGCGGATCAACTACGTCGAGCAGAACCGCACCGGCGACCACCAGTGGTACGTCAGCAGCATGGCCAGGTTCGAGGCGCAGTATCCGGACTGGAAGATCACGTACGACGTGCCGATGATCCTGCGGGAAATCTACGAGGCCAACGTGGACAAGTGGGTGGCCCAGCCGTGAGCGCCCGGACGAAGCGCAACGTGCTCGGCGTCCTGGTCGACGCCACCGACTACGCCACGGCTACCGACGCGGTGGTGACAGCGGCACACGAACGGCGTCCCCTCGCGCTGACCGCGTTGGCGGTGCACGGTGTGATGACCGGGGTGCTCGACCCGGCGCACAACGCGCGGCTCAACTCCTTCGACGTGGTCACGCCGGACGGGCAGCCGGTGCGGTGGGCGCTCAACCTGCTGCACCACGCCGGGCTCGGCGACCGGGTGTACGGGCCGACCCTGACCCTGCACGTGCTGTCGCGCTTCGCCGACGAGGGGCTACCGGTCTACCTGTACGGCTCGACCGAGGAGACCCTCGCCCGGCTGATCCCGGCCCTGGAGCGGATGTTCCCGGCGCTGAAGATCGCCGGGGTGGAGCCGTCCAAGTTCCGTGCCGTCCAGCCCGGTGAGGACGCCGAGATCGCCGACCGGATCCGGTCCAGTGGCGCCCGGCTGGTGCTGGTCGGGCTCGGCTGCCCGCGCCAGGAGGTCTTCGCGTACGCCATGCGGCCGCTGCTCGACATGCCGCTGATGGCGGTCGGCGCGGCCTTCGACTACCACGCCGGCCTGCTGCGCCAGCCCCCGCCGTGGATGCAGCGCGCCGGTCTTGAGTGGTTCTGGCGCCTCGGGCTGGAGCCGAAGCGGCTCTGGCGCCGCTACGTCATCCTCAACCCGGCCTATCTGAGCCGGCTCGCCGCGCAGAAGATCGGCCTGTGGAAGGCCCGCCCGCCGGCCCCGGCCACCGAACGGCCGGCCACCTTCTCGGTCTGAGCCCGATCCGTACGACGCGAGGCCCCACCCGGCGTGCCGGGTGGGGCCTCGTTCGTCAGAGACCGGTCAGACGGTCAGGGTCCAGGTGTTGATGTAGCCGGTGTCGGCCGAGTAGGTGTCCCGCACCTGAAGTCGCCAGATGCCGTCGGCGGCCTCACCCGACACGTTGACCGAGTACGTGGCGTTCACGTTGTCGGCGCTGTCCGAGGTGCTGCTGTTCTTCAGCCGGTACGAGCTGCCGTCCGGGGCGAGCAGGTCGATGACCAGGTCACCGCGGTAGGTGTGCACGATGTTCACCGCCACCGTGGAGGCGGAGGAGGCGTTGCGACCGCAGCCGGAGATGGTAATCGAGCTGGTCACCGCCGAGCCGGCGTCCGGGATCGACACGTCGGTGCCGTTGGTGCCGGTGCAGCCGGTGGGCGGCGGCGGGGTGCTGCCGGTGCCCACGTAGAGCAGCAGGTTCGGCGAGCCCGAGCCAGGGTTGCTCACCACGTTCGGCGTGGCGTTGGCCACCAGTTGGTTGCGGACCTGAGCCGGGGTCCAGCTCGGGTTGGCGCTGGCCACCAGGGCCGCCGCTCCGACCACGTGCGGGGTGGCCATCGAGGTGCCGCTGATCGTGTTGGTGGCGGTGTTGCTGTTGTACCAGGCCGAGGTGATCGACGAGCCGGGCGCGAAGATGTCCAGGCAGGTGCCGACGTTGGAGAACGACGACCGGGCGTCCGAGCTGGTCGTCGAGCCCACCGTGATGGCTTCCGTGGTACGCGCCGGCGAGGTGTTGCAGGCGTTCGCGCCGTTGTCGTTGCCGGCCGCCAGACCGTACGTGACACCCGAGGCGATCGAGTTGCGGACGGCGTTGTCCAGCGAGCTGTTCGCGCCGCCGCCGAGGCTCATGTTCGCCACCGCCGGCTTGATCGCGTTCGCGGTGACCCAGTCGACGCCGCCGATCACACCAGCGTTGGTGCCACTGCCGGAGCAGTTCAGCACCCGTACGCCGACGAGCTGGACGCCCTTGGCCACCCCGTACGCGGATCCGCCGACAGTGCCGGCCACGTGCGTGCCGTGCCCGTTGCAGTCGTCGGCCGACCCGCCGTCCACGGCGTCGTAGCCGGAGGTGGCCCGGCCGCCGAAGTCGTTGTGGGAGAACCGGATGCCGGTGTCGATGATGTAGGCGTGCACGTTGCTCGCCGTGTTCGGGTAGGTGTAGGAGCTGTCCAACGGCAGGTTGCGCTGGTCGATCCGGTCGAGGCCCCAGGAGGGTGGGTTGGCCTGCGTGCCGGAGATCGACACGGTGTGGTTCTGCTCGACGTACGCCACCGCCGGGTCGGCCGCGATCCGCGCCGCCGCGCTCGCGTTCACAGTGACCTCGAAGCCGCGCAGCGCCGCGCCGTAGGTGCGGGCCACGGTGCCGCCGTGGCGGCCGGAGAGCCGCTTCGCGGTGTCGCCGACCCGGTCCCGGGCCACGGCACTGTCCTTGAGTACGACGATGTAGCTGTCCGGCACGGCGGTGGCTCCGCCGGCGGCCCGAACCACACCCACGGGTTCGGCGGCCAGGGCTGGGGTACCGACGGCCAGCACTGTCGCCGCGGCCACCCCGATCAGTACGGACCTTCGTGGAAGACCCATTTCCTACCTCCCTCTGACCGGCAGTGGAACGTGACCACCGGTCCCAACATCAATCGACACTTGCCGATCTAGCTGAGGGTAAGTCAGCCGTCGGGCAGTTGAACATGTCGAAACGGCCATACCTTCGAGTGATGACCCCCTACGGGCCCGGCGTCCGGGGCGAACGGGGGACGAGCCCGGATTCGCCTCGCCGGGAATCGGGAAAGACTCTCGAACATGGAGAGTCAGCTCACCATCCTGCTCCCGGTCGCCGCCGTCTGGCTGGCCGCCGGCATCGTTGCCGACGGCCTTCCCCGGCTGCGCAACACCCGCATGCTGCGTCGGCGTACCGGATGGTTGCTGGCGCTGGCCCTCACCGGCGTGGCGCTCACCGCGGCCGTGCTCGGCGGCGGGCTGCTCAGCGCCGGCACCGCGCCGGTCGACCGGGCCGCCGCCGGGCTCACAGTGGCCGCCGGCCCGGCGCTCGTGGCGACGGTCTGCTCGGTACGACGGATCCGCCGGCTCTGGGCCGGCGCGGGCGCGTTCGCCAGTGCCCCCGCCACCCCCGCGCCGCACGGGCTGCGCGCCGCCGCGGCCCACCCGCTCGTCGGGCTGCCACTACAGGTCACCGCCCTGGCCACGCTGCCGGCGTTGATCGCCGCCGCTGGCGCGGACCTCGGAGCCGACCCCGGCGTCACCGGGCCGGCGATCACAGTGGGCGCGCTCGCGGTGATCGCCATCGGGGTCCGGCACGCGCTGCGCCACAACCGCTTCGCGGAGCGGGCCCAACCCGCCGTCGCAGGGTCAACGCGGGCGGCTGGCGCTCTGCACGTATAGCAGCTCCAGGATCGACCTGGTGGCCTCGAACCAGCGGTCCAGCCAGTCCTGCGAGGGCACTGTGCCCTTCGGCGGCAACTCCATCAGCAGGCCACGCAGCAACGGGTGGTCCGCCAGGGACTCGGGCGGCTCCATCGGCCAGCCCGCCGGCGGGAACGACGGCTCGATCAGCGGGTTCGGGTCCAGTGAGGGCAGCGAGAGCGGGGGATCCGTCGTCTCGGAATCGCCCTCCCGCCCGCTCAACTCCTGGTCGGTCGAGACCACCTCGGTCAGAACCGTGTCCCGACGAGCGCCGCGGTACTTGCCACCGAACCGCTCCGGCTTTGCCGGACCGGTGGTGAGGTTGTCTGAACCGATCGTCGTCATCCGTCTCGCCTACTCGCTCGGTTGCGGGTCGGTGCGGCGGGTCGTCGACCAGCGCCGTACCGACCGGTTCAACGAGACGGGGACGCTCTGGCGACGGGAATCCCGACGGAACCTCTCCGACCCCCCGCTGCGACGCGACAGTCAGCCGCGCCTACCGCGGACGCGACAGAGTCCCCGACCGGCGAACCGGACGGGGACTCCGTTGACCAGTCGGTCAGACCGCGCCGAACACACCACCCCGGGTGCCGGCAACGAAGGAGTGCCAGTCACCCGGAGCGAAGACCAGGGCGGGGCCCGCCTTGTCCTTCGAGTCCCGCACTCCGACCGCCCCCGTCACGTACGCCACCTCCACGCAGTTGTCACAGTTCGGCCCACTCTTCGAGCTCTTGAACCATGCTGCCTGCGTCAGGTCCACGGGGAACCCTTTGGTCGCCATTTCCACAACGGCTCCTCTGCCAGTTTTGCGATGTGTGCGACGGACTCCTCCGGACGTATGGCCGCAGCGCGGATGTGATCGAAGATGAAGCTGTACTTCTGTAGTTCGTCGCTCTTCTCCAGGAAGAGCCCACCCGTGGCGTTCTCCGCGTACACAACATCCGGATCACCGGGCTCAGGGAAGCTGAGGATCGTGAACGTGCCGTCCATGCCGGCATGCGCACCCACCTCGAAGGGCAGGATCTGCAGCGTCACGTTCGGCAACTCGGCCACCTCGACCAACCGCTTGAGTTGACCGCGCATCACCTCGTCCCCGCCCACCGGCCGACTTACCACCGCCTCATCGAGCACCACCCACAGATCGACCGGATCGTCCTGGGTCAATAACGACTGACGGCCCAAACGGACACGCACTCTTTGATGCACCTGATCGGCGGTGAAGTCCGGCCGAGCGGCACGGATCATGGCACTGGCGTACTCCTCGGTCTCCAGAAGACCCGGAACGACCTGCTGTTCGTACGCCCGGATCGAACTGGCCGCCGCCTCCAGCCCGACGTAAGCGCCGACGAGCACCGTGCTGTAGGGGTGCCACCAGCCCTTCTGGCGGGCCTCCCGGGCGATCTGCACGAGCTCGTCGCTCTCGGCGCCGACGACGCCGTAGATCCGCAGCATGTCCCGCACGTCGCGTGGGGTGGCCGTCGTGTGCCCGGTCTCGATCCGGGAGACCTTCGACGCCGAGCACTCCAACTGTTCGGCGACCACCTCGATGGTGATTCCGGCGGACTCCCGCTGGCGACGCAGCTCGGCCCCGAGCCGCCGCCGTCTGATGGTGGGACTGCGCCGCTCACTCATCGCGCAACCCGTGAGCCACTGGTCCCCGCCGCTGGCTGCTCGACCCCACTCGGGCTACCTCCGGTAACGCGCCACTGGGTGACACCCGCCGGGGGCGCGACCGTCGACCGGCGAGCGTTCGCGACGAAGGGGGTGGTGCCGGTCCTCGGCCGGCCGCGACGGGCGAAACCGGTCCCCAGTCTGCCGCCCGGACGCGGATGGCTTCAATAGGCCTTTCGCGTGACACGCTCACGTATCGGCAAAAGTCGACGTGCAACTTGCATGAAGCACGTCCCTGATGCACTCTGTCCGTATGGCACGGATCACTCAGCGTCTCCGTTCGGTCCCTCGCAGTGGTGACCCCACCGCTTCGAGGAAGCCGGGCACGGCGCGGGCCCGGCCGACGACAACGCGACCTGCTCCGGGGTAAGGACCCCGCCGCTGCAAGCCGGCAAGCTGCGGCGGCGGGCGCGGTTCCCGGAAGCAACCGGGTGGTGGTCGGGTGGCGGCACGTCACCAGCGGGGTACGGCCCGACCACTGCCATCCGCACCACCGGTTCACGAGGCACGACCCCGTCACCGGCCGAGACGTCCCCCGTTCAGGCACCGCCGGCGCGACCGCCGGCCGATCCTCCCCAGGAGCCCATGTGCTTCCCCGCACCGGTGACGTACTGCACGTGACACGCGCGGCGAGTGTCCAGTTCCTCAGGCCGATCAAGTTCCGGGTGATCCGGGTGCTCGACTGGCCGACCTATGACGGCTGGCTCTGGCTCGACGGCTACGAGTTGAACGCCGCGGGCGACGCGGTCACCCGACGGTCGATCTTCGTCCAGCGGGAAGGGCTGCAGCAACTGCAGGCCGCCCCCGAACCCCGCCCCCACACCGTGCGGGCCCGCCGCCCGGTCGCGCGTACCCCGCTCCGGGTGGGCTGACCGACCCGAACCGCCGCCGGGGGGCGTGCCGTCGCCATAGAATCGGTACGCCCACCCCGGCACCGTTCCACCCGCTCGTCCAGGACCCTGACCCTGGGATGGTCATGGTCAATCAGCCCGCCCTGCGGCGGCACCACCGCTCTCGTATCGCCTATGCCTTCGGACTCCTCGCCCTCCTCGGGGCGATGGCGACAGTCCTGGTCCTCGTCCGTGACCCGGCGATGTCGTCCACCCGGCTGACCGCACCGGTGCCCGCACCAGAGATCACCGTGCTCGACTCCGACCCGCCGACGGGCGACGGCCATTCGGTCTACGAGGAACCCGGCTGGACCGACACCGGTTCCCCGGCCGACCACGCCGGTGGTGCCGACCCGACCGGGCCGGTGTCCGGCCTTGGTGCCGGCGGCCAGTCCGACGGCCGTCAGGAACTCACCGAAGCAGCTCCGGCCGGGCACAACGCCACTGACGTCCGCCGCTCCCTCTTCTGGTCCGGCATCTTCGGCCTCGCCATCTCACTGGCCGGCATCGGCCTCGTCAGCACCCGCCGCCGGATGTGGTGACCAGCGGTCACGGCGTGCTCGTCACAGTGGGGCTCGGCGTGGTCGGGCTCGCCCCGGTCGGCGTCCCGGCCTGCGAGATGATCAACAAGACCTCGTCGTCGGTCGACACCGACGTGCCCGCCTCCGGCTCGGTGCCCACCACCGTCCCCGGTGGCAGCTCCGACGGGCGGTACACCACCCGGTAGGCCAGGCCGAGCCGAGCCAACAGCCCTTCGGCGGTGGCCTGCGGCAGGCCTGCGAGCGGAGGCACCGGCAGCTCGTCCGGCGCGTCAGTGGTCGGCGAGCTGCTCGGCGACTCACTGGTGGGCGCCGCCGACGTGGAGGCTGCGCTGGTCGGCGGGGCGCTGGGGGCACTGGTCGGCGGAGGGGACGGGGTGGGCCCACGATCGTCCCGATCGTCATCCTGCTGGGCGAGCACCACCCAGAGCGCACCCCCGAGCAGGCCGGCGAGCAGCAGCGCCAGTACGCCCCAGAGGATCGGCGACCACCACCGCCGACCACCCTGCTCCTCGACGTACCACTCACCGCCGGCCTCGTCCGGTCGGGGCGAGCGCACCTCGGCCCGACCTGACCAGGCCGGCGGCATCGGCGCCGTCCGGTCGGCCGGCGGACCCGGCCGGGTGCCGGCGGACCTGTCGATCGGCATGGTCTGGTCGGGCGACAGGTCGGGACGAGCCGGAACAGTCCTGTCGATCGGTGCCGTCTCGTCCGGGTCGGTGGCCGCTGGCGTCGGTTGCGTCGGCTCCGGTCGGTCGGCGGCGGGCCCGGGCCGGTCAGCGGCGGGGGGCAGGGGGCGGGTCCGGTCATCGTCGTGCTCGCCGGCGGGCGGCTCCTGGCGGTCGTCGCTCATCGCACGTCCTTTCCCGAACCCGGACGGGCGTCATGGCCCTCGACCGCCAACCTAGTCGCCCACACCGCCATCGGTGGGGATCAGCGTGCCGAGCCGCGCCGGCTGCCGACGGGACAGGACGGCGTCAGGCGCCGGCAGGCTCGAGCCCGCCGGCCTGGAATCACTGCGTGGGTTTCGCGGTCGGCTGGCTGTCGGAGCCGCACCAGATGCTGACCTGGTCGTTCCACCGGGCCGGGCCGTCCTCGGCGGGCTCCTGCCGGCTGACCTTCCCGGTACGTCCGCTGAGGTAGCGCGGGTAGAGGCCCTCGTCGACCAACTCGTCGGCGGCGTCGGCGCAACTCTTGCCGACCACGTCCGGCACCTCGGCGGCCGGCGCCGGCCCGGCGACCTGTAGTTGCACTGTCGTTCCCCGGGCGACCTCGGTGCCCACGTCCGGTGTGGTGCTCTCGACCGTACGGCCGACGCCGCCACCGAAGACCAGCCGCCAACCCAGCCGCTGTTTGCGCAGCGTGTCCCGGGCCTGCTCGAAGTCGGTGCCGATCACCGGCGGCACGGTCAGGCCGGCCGCCTTGGTCGGGGTGGCGGAGGTCTGGACCGCAGACGGTGTCGGCCGGCCGCTGCTCGGTCGGGGTGCGGTGGCCCTGGTGGTCGACGCGCCAGCAGTGGTCGCAACGGCCAGCGGGTCACCAGAGGGTGCTTCGTCCTCGCCGGCCAGCAACCAGCCGCCGGTCGCACCCACTGCGGCGAGCAGCACCGCCGCCAACCCGCCACCGAGCACGACGCTGGCCCGGCCCGCACCGCCACCGGCGGCATTCTGCTGGCCCGTGTTCGTGTCCGTCATAACGCCCACCGCCTCATCACCGGCGACCGTACCGCCCGCCGCCCAATCCGCCCGCACCGGCGGTCCACACCGGCGGGTCTTTGCGACTCGCCGCGCCGACGACGGGACGTTACGCTGCCCGGCATGGCCAGACAGGGCTGGGGAGTGTCGATCGCGACGGCGATCGGGGTCGCTGCCGGCGCGGGTGCCGCACAACTGGGCTTCGGCTACGGGCTCGGCGTCATCACCTGGACGCCCACCGATGCCGGTGCGACCGACACAGCCTGGGCGGACGGCCTCGCCTGGGCCACCTGGCTCGCCGCCAGTTCGACGGTCCTCGGCGCGGTCTGCGCGCAGCGTCTGCACCAACGGAACGCCCCGGCGAAGACCGTGATCTCTCCGGAAACGTCGCCCGACGGCGCTGCCCGCCAGGAGGGCCCGCAGCTCGACGATCGGAAGCCGGAGCACGAGGGCCCGGTCGACGGGCCTTCACCGGCCGTCGACACCGCCCGCCCGGAAGTGGCGGGCACGCCACCACCGGTGGCGGAGCCGCCGGTCCACGACCGAGGCGGCCTGCTGCGCCGGGTGGCCCTGGCGCTTGGCGCCGGGCTGGGCGGCCTGGTCACGGTGCTGTTGATCGCGGTGCCCGCGCGGGTCGCGACCGGCGCGGACACCGGCGCTCCGCAACGGACGGCCGCCCTACAGGCGACGCTGGGCATCCTGATCGGCGTCCTCGTCGCGATCTGGGCGCTTCGCTCCCGAGCAGCAGCGGTCAACGTGACAGCGACGGCCGCCTGGCTCTGGCTGCTCGCGGTGATCTCCGTGATCGACGGGGTACGCGTCGGACGAGGGCTGACCGGCGCGCAACTCGGCACCTGGCAGTTCGACCCGGACCACGCCCGGTACTGGATCGGGGGCCAGCTCTACTGGCCCGGCGCGCTGCTGGCGCTGGTGCCCGCGCTGCTGATCGGCGTACTGGCCGCCCGGCGGTCCGCCCGCTCGGGCGAGCACCGCGTCGGTGCGGCGGCCTCCGGCGCGGCAGGCCCGGTGCTCGTCGCGCTCGCCTACCTGACCACCCTGCCGCACTGGTCGACGCTGGGCCCCGCGCAGCTGTCCACCCAGCTGATCGCCCCGTACGCGGTGATCGCCGGTATCGGCGGCTCGGTGCTGGCCGCCCGCCTCGGCGAGCGAAGCGAACGGAACCGCCCGGCCCAACTGAGCCGCTCGGCCGAGCCGAGTGCGGTGCCTCGGGACACGGTGGCCGACCCGGCCCCGGTCGCCGAGACCGAGCCCACCCCGCCGGTCTCCGGCTCGACCGCCACAACCTCAGCCTCGACCGCCACAACCTCAGCCTCCACGGCCGGAACCGCGGCGCGGCGCAGGAGGGCCGACGCCCCACCGCGGACGCCCCGGACGGACTCGCTGCCGGGCGACACCACCGCAGCACCGCAGGTTCCCGCCCCGCGTACGGACCCGGACCTCGCGGATCCGGCCGGTCGTCCCACCGAAGCAACAGCGGCAGAGGACCTGACCGCCACGAGCCGGCGCACCCGAGCAGCCCGCCGCGCCACCCGCCCCACCACCGACTAATACCGCCCCACCCCACCCCACCCCAACCCCCACCCACCTGCCCTGTTGATCATGAAGTTATTGCCACCTCGCCCGGCGTGTCATGGCAATAACTTCATGATCAACGCGCTCGGGGGGTGGGGTGGGGGTGGGGTGGATTAGGTGGTTGGCCAGGTGTGGACGGGTTCGTTGGTGCGCTGGAGATCGGCGTAGCGCTGGACCATGTGGTGTAGCGCGGCCGTCCGGTCCATGCCGTGGTGCCGCTCCGCCGCCCAGACCGCCTCGGTCTGCCAGACGGCGCCGTTGCGGCCGGTACGGCAGCGCTGCTCGATGATGTCGAGCAGCCGATCCCGCTGCGCCGGGGCGACGCCGAACCCGTCCAGACCGGTGGCGGCGGTGGGCAGCAGTTGGTCCAGGACGAGCTTGGTGACCGGCACGTCGCCGAGCCCGGGCCAGTGCAGCACGGCGTCGAGGCCACGTCGGGCGGCGGCGTGGAAGTTCTCCTCGGCGGAGCTGAAGGTGAGTTGACTCCAGATCGGTCGGTCGGCCTCGGCCAGGCCGCGTACCAGCCCGAAGTAGAAGGCCGCGTTGGCCAGCATGTCCACCACCGTCGGACCGGCCGGCAGCACCCGGTTCTCCACTCGCAGGTGAGGGCGGCCGTTCATGATGTCGTAGACCGGACGGTTCCACCGGTAGACGGTGCCGTTGTGCAACCGCAGCTCCCCGAGCTGTGGCACACCTCCGGCGTGCAGGACCTCCACCGGGTCCTCGTCCTCGCAGATCGGCAGCAGCGGCGGGAAGTACCTGACGTTCTCCTCGAACAAGTCGAAGATCGAGGTGATCCACCGTTCGCCGAACCAGACCCGCGGCCGTACTCCCTGGGCCTTCAGCTCGTCTGGACGGGTGTCGGTGGCCTGCTGGAACAGGGCGATCCGTGTTTCGGCCCACAGTTGGCGGCCGTACAGGAAGGGGCTGTTCGCCCCGACTGCCACCTGCACCCCGGCGATGGCCTGGGACGCGTTCCAGTAGTCGGCGAAGCTGTCCGGGGCGACCTGGAGGTGGAACTGGAGGCTCGTGCAGGCGGCCTCGGGGGCGATCGAGTCGGTGTGCGTGCGTAACTGCTCAACGCCGCGAATGTCCAGCTCGATGTCCTCGCCCCGGGCGCCGACGATCTGGTCGTTGAGCACCCGGTAACGCTCGTTGGTGGAGAGGTTGTCCTCGACCAGGTGCCCCTCGGTGAGGGTGGGCAGGATGCCGACCAGGACGATCTTCGCGTCGGACCTGGCGGCACGCTCGTCGGCCCGGGAGAGGCTGCCGCGCAGGTCGTGCTCGTAGTCGGCGAAGCCGGTGCCCTCGATCAGTCGGGGCTCGGCGTTGAGTTCAAGGTTGAACTGCCCCAACTCGGTCTGGAAGAGAGGGTCCGCGATGTCGGCGAGGATCTCCTCGTTGCGCATCGCCGGCTCGGCGGCCGAGTCGACCAGGTTGAGTTCGATCTCCAGGCCGGTCATCGGCCGGTCGGCGTCGAAGCCGAAGTCGTCAAGCATCAGGGCGAAGACGTCCAGGCACCGCCGCACCTTCTGCCGATATCGGACGCGATCATCCCGGGTGAAGGCGCCCTCTGAGACGTCCCTGCCCATGTGTCCTCCCGACGGCCGGCGCGGTCGGGATCATGCCGTCCCGGAAGCGCTTTGTGAAGCATCCACGGTAAGAGCGCCCACCTGACCGGGGCCAGAGGCCGACGGCGTTGATCCGACGGCGACCGGAGCGGACGCGCTCGTGGCGCCATCTGTACCCCGTCGTCGACTGGCTGGACCCGATTGCGGTGCGAACAACCCGTGACAATTACCACCAGTGGGAACGACGCAGGGCCCGCGCCGACGTGCGGCGCGGGCCCTGCGTTTCGGATCGCCGTGAGGGTTCCCCCTGCCCTCCGGCGATTCCGGGACATCAGGCCTGACGGACGGCCTCGCCCTCGATCTCGATCTTGATCTTGCGGCTGACCAGCACGCCCCCGGTCTCCAGGGCGACGTTCCAGGTCAGGCCGAACTCCTCGCGGTCGATCTCGGTGCTCGCGGAGAAGCCGAAGATGTCCTGGCCGAACGGGCTGCGGCCGACACCCTCGAACTCCACCTCCAGCTCGACCGGGCGGGTGACGTCCTTGATGGTCAGCTCACCGGTGAGCACGAACTCGCTGCCGCGACGGGACTTGACCCCGGTGCTGCGGAACTCGAGCGTCGGGAACTTCTCGGCGTCCAGGAACTCGGGGCTGCGCAGGTGGGCGTCCCGGTCGGTCTGGGTGGTGTCGACGCTGGCGGCCTGAATGGTGGCGACGACCGACGACTGCAGCGGGTCCTCGGCGACGGTGATGGTGGCGGTGGCCTCGTTGAACTCACCGCGAACCTTGCTCACCATCATGTGCCGGGCAACGAAGCCGACCCGCTTGTGCGCCACGTCGAGCGCGTAGGTGCCGGCCGCCGGGATGGTGAGGCCGTCCCAGTCGCGGGTAACCGCATCGATGCTGCTGGTCATGGTGCTGTCCTCCAGGAGATTGTTTAGTAGCCCAACGACTGCTTGAGCAACTATAACCGTTGCAACATTCCCCGTGTCAACCACTGGTATGATGAACGGGTGACCAACGTCTTCGACGATCCCCGGATCACCGCCGTCGGCCTGCTCTTCGAGGCACACGCCGGGCTGTCAGCCCGGTTCAACGCCCAACTCGAGGAGCACGGCCTTTCCGCGGTCGAGTTCGAGGTCATCACCCGACTGGCCCGCTCGCCGGGCAACCAACTACGCATGACCGACCTCGCCGCACAGACCTCCCTCTCGACCAGCGGAGTGACAAGGGTGGTCGACCGGATGGAGCGCGACGGGTTGCTCACCCGCCGGGCCTGCCCGAACGACCGACGCAGCTCGTACGCGGTGGTCACCGCCACCGGGATGCAACGCCTGAACGAGACGCTGCCCGGGCATCTTCAGATGATCGAACAGTGGTTCACCGGGCAACTCGACCCCGAGGCGCTGGCAGCCCTGCTCGACGGGTTGCGTCGGGTCCGCGACGCCGCGCATCCGTGCGCCACCGCCGGCAGTGACGACGTCGGCCCGGAGCAGGTCGCCGCCACCGACAGCGCCACCCGACGGCACTGACCACCACCCGCCGTCGGGCGGCGGCAGCGGCAGAAAGACCGGCAGAACTGACCCGGCCAAGCTGGAGGATTCGGTCCAAGCCGACTTTCTGCCAGCGCGCCGGTGGCACGCTTCCTGCACCGGGGATCACCGGGGGGTGACGGCGCGGGCGATCAGCGAGGGGTAGCACCAAAGGGGGCTCTTCGCCCGCGCCACTCTCACCGCTGCGATCCGCTCGGGGAGAGCGCAGGCTACTGAGCCGGTCCACCTCGGGCGGCGAGCAGCGCGTAGAGCAGTCCCGACTCCTGCGGCAACAGCCGGATGCCGCCCTCCGCACAGACCCGGTCCAGTCGATCGAGCACCGACGGGTCCGCAGTGCTCGCAGCCAGCCCAACCAGCGCCTCCACCGCGTCGCGGCGATCCTGCCCCGCATGGTCGGCCGCGGCCGCGAACCACTCGGCAGCCAACTCCCGGTCGCCCCGGTGCAGCGCCAGGTTCCCCTCGATCAGCGCACAGAGCCCGGCCTCCGGCCCACCCCAGGCCAGCGCCGCGTCGTCCGAGCGCGGTCGCGGTCGCGGCACGGTCGGCCGCGCCGGCAGCGCCTCCACACCCCCGGCACGCAACTCGGTCAGCACCTCGGTGGCCTCCGCGGCCCGCCCGTCCTGGGCGAGTGCGAGCCCGACGGTCCCGAGCACCCGACGGCGACGCCCGGGATCACCCAGCTCGGACAGGGCCACGATCGCCCGCCGACCACGGTCGATGGCGTCCGCGTACCAGCCCTCCAGTCGGGCGACCTCGGCTCGATTGGCCCAGCCCAGCACCCGCAGTCGCTGCTCCCCACTCTCGGCGGCGAGTCGGTCCACAGCGGCGAGCCGGCGACGGGCCGCAGCCAGATCACCTGCGCGGATCTCGTGCCAGGCGAGGCTGTTCTGGGCCACCGCCAGGTCCCGGGTCCGCCCGTTGCGGGCAGCCAACCGCAGTAGCGCCTCGGCCTGCTCGCGAGCCTCGTCCTGCCGCCCCACGGAGATCAGCAGGGTGCCAAGCACGTTCCGCGCCTCCAACTCCCCGGTGACGTCGCCGGCCTGTTGAAAGGTGTTCAACGCCGCACGGGCCGTCGACAACTCCTCGGCACCCGCGCCGTGCTCCGCCGCCAGCCTGGCGACCCCGAGGGCGGCCCAGCCACGCAGAAGAGGATCAGCGTCGGCGGTTCGCGGGTCCGCCAACAGCCGCCGCAACCACTGCCGACCGACGACGTCGCGTCCGCGGAACCGCCACCAGCGGGTCAGGCAGGCCGCCAGGCGCAGCGCTGTCAACGGGTCGTCGGTGGTCGCGTGGGCCAACGACGAGCTGATGTCACTGCTCATCTCGTCCAGCCGGTGCACCGCGTCGGGTAACCGTGGGCCGGTCAGGTCACTGGCGGTACGGGCCACCAGGCGCGCGATGACCTCGGCGTGTCGACGCCGGATACAGGTCAGCTCGCCTGCACCGGCCGCCTGCTCGACGGCGTAGTCACGGACCGCGTCGAGCAGCCGGAACCGGAACGACCCGGATCCGCGTACGCTCAGCAGCCCCAACTCGACGAAGCGGTCCAACAGTGGAACCGGGTCGATCGCCACAGTGCCGTCCCGGTCGGCCTCGTCGGCGAGCATCTCCTCGGCCAACTCGACCGACCAGCGGTTACCGAAGACGGCCAACTGCCGCAGCGCCGCCTGCTCGTCCGACGCCAACAGGCGGTAGCTGAACGCCACGGCGTCCCGCAGGGTGACGGCGACCGAGACCGCCGCACGGGTGTCGGGGCCGCTCGTCCGGCTGCCGAGCGCCTCCGGTGCGTCCCAGACCGGGTGGGCGGACGCGTCGGCGGGAGTGGCCAGGTCGAGCACCCGGTCGCCGTACCGGTCGAGCAGTTCGGTGAGGTCGAGCAGACGGCCCCGGGCGGCCATCAGCTCGATGGCCAACGGCAGCCCGCCCAACCGGCGCACCAACGCGGCGAGCGCCGGCAACTCGGCGGGGGTGGGTGGCTCCCGGCGGACCTGAGCGAGCCGGGCGGTGAACAACGCGACCGCCGGCCACGATTCGAGTCCGGAGTGCTCGGCCTCCGGTGGTGGCACGTCGAGCGGCGCGACCGGCCAGACCCGCTCACCGGGCAACCCGACCGGGTGCCGCCCGGTGACCAGCACCCGCAGCGAGGGCAGTGCGCCGAGCAACCGGTGCAGAGTCGCGGCCACCGGGCCCGGGGCGCGCTCCACCGCGTCCATCACCAGCAGCGTCGGCCGCCCGGCGAGCAACGCCACGAGTTCGGGCAGGCGCGCCACGCCGAGCACCGACATCGAGGCGGCGAGCACGTCCGGACCGTCCGCACCCTCGCCCACCAGCACCCCTGCCACACCGGCCGGGTGGGCGGCGGCCACCAGGTGCGCCACCGACGTCGCCAGGGCGGTCTTGCCGACGCCGGCCAACCCGACGAGGCTCACCAACCGGGGGCCTCGCTCCGCGGTCAGCATTCCGGCCAGCTCGGTGAGGTCGCGCTCCCGGCCGATCAACGCGACCGGGGGCGGGAGCGCTACCGACGGGTCGGCGGGTGCGGCGGCCGACGTGGCGTTGCCGCCGACCGCGAACGTCGTCGAGGTGGCGTCCGGCGAGGCCGGTTCGACACCGGCGCCGCGGGCCGCGGCCAGGAACGCCGCCCGGCTGGTGCCGGTCAGCGCCAGCGCCCCGGCGAGCAGCTCGACAGTGGTGCGTTGTGGCCGAATCGAACGGCCACGCTCCAGGTCACGCACCGTACGGACACCCACCCTGGCCCGGGACGCCAGCTCGGCCTGGGTGAGGCCGGCGGCGCGTCGATGCCCGCGGAGCAGCTCCGGCAGAGTGGTACGTCCAGCCGGGCTCCGCGACCACTCATGATCCGGAGTCATGGGCACGAAGAGTACGGATGGACTCCGACCGTCGGCAGTCGAACGTCGGGCTACTGACGCCCACTCGCCGAAACCCGACAGCCGTACGGACAGTCCGTTCGGGACGACCGGCCGATCAGTTCGGCGGGGCCACTCAGAGGCCCAGATCCCGAGCGATGATCATGCGCTGCACTTCACTGGTGCCCTCGCCGATCTCCAGGATCTTGGAGTCCCGCCAGAACCGGGCCACCGGGTACTCGTTCATGAAGCCGTACCCGCCGTGGATCTGGGTGGCCTCCCGGGCGTTGTCCACGGCGATAGTGCTGGCGTGCAGTTTGGCGATGGCGGCCTGCCGCTTGAACGGCTCGCCGGCCAACATCCGCGCGGCGGCGTCGTAGTACGCCAGGCGAGCGGTGTGTGCCTTCAGCTCCATGTCGGCGATCTTGAACTGGATGGCCTGGTTGGCGCCGATCGGCTTGCCGAAGGCGTGCCGTTCCTTCGCGTACTTGATCGACTCGTCGACACAGCCCTGCGCGAGGCCGACGGCGAGCGCGGCGATGGCGATCCGGCCCTCGTCGAGGATCCGCAGAAACTGGGCGAAACCCCGGCCCCGCTCGCCGAGCAGGTTGGCGGCCGGCACCCGGCAGTCGTCGAACGTCAGCTCGTGGGTGTCCGAGGCGGTCCAGCCCACCTTGGAGTAGCCGGGCGCGACGGCGAACCCGGGCGTGCCGGTCGGCACGATGATCGTCGACAGCTCCTTGGAGCCGTCCGGGTTCGTGCCGGTCACCGCGGTGACAGTGACCATGGCCGTGATGTCGGTCCCCGAGTTGGTGATGAACGCCTTCGACCCGTTGATCACCCACTCGTCGCCGTCCAGCACCGCCCGGGTCTGCGTGCCGGCGGCGTCCGAGCCGGTGCCCGGTTCGGTGAGACCGAAGCCGGCCAGCGCCTCTCCGCTGAGCAGCCGGGGCAGCCAGGTCGCCTTCTGCTCCTCGGTGCCGAAGCGGTAGATCGGCATCGCGCCCAGCGAGACCGCCGCCTCCAACGTGATGGCGACGCTGGAGTCGACCCGGGCCAACTCCTCCAGGGCCAGGCACAGCGCGAAGTAGTCGCCGCCCATGCCGCCGTGCTCCTCGGCGAAGGGCAGACCGAACAGGCCCATCTTGCCCATCTGCCGGATCACCTCGTAGGGGAAGGTGTGCTGCTCGTAGTGCTCGGCGATGACCGGGGCGATCACCTCGCGGGCGAATTCCCGCACGCTCTCGCGCAGCGCCGCTTGTTCGTCGGTGAGCCGGAAGTCCATCTCATCCTCCTGTAAGGACGGTCCGCCTCGGCGCTCGTGACGCCGACGCGGGTCGCTGTGCGGGCCTGAGTCGGTGATCAGACCGGTGTGACGCCGTGCCGACGGCGGGAGAAGTGCCGATCCTTGGTACGCGCCGCCGCGAATCGGCGAACCAGCTCGGTGCGCAGGTCGTGCGGCTCGACGATGGCGTCCACCACCAGCTCGCTGGCCAGCCGGACGACGTCGATGTCCTGCTCGTACTCGGCCCGCTTGGCGGCGACGAAGGCCGCCCGCTCGTCCTCGTCCGCAATGGCGGCGATCTTGTTGGCATAGACAGCGTTCACGGCAGCCTCTGCGCCCATCACGGCGATCTTCGCGGTCGGCAGCGCGATGGTGGCGTCCGGCTCGAACCCGGGGCCGGCCATCGCGTAGAGGCCGGCGCCGTACGCCTTGCGGACCACCACGCAGATCTTCGGAACTGTCGCCTCGGAGATCGCGGTGATCATCTTGGCGCCGTGCCGGATGATGCCCTGCTTCTCCACGGCGCTACCGACCATGAAGCCGGGTACGTCGCTGAGGAACAGCAGCGGCACGTTGAACGCGTCGCAGAGCTGCACGAACCGGGTGGCCTTGTCGGCCGAGTCGACGAAGAGCACGCCGCCCTTGAACATCGAGTTGTTGCCGACCACCCCGACGACCTGACCGTCGAGACGGCCGAAGCCGATGGTGAGTTCCTTGGCCCAGAGCGCCTGGATCTCGAAGAACGAACCCTCGTCGAGCAGGCCCTTTACGTACCGCCGCATGTCGAACGCCTGCCGCTCACTGGCCGGCACCAAGGCCGCCAGGTCGGCCTTCGCGGGCGCGGCGACCGCCGGTGCGGTCGGCGGCGCCTGCGTCCAGTTCGCCGGCAGGTACGACAGGTAGGTCCTCACGACGTCGAGCGCGTCGGCCTCGGTCTTGCAGAGGAAGTGCCCCACGCCGGATTCGGCGGTGTGCACCTTCGCCCCGCCCATCGCCTCCAGGGTGGTCTTCTCGCCGGTGACCATCTCGACCATCCGGTCGGAGCCGAGGTACATGCTGGCGTTGCCGTCGACCAGCGCCACGACGTCGCAGAACGCCGGGATGTACGCACCACCGGCAGCGCTCGGACCGAACAGCGCGCAGACCTGCGGGATCGAGCCCGAGGCGCGGACCTGGTTCCAGAAGATCTTGCCGGCGCCACGCCGACCGGGGAAGAGGTCGACCTGGTCGGTGATCCGGGCACCGGCCGAGTCGACCAGGTAGACCATCGGCACGCCGGCGCCGTACGCCCGCTCGATGATCCTGATGATCTTCTCGACGGTGCGGGCACCCCAGCTGCCGGCCTTGACTGTGGAGTCGTTGGCCATCAGGCAGACCTGTCGGCCGTCGATGGTGGCGGTGCCGGTCACCACGCCGTCGGCGGGCAGCCCCTCTGCCATCGTGTTGGCGTAGAGGCCGTCCTCGACGAACGAGCCCTCGTCGACCAGGAGTGCGACCCGTTCACGGGCGAAAAGCTTGCCCTTGGCCGCGTTGGCCGCGTGGTACTTGTCCGCGCCGCCGGACCGGGCCCGCTTGCGCAGCTGCTCCAGTGCCTCACCGTCGAGCGTCACGCCGACTCCTCCGCCATACTGACCTGAACGATCGTTAGGCTAGCGCATCGGCGTGGTTGTCGGCGACCTACGAGCGAACCAGACAGCGAAGCCGAGAGCAAGACATTGAAAAACGTGAATACATATCGCTAGGCTCCTGGCACCCCTCCTCCCAGATCGGAGTCAGCGATGACCTCACGACTCAACCGGCTCGCCGTCGCGTTGCTCGCGACGACACTCGCCACCCTCGGCATCACGGTCGCCAACCCGTCGCCCGCGTCCGCCGCCATGACCATCTGCTACAACACCAGCCAGGCGGGCAACTACGCCAGCGTCGCCAACCAGGCGGCCTCGATCTGGAACAACGCCACAGTCAACCTGACGCTCTCCGCCAACTGCGGCTCGAACCTGCGCATCTACCGGATCACCGGCGGCGGCTCGTACGCCCAGCGGACCAGCCTCGGCAACGGCCGGGTCTACATCGACACCCAGCAGGCCGCCCAGTACAGCGTGCTGCGGATCATGACCCACGAGATCGGGCACATCCTCGGCCTGCCGGACAACTACAACGGAAACTGCGCCCTGCTGATGTCCGGCGGCAGCGCCGGCACCAGCTGCACCAACGCCTACCCCAGCACCGCCGAGGCGAACCGGGTGAGCAACCTCTTCGCCGGCACGTTCAGCGCCACCGACCGCAGCGCGGACATCTTCCGCGACAGTTGGCCGGGCGCGCTCGCCTCGGTGAGCTGACCGACCTGGCACGTGGAAGGGGCCGGCGCGTGCGCCGGCCCCTTCGTCGCGTCCTCAGCTCGGCAGCGGCGTCAGCCGGGTACGCGGACCGGCCCGCAGCACACCGGACGGCAGCTTCTTGCCGAGCAACTCCTCGGCCAACTCCGCCACCTCGATGAGCGCCGGCAGGTCGATGCCGGTGTCGATGCCCATGTCGTGCAGCATGTGCACGGCCTCCTCGGTGGCCAGGTTGCCGCTCGCCCCCGGCGCGTACGGGCAGCCACCGAGCCCACCGACGCTGGCGTCGAACTCGGTCACCCCCAGCTCGAGCGCGGTCAGTAGGTTGGCCAGCGCCGTACCCCGGGTGTTGTGGAAGTGCAGCAGGACCGGTACGTGCGCGTTGCGGTCGCGTACCGCGGTCAGCAGCTCGCGGACCCGGCGTGGGGTGCCCATGCCGGTGGTGTCGCCGAATGCGACCCGGTCCGCGCCGTCGCGGACCACCCGGTCCACGATCCCGGCCACCCGCCGCGGGTCGATGTCCCCCTCGTACGGGCAGCCGAAGCTGGTCGCCACGATCACCTCGACCCGCGCCGACGCGCCGTGCAGCAGGTCGATCAGCTCGGCGATGTCGTCCAGCGACTCGTCGGTGGACCGGTTGACGTTGCGCCGGTTGTGGGTGTCGCTGACCGAGACCACCACCTCGATCTCGGTGAATCCGGCGGCGAGGGCCCGCTGGGCGCCCCGGGTGTTAGGCACCAGCGCGGAGTACCGCACCCCGTCGGCCCTCACCGCCCGCTGCCACACCTCGTCGGCGTCGGCCATCTGCGGGATCGCCTTGGGGTGCACGAACGACACCGCCTCGATTCGGCGTACGCCGGTGCCGGAGAGGGCGTCGAGCAGCCGAACCTTGGCGTCGGTCGGGATCGGGTCCTCGTTCTGCAACCCGTCCCGCGGCCCAACCTCACGAATGGAGACGGAATCTGGCAGGTCCGCCATTAGGGGTCACCTCACTGTGACGAAAGCAGCGCTTAGGGGGTCCTCCCAGCATGCCACCCCGCTGTTGATCAAGAGGTTCGCGTCATCCGCGGCGCGAATCCTGACGCAAACCTCTTGATCACCGGGGCGGTCAGGGGGGCAGGGGGGGTCAGGGGGGGTCAGGGGGGTCAGGGGCGGTCAGCGCATGCGGGGGACGATGCCTGTGTCGTAGGCGCCGGAGAGGAACTCGTCGTTGGTGAGCAGCTCGGCGAAGAAGGGGACGTTGTTCTTCGGGCCCTCGATCTGGAACGCCGCGACGGCTGCCTTCGCACGATCGAGCGCCTCGTCGCGGGTCGCGCCACTGACGATCAGCTTGGCCAGCAGGCTGTCGTAGAACGGGGTGACAGTGTTGCCCTCGGTGTAACCGGAGTCCACCCGGACACCCTCGCCCGTCGGTTCCACCCACGTCCTGATCACACCCGGGCCGGGCAGGAAGCGCTTCGGGTCCTCCGCGTTTATCCGCATCTCGATGGCGTGCCCACTCGGGGTCAACGCGTCCGGGTCGAACGTCGGCGCCAACCCGGAGGCCACCCGCAACTGCTCCTCGACCAGGTCGATGCCGTAGACGTACTCGGTCACCGGGTGCTCCACCTGCAACCGCGTGTTCATCTCCAGGAAGAAGAAGTCTTCGGAGCCGGGGGCAGCGTCAGCAGCGTCCCGCTCACGCGGAACCAGCAGGCACTCCACAGTGCCCGCGTTGCGGTAACCGACCGCCTCGCCGGCCCGCACCGCCGCCGCCAGGAGCCGGGACCGCAGCTCCGGCGAGACAGCCGGCGACGGGGACTCCTCGACCAGCTTCTGGTTGCGCCGCTGCACCGAGCACTCCCGCTCGCCGAGCGCCACCACCCGGCCATCCGCCAGGCCGAGGATCTGCACCTCGACGTGCCGTACCCGGGGGAAGTACCGCTCGATCAACACCGAACCGTCGCCGAACATCCGCTCGGCGAACGCGCGCACCTTGTCGTACTCGGTGCGTAGCGCGGCCTCGTCAACCGCCACGCCCATGCCCATGCCGCCGCCGCCGGCCGCGGCCTTGACCATCACCGGGTAGCCGATCTCGGCCGCAGCCGTGACCGCGGCGTCCAGGTCGGCGGCCGGGTCGGTGGTGCCGGGCGCGACCGGAACACCGGCCGCCGCCATCAGGTTCCGGGCGTTGATCTTGTCGCCCATCGCGGTGATCGCGTCCGCGTCGGGTCCGACCCAGATCAGGCCGCTCGCCTCGACGGTACGGGCGAACTCGGCGTTCTCCGACAGGAAGCCGTACCCGGGGTGGATGGCCTGGGCGCCAGTCGACTTCGCGGCGGCGAGGATCGCCTCGGTGTTGCGGTAGCTCAGCGCCGGGTTCGGTGGGCCGATGAGGACCGCCTCGTCCGCCTCCGCGACGAACGGCAGGTCGGCGTCGGCCTCCGAGTGCACAGCGATCACGCGGATGCCGAGCCGCTTGGCGGTCCGGATGATCCGGCGGGCGATCTCGCCCCGATTGGCGACCAGCAGTGACTCGATCATGTTTCCTCCCGGCGTCCGGATGGTGGGACGATGTCAGGGAATCATGACCGGCACGGTTCTGACGAGTCGGCTCAGGCGAGCAGCGCGGCCAGGGTCGCGCCGCGCAGCAGCTCGGCGCGGCGTCGCCTGTCCACCTCACCACCGAGGAACGGCGTCGAGTTCATCAGGCCGAACGCGGCGTGCGCGAGAACCCGCGCCTCACCGTCGGGCATCCCCGGGTGCAGCGCGGTGAGCACGGTCACCCACTCCTCGACGTAGAGCCGTTGCAGACGACGAATTCGGCGTCGTGGCTCCTCGGGCAGGCGGTCCAGCTCGTGCAGGTGCAACGCGATCACCGCCGGATTGGCCAGCGCGAACTCGACGTGGAAGTCGATCAGCGACTCCAGCACGCCGCGCGGGTCGTCCGAGCGCCCGACGGCACGTTCCCGCCCACCGGCCAGCAACCCCTCACTGACCGGAATCAGCGCGGCGGCCAGCATGGCTTCCTTGCCCGCGAAGTGGTGGTAGAGCGCCGGACCGGTGACCCCGGCGGCCGCGCCGATGTCGTCCATCGACACGCCGTGATAGCCACGCGCCGCGAACAGACCTACCGCGATCTCCAGGATCTCGTCCTTGCGGGACCTGCGCCGGCCCGCACCCGCCGCACCCCGTGCCTGCTGCTCCACCGTCACCGGGCAAGCCTAGACCGCGAAGAGCCCGCGATGGTTGCCGGTCAGTTCCGTCCGCCCCGGGCCGGGCCGCCCCTGACCTGGCCAGGGGCGGCCGGCGAGATCAGTCGTCCTCGTCCAGGTCGTGCTCCGCGCGCAGCGCGGCCGCTTCCGCGGGTCGATCGAGCAGATCCAGCGCCCGAGCCAGCAGCCAGGCCGTCTGGCGAACCTGCCGCGAGGCGGCCGGCAACCCACCGAGCACGCGGCGCAGCAGGGGCTCCGCCTCGGCCGGCCGGTCCAGGCGCAGCAGCAGCTCACCGATCAGGGCTTCCACCTGGGCGGCCTCGCCGAACGCCTCGATCGAGCGCAACCGGTCCGGCACCCCGCTGAGCCGGGCCAGGGCCTCGTCCAACCGGTCCTGCCCGGTGAGCACACGTGCTCCGGCCTCGGCCGCCATCGCCAGCTCGTACAGCACCGGCGGTTCGGCCTGCCCGGCCAGCTTCGCCGCCAACCCGTCCACCACCTCGACGGCGTGCAACGCCGCGTCCCGGTCGTCGGCCCAGAACCAGGCGTACGTCTCCCGCCGGCGAGCGCGCAGCTCGTCCAGCGGCAGGTCACCGAGCCGGTACGCCTCAGCCGCGGCGGCGAACCGCTCGCCCGCCGCGGCGTCCCGGTCGGCGTCGTAGAGGATCCCGCCGGCCTCCTCCAGCACCTGCGCCCGGTGCGGAAGGTTGTCCGGGCCGTCCAGATTGCTGGCCAACTGCTCCAACAGGGCCAACGCGGGGTCGATCTCACCAAGCCCGGCGTAGACGCCGGCCAGGAGGTGCCGGCAGCGGTCGGCCTCCGCCTGGGCGCCCAGCCGATCCAGACCGAGCACTGCCTCCTCGGCGACCTCGGCCGCCTCGGCGAGCCGACCCACCATCCGGTACGCGTTCGCCAGCTCCCACCGCAGGAACGCGTCCCCCTCGGCGCCCCGCTCCACGCACAGCGTCACCGCCTCGACGAAGTCGTCCACCGCGTCCGGGGCCCGGCCGGCCGCCAGCAACGCTCGGGCGCGGGTGACCCGGACCGGCAGTTCCGCGTCCGCCGTGGCCGCCTCCAACGCCTCGTCGCAGGCGGCCACGGCGTCCGCCGGATCGTCGACAAGCCGCGCGTACGCCAGGCCGGCGCCTGTGACCACCTCGCCGACACCCAGCTCCCGGCCGATCCGGCGTGCCTCGTCGACTGCCGCGCGGGCCTCGTCGACGCGGTCCAACTGCTCCAGCAGGTGCCCCCGGTGCAGTGCGATCCGGGCCGCCAGGTGCCGATCGCCGCCCGCGTCGGCCGGTACCCGGTCGAGGGCGGCGAGCGCTTCCGCCCAACGCTCGCGGTGCAGCAGCGCCAACGCCACCCGGTCGTGTCCGGCCGCCCGCTGCTGGGCGTCGCCGAGCCGGTCCAGGACCTCGGCCGCCTCCCGGACCAGCAGCAGGCCTTCCTCGGTGTCCTCGTCGGACCGGGTCAACAGCACGCCGAGCCGCCCGGCGACCGTCTGGGCGGCCACCTCCTCGTCCGCCTTCCGGTACAGCTCCAACGCCGCCCGATTCAGGGTGATCGCACCCTCGATGTCGTCCTCGTCGCCACGCTCCGACGCGCGCAGCGCCAGCCGGTGCGCGGACGTGCGGGCGGGCAGCTCGGCGGAGCCGAACCGGTCGTCGAAGGCGACCAGCGCCGCGCGGAAGGTGGACAGGTCGTGCTGGCCCCAGCTCTGCTCCGCGAGGTTCAGCAGATCGTCCGGGCCGGCGTCGGCGGGCACGGTCACGGTCACGGTCACGGTCACGGTCACGGGCACGGTCACGGCGGATCGTTCATCCTTACCGCTTCGCACCCGCTCGGCTAGCTCGCTGGACGACGCTGGTGCGTTGGGCTCCTCCCCGACCGGACGGGTCCGGCGGGTCGGGCGGCGGCGGACGCTCGCGGACAGCGGCACATGCTCCCCGCTCGCCTGCACGGCCAGCCGACGAGCGACCCACTCCGACTGGTGGCTCGTGCCGTTACGAGCGTCGAAGCGGGCGGCCAGACCGGTCGCGGTCTCGGCCAGCTCGTCCGCCAACGACGCCGCCGACACCTCGGCGGCCGACCGGCCGTCGGCGGCCCGGCGGTACACCGTCGACGGGCCGGCCTGACGCAGCGCGGCGGCGGCCGCCGCCGCGAAGTGCATGGCGGCGGCCGGCGACGGTGGCCGGTCCAGCCAGTCCAGGTGCCGCTCGACCAGCTCGATCGCCCGCGCCTCGTTGCCGGTCAGCGTGCAAAACTCGATGTGGTCCGCGACGTCCCACAGGTTGGCGAGGTTGCCGCGCAGCCGCCGGTACGCCTCCCGGTGCGCGTCCCGCGCCTCCTCGGCCCGCCCGGTCCGCAGGTACGGCAGGAGCAGTGCGGTGAGGATCGACTGCGGCTGCTCGTTGCAGTTGAGCCGGCCGGCGAGCACCGGCTCGGCCAGCTCCACCGCCTCCACGTCCCGCCCGGTGTCGGCGAGGTAGCCCACCTGGCTCGTGGGGTCGCAACCGGCGCAGTCGGACAGGCCGTCGCGCGGGGTGGTCTGCCAGAGCCGGTACCAGTGCGCAGCGGCCTCGACGTCGCCCACGTGGTCGGCGACCCGGAACCGGTGCTTGTGCACGGCCTGCAGGCTGTGCCCACCGGCGCGGTAGCGGCGTTCCATGTCGTCCAGCACGGCGTACGTGCGGTCGAGCGGCACCTCCGGGAAGTTCAACAGGCCGTTGATCATGTACTTGAAGTGCCAGAGCAAGTTGTGCAGGTGACGCTGGTGGTACGGCTGCGGGTCACCGTCGAACTCGGACAGACACCAGGAGAAGGTCACGAAGGACTTGGCCGGCTCACCGCCGTAGATGTAGCCGGTGGTGGCCTGCATCCGCGTAACGAAGGCAAGGTGCCGGTCATCGGCGGCGTCCACCCGGCGTAGCAGCTGCTCCAGGGCGGCGATCTGCCCCGCCCCGTACGGCATGTCGGAGATGCCGCGCAGCACCCGCCACAGATCCTCGTCGCTCATGCTCACTCCCGTCCCGGGACAGCCCGGCCGAGCAGGCCGAGGAAGGAATCGTTCAGCAACGCCGCGTCGGCGGCGCGGATCGGATGGTGGCCGAGCAGCAGCGCCTGCCCGTACAGCGCCTCGATGGCCAGACCGACCAGCTCCGGGTCGCTCAGCATGGTCACCCGCCGGACCAGCGGGTTGCGGTGGTTGAGCACCAACTGCGGGCGGTCCGGCGGGGCGGTGGCGGCGAGCGCGTCGAGCACTCCACCCCACAGCTCGTCGGCCCGGTCCCGGCTGGCGGCGAGCTGGTCGTTGAACGCCGCCGACCGGCTGACCAGGTAGAGCGCGGGCAGCGAGACCGGGTCGTACGCCCGGATGACCACCTCGCAGCCGGACCGCTCGACGGCCCGCTGCGCCGCCGCGAGGAACGGCCGCAGCGCCATCTCCACAGGCGGGTCGAGCGCGTCGAACCGGGTGGTGAGGTCGCTCGGCTCCAGCCGCTCGATGAGCACCGAGCGGTCCACCACCGGCAGCCGCTCGATCAGTTCGGTGTCGTACGTGTAGCCGGCGTTGACCACCGCCAGGTCCTGCGCGGCGGCCACCGCGGCGAGCTGGCGGAACTCGTCGAGGCTGGCCGCGTAGCGGACCACGCCGTGGCGTTCGCGGAACTCGGCGAGGGTGAGCGTGCCGACGTTGGTGTCCATCGGCCACCACTTGTCGACCAGCCGGAGCATCTCGTCGTCGTGCAGCGCCAGGGCCTTCACCCCGAGGTGGTGCACCTGGAGGAACTCGGCCAGCCGGTGCGGGTCGTGCCGGGCCAACCGGACCAGCCAGCCGCGCACCTGGTCGCCGAGCGCCTCCCGGGTCGCCGTCAGCAGGGTGTCCTCGTAGAGGGCCTCCCGGCTGGCGGTCGGGCGCAGCTCGGTCGCGTCCACCACACAGTGCGCGAAGAACGCCCACTCCGGCAGCAGCCCGTCGGCGTTCTCGGTGAGCAGCATCCGCTTGAGGTAGACGCGGTGCCCGGCCCGGGCCGCCGGGTTCACCGGCGTCGGCAGGATGACGGCGACACCGGTCAGCCCGGCCTCCGGCACGGCCAGCGGCAGGACGTCGAACGGGTCCACGCCGAGCGTCTCCCGGGCGTACCGGATCAGCGCCGCGCGGTCCAGTGGCGCACCCGGCGTGGTCGGCCAGGGCGGCTCCCCGGTGGTGGTGACGACGTCGCCGACGCGGACGGTGACCGGCAGCAGCGCGCCGAAGAGCCGGGCCAGGTCGGTGACGGTAGCCGTGGTGAACCACTGGTCGGCGTCGCGGCGGGGCACCAGCGTGACAGTGGTGCCCGGCTCGGTGCGGGCGGCCTCCGGCGGGGCCACGGTGACCGCGTAGCGGCCGTCGGCGTACCCGGTCCAGCGAACAGTGGGGTTGTCGCCGTGCCGGGTGAGCACCTGGATCTCGTCGGCCACCAGGAAGCAGGAGAGCAGACCGATTCCGAACTGACCGAGGAACTCGTGCCGGGAGAAACCAAGCTCGTCGCGCTTCGAGCTGCGGCCGATGGTGGCCAACAGCTCGTGCACCTGCGCCTCGGTCAGGCCGATGCCGGTGTCGTGCACCCGTAGCGTGCCGTCGCCGGTGCTGTCCGGGGGTTCGATGCGTACCAGCGCCGGCGCGTCCGGCTCGGTCCTGCGTCGGGCGGTGATCGCGTCCACCGCGTTCTGGAGCAGCTCGCGGACGTAGACCCGCGGGCTGCCGTAGAGGTGATGACTGAGCAGGTCAACCACGCCACGTAGGTCGACCTGGAAAGTGTGATCCACGCCTGTTGTCTCCCCGGTCCCGATGCCGGCGCTCACCGTACCGATGATCACCGACAGGCGCGGTCCCCTTTAGCCCCGGCGGCTTGACCCTCGACCCGGTCGAACCGGCACGGTCGCCGGCATGACTTCCTCCGCTCTGGGCCGGGACTTCCGGCTCCTGTGGTCCGCGGCCGTCTCGTCCCGGTTCGGGGACGCGCTGCGTACCCCGGCACTGGCCCTGCTGGCCGCGACGGTGACCCGCGATCCGCGGATCATCGCGGCGGTCACAGTGGCCGGGCAGTTGCCGCCGCTGCTCTTCGGCCTGCTCGGCGGCGTGTACGCGGACCGCTGGGACCGCCGTCGGACGATGGCGCTGGTCGACGGGGTACGCGCGGGCGTGGTTGCCGCGCTGGCGGTGGTGGTCGCGCTCAACCGGGTCAGCGTGCTGGTGCTGCTGGTGGCGGCGTTCCTGCTCGCCACGTTGGGCACTCTCTTCGACTCCGCCTCGTTCGCGCTGCTCCCCGCGCTGGTGCCGCCGGACGCGCTGCCCCGGGCGAACGGCCGGCTCCAGGCGGGGTCGGCGGTGGCCGGTGGCTTCCTCGGGGCGCCCGCCGCCGGTGTCCTGTTCGCCGCCGCCCCGGCCCTTCCGTTCGCGCTCGACGCCATCACCTTCGCGGCGGCCGCAGTGCTCGTGCTGGCCCTCAGCCCGCGTCCCGCCATCACCACAGCGACGGCGCGACGGCGCGGCTCGGTGTGGAGCGAGATCGTCGACGGGCTGCGTTGGCTGCTGGCGCACCGGACCCTGTGGCGGGTCACGCTGCTCACCGCCGCGAGCAACCTGGCGATCAGCGGGATCATGGCGGTGCTGGTGCTCTACGCGTTGGACGTGCTCCGGGTGCCGCCGGCCGGGTACGGGCTGTTCGCCGCCGCCGCCATCGTCGGGGGTGTGGCGGGGGCGCTCGGGGCGGGGCGGCTCGCCGCCCGGCTCGGCACGGTGCCGGCGCTGCGTGCGGTGCTGGCCGTGGAGACCGTCGCGCTGACCGGGTTCGCGCTGGCTCGGCATCCGGTGTCGGGCGGGATCGCGCTGGCCGTCTTCGCCGGCGGCACCGTGGTGTGGAACAGCCTGTGGGCGTCGTTCGGGCAGCGGCAGGTGCCGAGCGAATTGCTGGGCCGGGTCGGTGCGGCCCAGCGGATGGTCGGTCTGCTTACCGCACCGCTCGGGGCGGCGCTCGCCGGATTGGCCGCCGCGGCGTACGGCACAACGCCGGTGGCGGGCGCGGCGGCGGCGACGTTCGCGCTGGTCACCGTCGCCGCGTGGCGGACGCTGCGACCGGCCACGCCCGCTGTGTCGAGCCGCGCGGGCTAGCCCGGCGTCCGCTCCCGGTGCGACAGCCCGGACAGGCGCAGCGCGATGCGTCGGCGGGCCGGTGGGACGGCACCGAGCAGCCGGAGCAGCACGTCGCGGGCGGGCCGACGAGCCGGGGAGACAGCGGCCATCCTGGTCAGCCCGGCGGCGAAGCTCAGCACGTCCTCGGCCATCGGCCGCTGCCGGGCGGTGTAGTCGTCGAGCAGCGTCTCCGGGCCACCGTCGAGCACGTCCGCCACTGCGGTGCCGAGCGCTACCGCGTCGCAGATTCCGAGGTTCATGCCCTGCCCACCGGCCGGGCTGTGCACGTGCCCCGCGTCGCCGGCCAGCAGCACCGGCCCGGCCCGGAAGGTGTCGGCGATCCGGTGGTGCACCCGGAACCGGGAGCCCCAGAGCACCTCGGTCACCCGGTCGGGTCGTCGCGCCGGGCCGCGCTCGTCGAGCAGCGCCTGGAGGTAGGCCGCGTCCGGTTCGGCCGGGGCGCTCGCCACGGCGGCGACCAGCCGGACCACCCCGCCGGGCAGTGGTGCCCAGACCAGCGGCCCGGGGCGGGCGAGGAAGAGCGCCGCCTCGTCGCGGGGCAGCACGCTGCGCACCCGCACGTCGGCGAGCACGAAGGACTCCTCGTCGCTGTCGCCGGTGAAGCCGATGCCGGCCAACTGCCGGACCGTGCTGTGCAGGCCGTCCGCACCAACCACGAACCGGGCCCGCAGCGCCTCGTCGTCGACCTGCGCGAGCATGCCGTCACCGGCCTGGCTCAGCCCGGTGAGCTTGCACGGCCGTCGTACCTGGACACCGAGTTCCGCCAACTTCTCGGTGAGCACGGCCTCGGTGACCGCCTGGGAGACCAGCAGCGCGTAGGGGAAGCGGGATGGCAGCTCGTGGAACGGCACGGACAGCAGCACCCGGTCCCGGTCGCGCACCGTGAAGCGCGGCGTCCGCACCGCCTGGGCAATCAGCGGCGCCGCGGCGTCGATCCGGTCCAGCACCTCCAGGGTGTACGCGTGCACGACAGCGGCGCGGGAGGTCGTCGGCGGCGCGGCCATCCGGTCCAGCACCGTCACCTCGACCCCGCGCCGGGCCAGCGTCAACGCGGTGGCGAGACCGGTGGGGCCGGCGCCCACCACCAGGACGTCGGTGCTCGTGGGCAGCATGGCCACCTCCAGAAACCGTTGCCAACACCTGTTGGCAAACATGTGTTGGCAACGCTAGGGCCACCTGGATTGCGTGTCAACACTTGTTGGCCTACGGTCGTTGGCATGACGCCGTCCGCGCAGTCGACCCAGCCCCGCCGCTCCGACGCCACCCGGGCGGCGATCCTGCGAGCGGCCCGGGAACGGTTCGCCGCGGACGGCTACGAGCGCGCCACGATCCGGGCCATCGCCGCCGACGCCCAGATCGACCCGTCGATGGTGATGCGCTACTACGGCAGCAAGGAAGGGCTCTTCGCGGCGGCGGCCGAGTTCGACCTACGCCTGCCCGACCTGACCTCGGTGCCGCCCGCTCGACTCGGTGAGGTGCTGGTCCGGCACTTCCTCGCCCGCTGGGAGGGCGACGAGACCCTGGTGGCACTGCTGCGGGCCGCCAGCACCAACCCCGGCGCTGCCGAACGCATGCGCGGCATCTTCGCCGACCAGCTCACCGCCGCCGTTGCCACGTTCGGCAGCGACCCGACGCTGACCGCCCGACGGGCCGGCCTGGTGGCCAGTCAGATCCTCGGCCTCGCCTTCACCCGGTACATCGTCCGCCTGCCGCCCATGGTGGACACCACGCCGGACGAGATGGTCGCCTGGATCGCGCCGACGCTTCAGCGCTATCTGACCGGAACGCCGCCGAGCTGACCCAACCTTTTGCCGCCTCCCGTGCGTCTGCCAGGTGACGCGTACAGCACGACGGCCGGGAGGGGGGCGGATGGCGCCGACGAGGGACGACGGACGCGACGGCTACCTCGCCTTCGTGGAGAACCACCAGCACCGGCTACTCCGCGCGGCCTACCTGATCTGTGGCAACCGGCATCAGGCCGAAGACCTCCTCCAGGACGCGCTGCTCAAGCTGGCGCTGCGCTGGTCCTCGGTCCGCGACGGCGACCCCTCCGCGTACGTGCGGGCCATCCTCTACCGCGACTCGGTGTCGTGGTGGCGTCGCCGACGGCGGGAATGGCTCAGCGCCGCACCGCCGGACCAGGTGGCCCACGACCGTGACGGCGCGTTACGGCTGACGATGCACGACGCGCTGGGCCTGCTGCCACCGCGCCAGCGGGCCGTGCTGGTGTTGCGCTACTACGAGGACCTGACCGAGGTCGCCACCGCCGAGGCGCTCGGGGTGACGGTCGGCACCGTGAAGAGCCAGTGCCATGCGGCGCTGCGCCGACTCCGCGAGGTCGCCCCGGACCTCGCCCGCGATGCCCGGCCGAGCCGAGGCTCGGCCGATCTGGCCAGCGGCCTGGAGGTGAACCCGTGAACGAGCAGGACTTGCGTCGGCTGCTGACCGTCAGCGTCGAGGACGTGCTCCCCAGCCAGCCGGCCACCGCCGGATGGGATCGGGCGCGGCGTACCCGGCGTACCCGGCGGGCCGTCGCAGTGGTCGCCCTGGCCGTGGTGCTGGTCGGTGGCGGCACGGTGGCGGCGCTGCGACCGCCCACCGACCCGGCGCCGGCCCCTCCGGTCGGCCCCACTGTCACCCCGACCGTCGACCCCTCCCACGCGGGTCCAGTGCAGAAACCGCCCGCCGAGCTGACCTACCCGCCCGATCCGTTGGCCAAGCTCGGCGACCCGGCGACAGTGCCGCTCTCCGAGCGACCGGTCCAGCAGGCACTGGCGCTGTTCCAGCCGGTTGACGAGGAGTATCACGCCGACGGCCCGGTGCGGGTGCTCGGCAACGACGGCGTGGTGCGCAGTCTGGATGTGGTGACGCTGGCACCGACCCGGGACGCGGGCGGTAACGAGGCGCCTGCGCTGAAGCCGGGAGTGCTGTCGCCGGACGGCCGGTCGGCAGCGTTCGCGCAGACCAAAGAGCTGATCATGATCGACCTCACCACGGCGGCGGTCCGCCGGATACCGCTCGACGGCTACCTGGAGTTGGTGGTGTGGGCCCACGACCGGGTACTGGTCGGAGGCGACGACCGGACGTACGCGGTGGACCGTGTCACCGGGGCGGCCAGCACGATCGACGTGTCGACCTGGGAGTTGATCGCACCCGACCCGGCCGCCGGCCGTGAGGCCGCGTTGATCGACGTCTACGGCGAACGGACCAGCCTGAAACTACGCAGCCGGACCGCCCGGGAGGGCGAACTCCGCTCCGAACAGCCGGTAAACACCTCGGCGCTGCCCTCGCCCTATCAGGTCAACGAGTTCTACGGCCGGGGCTGGCTGCACGGCGAGCGCCTGGCGCGGGCGGCCTGGATCACCAGCAGCGAGATCGACGGCGCCGAGGGGGCGGCAGTGCTGGACGCGCGGACCGGCGCCGTGCTCCACCTGCTCGACCTGGGCCGGGAGCGCGGCAAGGGCTGCTGCGAGGTGCTGGGCTGGGACAACAAGGGCGCGGTGCTACTCCGACTGGAACCGGCCGCCCTCGCCCGCTGGCACCCGGAGACCGGCGAGATCACCGGCATCGTCGGCGACCTGCGCGGCGTGTTCGCACTCGCCAGCTGACACGGGTCTCGACGTGATCGACTCGGGCTCATAGATGTCGCGGTGTCCCGGCGAGGGGGACAGCCCGACGTCAGGGAACCCGAGTCGATCACACGACGATCTGGTCAGACGGTCAGGCCGCCGGGCTGGTCGCCCTTGACGACTGGCGCCCGGACCAGGTTGCCCCACTCGGTCCACGAGCCGTCGTAGTTGCGCACCTGCGGGTAGCCCAACAGGTGCCGCAGCACGAACCAGGTGTGGCTGGACCGCTCGCCGATCCGGCAGTACGCGATCACGTCGTCGTCCGGGCTCAGCCCGAGCTGGTCGGCGTAGATGGCCTTCAGCTCGTCGGCGGACTTGAACGTGCCGTCCTCGTTGGCGGCGGACTTCCACGGCTTGCTGAGCGCGCCCGGGATGTGTCCACCGCGCAGCGCACCCTCCTGCGGGTAGTCCGGCATGTGCAGCATCTCGCCGGTGTACTCACCCGGCGACCGGACGTCGACAAGTGGCCGGCCGGAGGCGACGTGCGCCATGACCTGCTCACGGAAGGCCCGCAGCGGCGCGTCGTCGCGCAGCGGCACCGGATAGTCGGCGCGCGGGCGAGCCGGCTTGTCGCGGGTCACCTCGCGTCCCTCGGCGATCCACTTCTGCCGGCCGCCGTCGAGCAGTCGCACGTCGGCGTGACCGAAGAGCGTGAAGACCCAGAGGGCGTACGCGGCCCACCAGTTGAAGTTGTCGCCGTAGAAGACGACAGTGTCGCCCCGGCCGATGCCCTTCGCGGCACACATCTCGGCGAAGCTCTTGGCGTCCAGGTAGTCCCGGGTCACCTGATCGTTCAGATCCAGGTGCCAGTCGACCTTGACCGCACCGGGAATGTGACCGGATTCGTAGAGCAGCACATCCTCGTCGGACTCGACGACGACGAGGCCTTCATCGCCCAGATGCTCGGCCAGCCACTCGGTGGTGACCAGCCGCTGGGGGTCCGCGTACGACTGGAGGCGGGGATCGGGATCGTTCGGCACAGACATGATCCCCAAGGTACGCCGGATCGCCCGCCGCGACCGCTGTAACAGGACCGGCCCACCACCCGCACGGGATGGTGGGCCGGCCGATCGGCGGGTTACTGGTCGCCGGCCTGCGCCGGGTTGCTCGGCGGCAGATTGCCGACGAAGAAGATGAAGGACGTCGAACCCGACTGGGTGCCGTTCCGGTCGATGCTCCAGACGGTGAGCATGGTCAGCCCGGCCTTGGTCGGCGTCCAGGTCACCGACGCGGTGCCGTCGGCCGCCGCGGCCACGGTGCTGGTCACCGTGTTGAAGCTGTAGCGGTAGCTGACCACGTCAGGCTGGCGCGGGGTGAAGGTGAAGACACCGGGCACACCCGGCCCACCACTGGTGCCGCCCTGCCGATAGACAGTCGCGGTTATCTTCGGGGCGGTGGACAGCGCGAAGGTGCTCGCCGTGGTGGCGGTCACGCCATCGGCGGTCACGCTGGTCACGGAGAGCGTCCGGTTGCCGCCCCGGGTCGCGGTGACGGTCAGCGTGGCAGTGCCGTCGGCCGCCGCCTCCACCGTCTGCTCGGGGTCGCCGTCCAGGTGGAACCGGTAGCGGATCACACCCGCCATCTGCGGCTGCACGGTGAACGTGGTCGGCACGCCGATCTCGGTGAGTCTGCCGGTGACGATCGGCGCGACGTCGCTGGCCCGGAATTCGTACCGCGCCTCCGGCGACCTGTTCCCTGCCGCGTCCATGCTCCACACCACGAGAGTGTTGGGCCCCGCATCCGGGCGGAGCGTGACAGTGGCCGAGCCGCCGGGCTGGTCCGCCGGCACCGCGTGGACGCCGTCGCCGCCGAGCAGCTCATACCGGAAGCCGACCGCGTCCGGTGTCGCCGCCGCGTCGAAGGTGAACTGACCCGACAGCGCCGGGTGCCAGCCCTCGACCGGGAAGTCGGTGGAGGTGACGACCGGCGCGACCTCCGGGCCCTGGAAGTCGGTCCGGAGATAGCAGAGGCCACTCCACTCGCCGGTCGCCTGGCTGTCCGCCGCCCGGACCTGCCACGCGTACAACCGGTCGTGGGTGAGCGTTTCCCGTTCGAAGAGGCCGCTCTCCCGATCGCCTTCCCGAGCGTTGTACCCGAATCGCTCGATCCGAGCCGTCGGCTCGTCAACCGGCCAGAGCGCGAAGGTCGCGGTCAACCGGTCGGTGCCACCGTTCTCGTCGACGTCCGGGTCGTGCAGGACGGCGGAGAGCGCCAGGTCGTCGTTCTGCCACAACTGGTACGGCTCGGCCGTCGTGCACGGCTCGCCGGAGGTGTGCAGCTCGGTCGGCACACCCGGCGGCTGGTTCAGCGCCTCGTTCGCTGCGGCCGGTGTGGCCGTGAGCGTGAGCGCCCCGGCGGCGACCGCAACGGAAAGCCCCATGGCCAGCAGTGCCCGGACCGGTCCTGCGGATGTCGTCGTGCCAGGTATGAGGGTCATCCCTCATCCACCTTTCCCCGATGTCCCCGCCTTCCGATCAGCGGGGGCAGCGGATGCTATCGAGGACGACGGACATCGGGCGACCCCGATTCGATCGATCGACTCCACAGTGGAGATCTTCCGACCTGTTCAGGCGCGACGGTGGGCGATCCGACCAGCGACGACTGTCACCAGACAGGCCCCGTCGACGCCGTGCACCGCGAGGTCGGCCCGCCCGGCCGACCGCAGCGTCGGCGCCACGGCGGTGGCCAGCACCAGCAGGTCACCGCGCTCGGCTGCGGCCCGCAGGGCGGGGTCGGCAAGGTGTTCCGCCAGCACCGCCGTCACCCCGGTACGCAGCAGCGCGTGCACCCGCTCACGCGGGGTCGGCGCGGGCGGAAGCGGACCGACGTGCAGCAGACCCGGCCCCAGCGTGCCGGGCCAGCGGCGAACTCGGGCGTTGGCGTACGCCGAACTCAGCTCGGCCAGCGGGCCGACGGCCTCGATCCGGTCGCCACTGACCAGCACGGCGTGGTCAGGCAACGACTCGCCGTCCCGGTCGCGGCGCAGCAGGGCCGCCGTGTGCAGGGTGATCATGCTCAGTCGACGAGCGGGCCGAGTTGCGGGCGCTTCGCCGTCACAGTGTCGCCGGACGACCGACCGGTCAACCGCCGCTTCACCCAGGGGGCGAGGTACTGACCGGCCCACCGCAGGTCGGAAGCGCGGGCGGCCAGCCACGGCGACGGCGACGGGTGCGGCGGAACCATCAGCCACTCCTCGTCGCAACCAACCCCGAGGGCGTTCAACACCTGCCCGGCGACCCGGCGATGCCCGGCCGGGGAGAGGTGCAGCCGGTCGGTGCTCCAGAGCATGGGGTTGAGGAACGTGTCGTCGGCGTACAGGTCGACCATGATGGCGCCGTGCCGCTCGGCGGTCTCACCGACCGCCTGGTTGAGCAGCTGCACCCGGGGGGCGACGAGGCGTTGGCCGGGGAGTCGGGCCATCACGTCCGCGAACCGGAAGAGGAGCACGTCCGCGCCACCCGAGCGCAGTTGCCGGACCACCTCGTCGAAGCGGGCGACCAGCGTGTCCGGGTCGAAGGTGCGCCGCAGCACATCGTTGCCACCGGCCGCGAAACTGATCAGGTCGGGCTTCATCGCGACGGCGGAGGGCACCTGCTCGGCGACCACGCTGGGAAAGAGCCGGCCCCGGATGGCCAGGTTCGCGTACCGGAAGTCGGGCCCCGCGTCGGCGGCGAGCCGGGTCGCCACCAGGTCCGCCCAGCCCCGGAAGGTCCCGTCCGGGTACGCGTCGTCCATACCCTCGGTGAAGCTGTCCCCGACCGCGACAAAACTGCGCCAGCGCACCCGCGCCTCCCTCACGCCACTCGTTGCCTGCGGCGACCAGTCTGTCACCGCAGGAACGCCCGGCACCGCCCCGAATCCACTACGTGTCGGAGGTCATTGCACAGACGACGGGCGGAACCGGCCACCCCCGTGAGTGGCCGGTCCCTCGTACCCGGTGACGCTGCACCGGGAGCTCAGCCCAGCAGAGCACCCCACGGCTGGCCGGCAGGCACCGACGCGGTGGCCAGCACCCGGCCACTGGCGGCGTACCGGACCAACCGGTACGCCGGCGCGCCGTCGGCCGGCGTCGCCGCGTTGATCTGCACCACCAGGCCGCCGTCGGCCAGGACGACCCCGTCGACGGCTTCGCCGTGCCCGGTCGCCTGCTTCCACGCCGAGTCCAACGGCGTCAGCTCGGTGACGGCCCCGCTGACCGCGTCGAGCCGGTAGTTGCGGAACCGCTCGCTGCACCCACATCCCCCGGGGCTGGTCGTGTGGGCGCTGATCACCAGCGTCCGGCCGTTGCCGGAGACCGCCGCCACCCCACCAATGACGAGGCCGGCGGGGAGGCGCGGGCTGATCGCACGTCGGACGCCTCGCTCGTCCCCGATGGCCACGGTCTGCGCGCCGACCTGGGCGATCCATCCGCCGGACACCGTCGGGCACTTCGGGTAGTGGGTGGCGAGCACCTTCTGCCCGGTCCCGTCGGCGTTGACCGCGATGAGCGTCAGCTCCTTCTCCCGCCCCAGGCCGTACAGCACCCGCCCGGAGTCGAGCCAGCTCGGCGCGCAGGTCTGCTGGCCCTGGGTCGGGATGACGTGCCGCTTCGTGCCGTCGAACGCGCTGATCACCAGCCGGCGGGCGGACCCTTCCACCCAGGCCGCCCGTCGGCCGTCCGGCGAGACGGCGAGCGGGCCGTTGAGGGCTTTGCCGTTCTCGGGACGGCCCGAACGCACCACCTGCCACGTCCCAGCAGGGGTACGCCGCCAGATCCGGGCCGGGTCGGTCTGCTTCTGGCCGTGCTCCTCGGCGGTGTACCAGGTGAGCTGCGGCCACTGCGTCGAGCCGACCGCCGGGCGGGCCGGCGCGACAGCCGGGGCCGCATCCGGCACGGAGCCGCCGGTGCCGGCGGCCGAGGTGTCGCCGGCCGAGGGAGCGGCGGCGGCGGTGGCGGTGGCCGATTCGGCCGGAGCGGGCGCGGCCTTCGGGTCGGCGGTGCCGCAGGCAGCCGCACCGAACGCCAGAAGCAGCAGGGCAGCGGTACCGGCGAGCGCACCGGAACGACGGGCCGAGGCGGGACGGGTGGTGTGGGTAAACGGGCCGAGGTTCATCGTTTCCATCCTTTGTGGAGGCTCACAGTGCCTGGCACCACCCAAGACGAGCCCCTGGCCCTGGCGAGTTGCCGCCGCAGCGCGCTACTACCTGACAGTCGGATCCGCTCGCACCGGCAACCTTTTCCGCAGTTCACCGACCGTGATCAACACCGACTGGCCGGCGGTGCAAGGGCGGGCCACCCGAGGGTGACCCGCCCGTCTCGCGCCGATCGGTCAGTCGACGACGGCCAGGATCTGCTCGTTCTTCAGACTCGCCGGCTCAGCGGTCTCAGAGATCTTCCTGCCGTCCTCGTCCACCAGCAGCAGCGCGTACCCGCTGCCGGCCTTGACCCGCACGACCATCGAGCCGTCCGACTGGAAGTAGACCTGTTCCAAGGTGCGCCCACCCAACGGCAACGAGACCTGCTTGCCCGTACGGGTGTCCAACACCACATTGGCCCGCAGATCACGCGCGAGGTTGCCGTCGTCCTCACCGAGTTTCATTCGCAGCAGGGCGATCCGGGAGCCGTCCGGGGAGAGACTAGCGATGTCGTTGCTGTGCCAACCGTCGAGGGAGAAGCCGGGGATGGCTCGCTTCTTCGTGCCGTCCGTGCCGTAGAGCACGACCCCGGCATCGACCGTGACCCCGACATCGGTGGTCATGGCGATGGTCTTACCGTCCGCCGACCAGACGGCATGGCAGGCCGAAGGTTCGGTGCGCCACCAGCGCACCGTCCTCTTCTCGGAGCGCGTATCCAATAATCCGAACCGGCCATGACCACCGCCTGGCAAATCCACGCGGAACAGCAACTGCCGCCCGTCTGGGGACCAGGCCGGAGTGACGCAGTACGGGTCGACCTCCGAGCGCATCTTCTGTTTGTTCGACCCGTCGACGTTGGCGATGTAGAGGTCGCCGCTGTCCTCGGCATCCTCGCCCGACCAGGCCACCCGGCGGCCATCCGGCGACACGTTCACGTTGAGGATCGCTGCTGTGTGCGGCAGCTCCATGAGTCGCACCGGGCTCTCACCCGGACGCCATGACCGCAGATTCCCGTTCTCGCCGACGGGGTTCCTGGCGGGGCCGTAGAAGAGCTTGCCGAACTGCACGGACGGGGTGTTCGTGCCCGTTCCGCCGCTGGGTGGGGCGCCGGGGGTGTCGCCGGCGCTGGTGGAGGGCGTCGGGGTGGGGGACGCCGACGGCGTCGGAGTCGCGGTGACCGACGGGGTGTCGGCGGGCAGCGGGGTCGGGGACTGGTCCGGTCGGATGGCAAAGGCGGTACCGGCCGCCGCGGCGATCAGCACCAGCGCGGCTGCCGACGTGGCCACCGCCCGTTGGATGCCGAGCCGGCGGGACGTACGCAGGGTCCGGTCCCGCAGGTCGACCGAGGTGACCTCGTCGGCCAGGGCGGTCAAATCGAGCCGGAGGCGCTGGTCGTTCATCGGGTACTCCCTTCCAGGACGTACAGCTCGGCGAGTTCGGGTGCGACGGTGCGCAGCCTGGCCAGTGACTTGGCCGTCTGGCTCTTCACGGTGCCGATCGTGACGCCGAGCAGGTCCGCCGCCTCCGCCTCGGTGCGGTCCTCGAAGAACCGCAGCACCAGCACGGCACGTTGCTTCGGGGAGAGCTTCGCCAGTGCCGCCCGCAGGGTGAGCCGCAGACTGGTCTGGTGGGCGTGGTCCGGGGCCGAGTCGCCTCCGCGTGGCTCGGGCAGGTCGCCCGGCATCGACTCGGGTACCCGGCGCCGACGCCACCAGGACACCTGTAGGTGGTACATGGTCTTGCGGGTGTACGCCTCGGCGTTGCCGCTGTGGTGCAGGCTGTTCCAGGAGCGGTGGGTCCGGGCCAGGGCCGACTGGACGAGGTCCTCGGCCAGGTGCTGGTCGCCGGTGAGCAGGTAGGCCGAGCGCAGCAACGCTGGCGTGCGGGTACGGACGAACGAGTCGAACTCACTCAGCAGAGGGTCCACACGGGCCAATCCTTCAGGTCGGGGTACGAGGACTTGGTGTCCTTGCAGACGCCAGCAACGGCGCCGATGGTTGCCGGCATCGGGTCCGCTCGGATCGAAATGGATCGCTCATCCTGTCGCACCGGCCGTAGGCTGCGCGGATGCTGCTACGCATGTCGACCCTGTTGCTGCGGACCCTGCGCGAGGATCCGGCCGACGCGGAGGTGCCGAGCCATCGGCTGCTGCTGCGCGCTGGCTACATCCGTCGTGCCGCACCGGGCGGCTACACCTGGCTGCCGCTGGGCAAGCTGGTGCTTGATCGGATCACCGAGGTCGTCCGCGCCGAACTGGTGGCGATCGGCGACCAGGAGGTGCACTTCCCGGCGCTGCTGCCCGCCGAGCCGTACCGCACGAGTGGCCGGTGGACGGAGTACGGCGACGACATCTTCACCCTCGCCGACCGGCGCGGTGCCGAGCACCTGTTGGCGCCCACCCACGAGGAGATGGCGGCGCTGCTGGTCAAGGACCTGTTCACCTCGTACCGGGACTTCCCGGTGACGCTGTTCCAGGTGCAGACGAAGTTCCGCGACGAGGCGCGGCCTCGGGCCGGGTTGCTGCGCGGCCGGGAGTTCCTGATGAAGGACGCGTACTCCTTCGACCTGGACGAGGCGGGGCTACGGGAGGCGTACGGGCGGCATCGCGCCGCGTACCGGCGGATCTTCGACCGGTTGGGGCTGGACTACACGGTGGTGCAGGCGATGTCCGGAGCGATGGGCGGCTCCGCGTCGGAGGAGTTCCTGGCGGCGACGCCGGTCGGCGAGGACACCTTCGTGGGCTGCACCTCCTGCGATTTCGCGGCGAACACCGAGGCGGTGGCCACCCGGGTGCCGAGCGCCGGTGACCCGAGCGCGCAGCCGGCCGTCGAGGTGCACGACACTCCGGAGACTCCGACGATCGCCAGCCTGGTGGAGTTGGCGAACGCGCGCCAATTGGGCGGTCGGGCCGGCTGGACCGCCGCCGACACCCTGAAGAACGTCGTGTTGTCAGCTCGTCAGCCGGGTGCCGACCGGGCCGAACTCCTGGTCGTCGGGCTGCCCGGTGACCGGGAGGTCGACCTGAAGCGGGTCGGTGCCGCGCTGCACCCGGCACAGGTGACCGTCTTCGACGAGTGGGCCGAGCATCCGGAGCTGGTTCGCGGCTACATCGGCCCGCAACTGCTCGACAAACTGGGCATCCGCTATCTGGTCGACCCTCGGGTGGTGACCGGGTCTGCCTGGCTGACCGGAGCGAACGAGTCGGGCCGACACGCGACCGACGTGGTGTGCGGACGGGACTTCACCCCCGACGGCACCATCGAGGCGGCCGACGTCCGCGCCGGCGACCCCTGCCCGGAGTGCGAGGCGGGCGAGCTGACCATTCGGCGGGGCATCGAGATCGGGCACATCTTCCAGCTCGGCCGCCGCTTCACCGACGCCTTCGCTGTCGACGTGCTCGGGCCGGCCGGCAAGCCGGTCCGGCCGACGATGGGCTGCTACGGCATCGGGGTTTCCCGGGCGGTGGCGGCCGTGGCCGAGCAGCACCACGACGACCGGGGACTGGTCTGGCCGGCGGCGGTCGCGCCGTGTGACGTACACCTGGTGGTTGCGGGCAAGGGCCCGCAGCTCGACGCGGCGCTGGAGCTCGGCGGGCGTCTCGCCGCCGCCGGCCTGCGGGTGCTTGTCGACGACCGCACGCACGTCTCGGCCGGGGTCAAGTTCACCGACGCCGAGCTGATCGGCATCCCCCGGGCCGTCGTGGTCGGCCGCCGGCTCGCCGAGGGGTACGTCGAGCTGCGCGAGCGGGCCGGCGACGGGCGCACCGAGTTGCCGCTGGACGGTCTGGTGGATCGACTCGTCCACGAGGTACGCCAGGTTCGTGCGAGCCTGGTGTAGCTGCCGCGTCACGGGGTAGTGCTGTCGGATCGGGTGGAAACGTCTTCGGAGGCTCTCATGACCGGTTACCGGGTCAGTGACGTGATGACCAAGCAGGTCGTGTACCTGCCGGCCGAGACCACCCTGGACGAGGCGGCCAGGGTGATGAAGGAGGCCGACATCGGTGATGTGGTGGTCACCGACGGCGCCAGCCTCGCCGGCATGCTCACCGACCGGGACATCGTGGTGCGGGCCGTGGCGGAGAACAGCTCCCCCGCGGCCACCACCATCGGTTCGATCGTCACCCGCGAGGTCGTCATGATCGAGCAGCACTGCACTGCGGGTGAGGCGGCGGCGCTCATGCGGGATCGGGGCATCCGGCGGGTGCTGGTCTGTGACAGTGACCGCAAGCTGGTGGGGATCGTCTCGCTCGGTGACCTGGCCATGCAGCTCGACCCCACCAGCGCGCTCAGCGAGATCAGCGAGCAGTCACCCACCGTGTGACCGGGGCTCCCGCACGACGGCGGTAGCCTCGACGCATGGCTGACATGCCGGCCCGACTGGCCGAGATCGTCGACGAGTTCGCCGCCGCGCCGCGCGACCTGGTTCTGGAGCTGCTCCTGGAGTACTCGGACGTGCTCCCGGCGCTGCCGGAAGGCACCGCGGAGCGCGAGGGCATGGAACAGGTGCCCGAGTGTCAGACGGCGTTCTTCCTGCGCGCCCGCGTGACCCCGGAACGCACAGTGGAGACGCTCTTCGACTGCCCGCCGGAGGCGCCCACCACCCGAGCGTTCGCCGGGATCCTCGCCGAGGGGTTGGCGGGGGCGAGCGCCGAGCAGGTGCTGGCCGTGCCGGACGACCTGTATCAGCGGATGGGGCTGGCGCAGGCGATCAGCCCGCTGCGGATCCGTGGCGGCACGGCGATCCTGGGCCGTCTCAAGCGGCAGATCCGGGAACAACTCGGCTGACCGCGAGGTTGCCACCGATCATGGAGATCGAGATCTACGCGGACGTCATCTGCCCGTGGTGCTACATCGGCAAGCGCCGCCTGGATGAGGCCCTCGCCAGCTACGAGGGCGAGGTGACGGTCCGCTACCGACCGTTCCAGCTCGACCCGTCGCCGGTGGCGCAGCCCCTGCCCCTGGTGCAGGCGCTCGCCGGAAAGTTCGGTGGTCCGGAGCGCGCCCGGCAGATGGTCGACCACGTGACCCAGGTGGCGGCGGCCGACGGGCTGCGGCTCGACTACGACCGCGCGGTGATCGCCAACACCTTCGACGCGCACCGGCTGGTCTCCTGGGCGACCGACCAGGGCAGGGCGGCGGAGATGGTGGAGGCGCTCTACCAGGCGCACTTCAACAACGGGGTCGACGTCGGCTCGCGGGAGGCGCTGGCCACCCTGGCCGGTGAGATCGGTCTCGACGCGGCCGACGCGCGCCGGTTCCTCGACTCCGACGAGCGCGTCTCCGACGTCGCCGCCGGTCTGGCCGCCGCCCGGGATCTGGGCATCACCAGCGTGCCGACCTTCGTGCTGGCCGGGAAGTACGCGGTTTCCGGCGCGCAGGAGGTGCAGACGTTGCTTGCCGCGCTCGCCGAGGTCGAGCAGCGCGAGTCGGCCGCCCACTCACACTGAGTCACCAATGGCCGGGCGTCCGGCATCGATGATCACGATGTTTCACGTGCAACAACATTGATGCCGATGCCTGGTCAGACCGGCCTGGCCAGCCCTTCCACCACCTGGGCTCCCGGCAGCGCGCCCAATGCCGGCCCCGGCAGCGCTATCTTGCTGTGCCGTACGCCGGACCCGACGATCACGTGCGGTGTGGCGATGACCCGCGCGTCCACCAGGATCGGCCACTGCGCCGGCAGCCCGATCGGGGTGATGCCGCCGTACTCCATGCCGGTCAACTCGACAGCGTCGTCCATCGGGGCGAAGCTCGCCTTGCGGACGTCCAACGCCCGGCGGGCCACCCCGTTCACGTCGGCCCGGGTGGTGGCCAGGACGATGCAGGCGGCGTAGCGGACCACGCCCTCACGCTTGCCCGCCACCACGACACAGTTGGCCGACACGTCCAACCCCACCTCGTACGCCGCGCAGAACGCCGCGGTGTCGGCGAGGTCCGCGTCGATCGGCGCGACCAGCACGTCGTTGACGTCCACCGGCGCGTCGGCCGGCCACTGCGCGATGGCCTCCGCTACCGGCGGGGCGAGCAGATCCAGGCGGGCGCGGGCCGGTTCGGTCTTCAGCGTTCCCATCACGGGTGCGATCCTCGCATCCGCGACGCTGAACCGCCCAGCGGCTCCCCGGCCTCCCGGCGACGCCACCGGACCGGGCCGGATCGATCCGGCGCTCAACTGCCCGCGAGGAACGCGTTGTCGCGCATGAAGGAGCGGTCGCGGGCAGCCGCCAACTCCTCCTCGCGCTGAGCCTTGGCCCGTTGCAGCTCCAGATCCTCGAACGCGTGCCGGACACCCAGCCGGATCACGCCGTAAAGGAAGACGAAGCCGAAGACGTAGAGGATCACAGTGGTGACGACAGCGAACATGGCGTCACGGTAAGACGAACGTGAACCGTTGTTGCTCTCATTTCCGCCCGGTTCCCCCGTACGTGTCGGCCAGGTGGTCGGCGGCGGGCGGCTGGCGGCTGGCGGCCGCTGATCCCGTCGTCGCGCAATCGGCCCAGCACCGCACGGCCCAGATTGCCGGACGCCCCGGTGACCAGAACCCTCATCTCGTCCTCCCACTCGCTCGATCTGACCTTGACGAAACGGCGTGGCATCCCGGGCGGCGGCTCACCCCGACCGGATCAGGTCCACCACTGTGAGCAGCGCGAAGAACGCGATCACGATCTCGTTGACGATCCAGGCGTGCCCTTCGGCCCACTCCCGCATCCGGGTCAGCACCCGCGAGGCCCTGCTCCCCAGCAGCAGCAACGCCAGCAGAGGCAGCGCGAGCAGGAGCACTGTGAGCAGCACGAACGGCACCAGGTGCCACCACGGCAGATCATGTCGGGCCACGCTCGCCCCGACGGTGGCCATGGTCAGGTCGTCGGTCGGCGTCGCCACGAAGAGCAGCGCACCCAACCGCAGCGCCCGCGACGGACCGGCATGCTCGATGCTCCCCAGCCAGCGCGGCGGCCCGGAGCGGTCCCGGCGAACCCAGATCAGCACGGCCAGGCACACCAGCAGCGCCAGCACCACCAGGTCGATGGCGGGGCCGCGATCGACCTTCCCGGCGACGGCGCTGGCGTCGGCGGCCACCCCACCCACCAGCTTGGTCAACAACCAGGCCACCGTCACCCCGGCGGCGACCACCAGCCCCGCACCGGCGAGGAAGCCCAGCGACGCCGCCCGGGGCCGATCCGACGACGCCAGGAAGACCGCCACCACCAACTGCGTTCCGGCGACCATGACCACGGCGAGCGGCAGAATGGTCAGGAGGTTCATCGCCCGCCATCCTTCCGGCACGAGCGGGTGGGACGCGGCCGAATCCACGGATCACCCGGCCGGTCGCGCACCCCCGCCCACCACGACCCGGCCGGCCAGCAGCGCCCCGAGCAGCGCCAGGCCTGCGGCCACCACCAGCGTCGTCGCGTAGCTGGCCGGGCCGGGCGCACTTCCGGTCGCCAACACGGCCCCGGTCAGCGCGAGCACCGTCGCCGCGAAGAGGGAGTCGCTCAGTTGCAGTGACGAGCTGTTGCGGCCCTGCTCACCCGGTGCGGACAGCTCCAAGGTGAGCACCGACAACGACGGATAGAGCAGCCCCATGCCCAGACCCGCGATCGCCCAACCGAGCACGGCGACGGTCACCGGAAGCTCGGGCCGGACGGCCAGCGCCACAGTGACGGTGCCGACCGTGATGCAGGTCAGCCCGGCCCGCGGCAGGCTGGCCCGCGACGCCGGCACCGGGATCCGGCCCTGCAACCAGGAGCCCGCCGACCACGCCAGCGCGCCGACGGTGAGGACCAGACCGGCCGCCGTCGGCGACAGGCCCCGTTCCCGGGAGAGCATGAGCGGGATGACCACCTCAGCGCCGACGAAGGCCGCCGACGCCAGACCACGCAGCCCCACCACTGTGGGCAACCCGCGCGCGGCCCGGAGGAACCCGGCCGGCAGCAGTCGCGGGGCACAGACCAGCAGGCCGACCACGGCGAGCGCGACAAGACCCAGAGCTGTGACACCGCGCTGCTGTCCCCCGATGTGCAGCAGTGCGGCACTCACAGCGGCCCCGCACGCCCAACCGATCCGCGCCACCGCACCCGTCGGCGGGCGCGTTGTCGCACTTCGGCCCAGCGACCGCAGGCCGGGGTGGATCAGCAGCACCGCCGGCACTGCCACCGCCGGCACCGCCAGGAAGACCCACCGCCAGCCCAGGTACTGCACGATCAGGCCGGCGACCGCCGGCCCGACCAGCGACGGTACGACCCACGCCGCCGCGAACGCCGCGAAGATCCGCCGGTGCAGCTCCTGCGGGTACGCCTGCCCGACGATCACATAGAGCGCCACCGAGAGCAGCCCGGAGCCGAAACCCTGCACGACCCGCCCGACGACCAGCGCGCTCATCACGGGGGCGGTCCCGGCGATCAGCAACCCGACCACGAACCAGGCGACGCCGTGCCACATCGGCCCTTTTGGACCCCGCGCGTCGCACCAGATGCCGGAAACCACCATGGCCAGCACACCGGTGGCGAACGGACCGCCGAACGCGATCCCGTAGAGCGCCAACCCGTCCAGGCTGCGCGCGACGGTCGGCATCGCCGTACCGACCGCCAACGCCTCGAACGCGAGGAGTGAGATCAGCGCGACACTGCCCACCGTCATCGCGCGCAGCCGCGGTGCGAAGAGGCCCGGTGCGGCGGGTGTGGCGGTGACGGCTGTGCTCGGCATCGACCGAGCATGCGACCTCAACCCTGATTCATGTCAACCGTCCGGTGACCTGGCTCTCGTCAGGCGTCCTGCAGCGCCTCCCCGACACCGCGCACCAGGCCGGAAAAATGCTGGTCTGCCAGCAGGTGACCGGCGGTGATCACCACAGCGATCGGCCACTCGATGACCTGTAGCGCGGCGAGCACCCCGAGCCCGGCGTAGTAGGCGACCTTGTCCGGTGGTGGCACCGCCACCTCACCCAGCATCGGCAGTTGCACCCGCCGGTTGTACATCGTGACGTTCTCCCGTGAACCGTTGAGATGTCGCGTCAGCGTGCTCATGCCGGCCTCCCCTGTCCGGTGATGGTCGTCGGGTTCCACGGCCCACCCCGTCCATGCGCCAGCGACTGCGGAAAATTCCGCCACTCAGGGGGCATAACGGATGGCAGGTCGGGAAGCCAGGCCGCCGGACGTGAGTGCGGTGGGAGGACGACATGGCCAAGGTCAGGACGAGCGGCAACAGGGAGCCGGGCCGGCGCCCGTCCAGCCGTACGCCTCGATGACGGCGGCGGGTCGCGCTGCCGGCCGCATCCTGCCGTCCTTCGGCGTGCCGCACCTGGTCGGCGAGGCGTCCCGGTCGGTCAGCTCGGCCGCGGTCCGGCTGGCCCGAACGGCCGGGCTGACGCGGCGTCGGGTCTGGTCCCGACCGGGCCGGCACCACATCGAGGTGCACGGTGTCTGCCAGGACGGTGGCAACCGGCTGGCCCGTCAGGTGGAGGGCGCACTGGAGCAGATGCCCGGGGTGGCCTGGGCCCGGGTCAACGCACCCTCCGGCCGGGTGGTGGTCGCCGTCCAAGCCCCCGAGCCGACGTTGCGCGACCTGATCGCCACCATCGACCGCGTCGAGCGGACCTGCGACCACGAACCCGACCCGGAGATCCCACCGCCGCACCCACCGGAGGAGGGGCCGCGCACGCCGCGCACCCTCGGCGCGCTCGCCTCGGACGCGTTGGGCCTGACCATCTCGGCGGCGACCCGGATCCTGCCGTTCGCACCGCTGCCCGGTGAGGTGGCGGGCCTGCTCTCCGCAGTGGATCTTCAGCCGAAGCTGCACGAGTTCATCGGCAGACGGCTGCGCTCCGACCCGCGCGCCGACATCCTCTTTCCGCTGGCCGAGGCGGTGGTGCAGGGCTTGACCGGCCGCTGGACGGGCATCGTCCTGGACGGCGCCCAACGGGTCGTGCAGTGGGGTGAGGATCGGGCCCAACTCTCCGCCTGGGAGAAGGCCGAGCCACGGCTGACCGGCGACGCCGAACGGGCCACCGCCCGCTGGCCGGTGATCGAACGTCCGCGGCCGAAGCCGGACGGCCCGGTCGAGCGGTACATCAACCGCATGCTCGCCGCCGGCGCGGCCGCCGGTGCGGCGGCGGTGCCGTTCGCCGGCCCGAAGCGGGCCACCGCGCTGGGCCTGTCCGCGCTGCCGAAGGCGCCAGGCAGCGGCCGCGAGGGGTACGCGGCTCAGCTCGGCCGGATGCTGGCGCGGCGCGGTGTGATCGCGATGGACCGGAGTGTGCTGCGCGAACTGGACCGGATCGACACGCTCGTGCTCGACGCCGCTGTGCTCGGCTCGGACCGGGGCGTACTGGCCGATCTGGCGCCGGCGCCCGACGCGGACGTCGACCAGGTGGCCGAACGGGCGTTCGCGTTGTTCGACCCCGACGAGCCGTCCGCTTCCCGGACGGCGGACGGCTGGCGGCTCGGGCCGCTGGAGAAGATGCCCGCGAACGACTCGGACATCCCGGACGCGGCCCGGTTGCGGTCCGCTGGCGGCCAACTCCTCGGCCTCGCCCACGGCGACCGGCTCGCCGCCCTGTTGCGGGTCGAGCCGGAACCCGCGCCGGGCGTCGACGGCCTGCCCGCCGCCGCCCGACATGCCGGCCTGCGGCTGGTCGTCGCCGGCGGCGACGAGCAGCGGTACGGCTTCGCCGACGCGATGCTCCCCGGCGGCGACCAGTTGACCGAGTCGGTACGCGCGTTGCAGCGCGACGGCGCAGTGGTGATGCTGGTCTCCGCGGACCGGAAGGCACTCGGCGCGTCCGACTGCGGTCTCGGGTTCGCCGCTCCGGAGGAGCTGCCGCCCTGGGGCGCGCACCTGCTGGTCGGTGCCGACCTGCGGGTGGTGGCGCTGGTGATCGAGGCGACCGGGGTGGCCCGGCGTACGGCTCAACAGAACATCCGGCTGGCCATGGCCGGCACCGGTCTCGGGGCGTTGGGCGCGTTCACCGCCCCACCGACCCAGCTGCCGCACCGGGCGCTCGTCGCGGTCAACGGCGCGGCCGGGCTGGCCTTCGCCAACGGGGTCTGGCAGGCCCGCCGGTTGCACGACCAGTCGGACACCCCGGCGCCCGTGGCAACGGCCTGGCACCTGATGCCCGTCGGCACCGTGCTCGACCACCTGCGCTCCACCCCGGACGGCCTGGCCAGCGCCGAGGCGCAGCGCCGACGCCACGGTTCCGGTGACAACGGCGGCGCCGCACCCGGAAGTGGCGGGCTGCTGCGTGCCTTCGTGGACGAGTTGTCCAACCCACTCACTCCGGTGCTGGCCGCCGGGGCGGTGCTCTCCGCGTCGTTCGGCTCACTTGTCGACGCCGCGCTGGTGGGCAGCGTGGTCGGTGGGTCCGCCCTGATCGGGGCGGTGCACGAACGCAACACGGAAAGGTCGCTGGCGGAGCTGCTGTCGCGCTCGGCGGTGACCGCCCGGGTCCGCCGGGACGGTGCCGAGCAGGTTCTCGCCGCCGAGGACCTGGTCCTCGGAGACGTCATCGCCCTCGAACCGGGCGACTCGGTGCCCGCAGACTGCCGGGTGCTCGAGTCGGTGGGCCTGGAGGCCGACGAGTCGTCGCTGACCGGTGAGTCGCTGCCGGTCGCCAAGTCCAACCGACCGGTGGTGGCCGCCGCCATCGCCGACCGACACTCGATGCTCTACGAGGGCACCACAGTCGCCGCCGGGCACGGCACCGCAGTGGTGGTGGCGACCGGGTCGGACACCGAATCCGGCCGCAGTCTCGCGCTGGTCAAGCAGGACCCGCCGGCCAGTGGAGTGGAGGCTCGGCTCGGCGCGTTGACCAGCGCCGCCATCCCGTTGGCGGCCGGTTCCGCCGTGGCGGTGGCCGGCGCGGGCCTGCTTCGAGGCGTACCCCTTGCCGAAACGGCGGCGACCGCCGCGAACCTCGCCGTGGCGTCCGTGCCGGAGGGGCTGCCGTTCCTGGTCAGCGCGGCGCAGCTGGCCGCGGCCCGGCGGCTGGCCGAGCACGGCGCGTTGGTCCGCAACCCGCGCACCATCGAGGCGCTGGGCCGGGTGGACGTGCTCTGCTTCGACAAGACCGGCACCCTCACCGAGGGCAAACTGCTGCTGGCCGGGGTCGGCGACAGCGTCGGCGACCGGTACGCCCCGCTGGACCGATTGGACGACCGACTCCGGATGACGCTGGCCGCGGCGCTGCGGGCCACCCCCGCCGCGAAGAATCCGGAGGAGTTGGCGTTGCAGACCGACCGGGCGGTCCGGCGGGGCGCCGGCGAGGCCGGGGTGGTGGAGCAGACCGGTGCCGCCGGGTGGCGGGCCGCCGGGGGCCTGCCGTTCGAGCCGTCCCGCGGCTACCACGCCAGCATCGGACAGACCGACGGTCACCTGTTGTTGAGCGTCAAGGGTGCTCCGGAGACGGTGCTGCCGCGCTGTTCGTCCCGACGCATGGACGGTCGTCAGGAGCCGCTGGACGACGCCGGTCGCGCGGAGCTGGAGCGGATGCTCGCCGACCGGGCCGGTGCGGGAAACCGGATCCTGGCAGTCGCGGAGTGCCCGGTGAACGACCCGAAGGTGACGGACTCCGACGTTCGAGGGCTGACCTTCGTGGGTTTCCTGGCCCTCGCTGACGGTGTCCGGGCGAGCGCGGCCCCGGCGGTACGCCGGATCCGGCAGGCCGGCGTGCACACCATCATGATCACTGGGGATCACCCGGCCACCGCGGAGGCGATCGCCGCCACCATCAGTGAACACGACGAACAGCGGGTGGTCACCGCCGCCGAACTCGACAAGCTGGACGACGACGCGCTCGCCGAGCGGTTGGCCAACACCGACGTGGTGGCCCGCTGCACCCCTGCGCACAAGGTGCGGATCATCCAGGCGTTGCAGAAGTGCGGGCGGACCGTGGCGATGACCGGCGACGGCGCCAACGACGCCCCGGCGATCCGGCTGGCCGACGTCGGCATCGCCCTCGGTCAACGGGGCACCCCGGCCGCCCGCGCGGCAGCCGACCTGGTGGTCACCGACGACCGGCTGGAAACCATCATCGCCACCCTGATCGAAGGGCGGGCCATGTGGTCGTCGGTGCGGCACGCGCTCAGCATCCTGGTCGGCGGCAACCTCGGCGAGATCGCGTTCAGTGTGCTCACCGCTGCCGCGACCGGCCGCTCCGCGCTCACCGGACGACAACTCCTGCTTGTCAACCTGCTCACCGACCTGGCGCCGGCGCTGGCCATCGCAGTCCGGCCACCCGCGTCGGACCGCACCGACGCGCTGCTCCGGGAGGGCCCGGACACGGCGCTCGGCGAGAGCCTCACCAGGGAGATCGGGCTGCGGGCGGCAGCCACCACGCTGGGCGCGACAGCAGGCTGGACGTTGGCCCGCTACACCGGACGCCGTCAACGGGCCGGCACCGTCGCCCTGGTCTCCCTGGTCGGCACCCAACTCGGGCAGACCATCCTGGCCGGCGGCACCAGCCCGGCCGTGCTGGCCTCCACTGCGGCGTCACTGGGAGTCCTGGTAGTGGTGGTGCAGACCCCCGGGGTGAGCCAGTTCTTCGGCTGCACCCCGCTCGGGCCGGTGGGCTGGACCATCGGGGCCGGGTCGGCGCTCGGCGCGACCTTCGCCAACGGCGCGCTCACCAAGCTTGTGGAACGTCTCCCGGAGGCCCACCCCAAGGCCGCCGGCGGCTCCGAAGGTTGACTGGCGGCGTTCGCAGCGAAGTGCGTGATGTCCCTGAGTCATCATGATGCCCCTGAGTCATCACGCTGACCGCAACGGGATCGCCCCGACCGGCAGCGCCATCACCGCCCAGGACAACCTCATTGATTTCGATGGCTAACCTGACGCCATGCCGTCGTTCTTGGCCAACGGGACTCGTCCAAAGGTCTGGCCATCCCTTCCGCTGTCGCTGCTGCTGCCGTGCAGCTTGCTGATACTGATAGGCATCACCGATGACCGCCAGCCGCCCCCACCGGCCGGCGTACTGATGCCAGCGACGGTGGTCGCGGTGGAACCGGCCCACGGCGCCCAGGGCGCCTACGTGCAGGTACGTGTCGTCACCGCCGACGGACCGACCACCTGCGGTATCTACGCGCACTCGTTCCCCGACCGGCAGCTTCCGCCGCTGCACCAGCAACTGACCATCGACTACACCCCGGCCAGATGCATGCCGAAGCCAGTCAACACCGAGATGCCCCGAGGCGTGATCGTCGCCATGGGCGCCATTGGACTGGCGGCGTCGCTCTTCTGGCTTTGGGCCGGTCCCCGCTTCCGGCGGCTCAACCGCAGTCGATTCCTCGGGGCCGGTAGGTCAGGCGGCGCAGGACGATCTCGGCGGGTCCGGGCTGCTTGCGCTTGTCGAGCTGGCGGGCGATCAGGACGGTGGCCAGCCAGACGGCCACCGCGATGAGCAGACCGGTCACCGTGGGGCTGCCGAACCGGTCGCCGAGGGCGAGCGTGAAGGGCGCAAGGAGAACGAGCCAGGCCACCGACTGGAACAGGTATCCCGACAGGGACCGCTGACCGAGGGCGGCGAGAGCGCCGACGACGGTGCCGGATCGGCTGACCCGCAGGGCTATCAGGCCGAAGACGGCCACGTAACCCGGTCCGGCGAACATGCCGCTCGCCCCATGCAGCAGCATCATCAGGCTGGCGGCTGATTCGTCGACGTGCAGCCATCCGGCACCGACCAGGGCTGCCGGTAGGCCTCCGGCGACGGCGACGCCGAGACCGATGACTGCGGTCCAGGTGAGCAGGGCCCGGTGCCGAGCCGGCTCTTCGAGGATCCGGCGCCTGGCTGCCCACATGCCCAGCCAGGCGATCATGATGAAGGGCAGGACGGTCAGCGTGTGCGCCGGCCACTCGCCGAGGCGTTCCAGCATGGCCGCGACGTAACCGGGCGCGGCGAGGGAGTCGACGTGGCCCGACGGCAGCGGCGCCGACCCACCCGACCCTCCGAGGATGCCGCTCACCACCATGGCGCCGATGGCCAGCACCTCGACCGCCGACAGCGCCCAGAGCACCAGCGCTATGCGGTGGAACCTGTCGCTGCGGCGCAGCAGCAACACTGTCATCAGGATCCCGACGATCCCGTACGCGCCGAGGAAGTCCCCGTAGTACAGCAACGCGGCGTGCACGAAGCCGAACACGACGAGCCAGAAGTTGCGGCGCAACAGCACGGAGCGGACCTGCCTCGGGGTGGCTCCGGAGGCGTCCTGGCGGCGGGCGAGCTGGACCAGCCCGTAGCCGAACATCACGGCGAAGACCGGATAGCCGCGCGCATGGACGAGTTCGAAGAGCAGAAAGTTGAGGCCGCGGTCAACGCCTTCCGGCGTGGCGTCGAGGCCGGGCTCCCCGGCGAAGACGACTCCGGCGACGTTGGCCAGCGCGATGATCAGCAGCATCGCTCCCCGGGCCAGGTCCGGCGCGAGGGCACGCTCGGCGCGCAGCACCGGCCCTCTCGAAGTCCGCGGTGCGGTGTCAATGCTCATGGACGTCCCTCCCCGTGACTCAACTATAGTTTCAGAGAGAAAGTATCAGCCGTACACTAATGCTGTCTGTCATGATGTGGACGTAACCTTCCGGGGCGAACGTGGGAGCCCATGACCAGCGACGATTTCGTTCCGGCGCCACTGCGCCGGCTGTGGGGGATGTCGGAGTCGTCGCGCCTCGGACGGCCCGCGTCCCTCGACGTCAACGTGGTCGTCGCCGCTGCGGTGAAGATCGCCGACCGGGACGGGCTCGACGGCGTGACGCTTCCCAAGGTCGCCACGAGCCTCGGCTTCACGAGCATGTCGCTCTACCGGCACGTCGGCTCCAAGGACGAACTGCTCACACTCATGGCCGACGCCGCCTTGGGCCCACCGCCGAACATCGACGCCCCTGAGTGGCGAGGAGGGCTGCGCCGTTGGGCCTTCGCGCACCGCGCGGTGCTTCAGCGTCGGCCGTGGTTGACGCGCGTGCCCGTCGCCGGACCGCCCTCCGGGCCGCACCAGATCGCCTGGATGGAGGCCGCGCTGGCGATCATGTCCGACACCCTCCTCGACTGGGCGCACAAGATCGGCGCGATGTCACTGATCAGCGGCTACGTGGTTCAGTCGGTGCGGCAACACAGCGAACTCGCCGACGGCAGGGCTGAAGGCCAGGGCCAGGCCGACGCCGAACGCGACTACGGCCGGGCGCTGGCGCGACTCGTCAACCCCGACCGCTTCCCCGAGACAGCCCGGCTGTTCGCCTCGACACTGTTCGAGGCGCCGCCGTCCGACACTCCCGACGAGGCGATCGCCGACGCGGACTTCTCACTCGGGCTGGAGTTGATCCTCGACGGCGTCGCCGTCCGCGTCGCGCGCTCCGACCCCTGAGTACGGATGGCTGTACTTGCCTGCCTTTGGTCTAGCGTGCACGGCGCTGAGGTACTTCGATGTACCACAGCGCCGCAGGGAAGGGACGGAACCCTCATGCCGAGGATCACCGTCAGTCGCGCCCTGAACGCTAGTGGCCTTGTGCGCCGTATGAAGATTGAGATTGATGGGCAAGTCGTGGCACGCCTGAGGCGTGGAGCCGTCGCTTCCCCCTCAAGCCCATCCCCCTGTGAGTCCGCACAGCGTGGAACGGGCCTGCTTCCCGGTGTCAATGCTTGAGGTGGTGGCATGGTGCTTCCGATGATCCTGGTGCAGGATGCAGCGGTGAGGTCGATCTATCGGACTCCTGCGGGCAGGGACAGCATCCGTCAGTGGTGCGAGGAACAGCTGAGTGCCTGGCCGGTCCAACACGATCGACACGTGATTCGCGTCCAAGGCGAGGACACGCACGTCGTTACCGCTGGCGCAGGCCCGGTCACGGTCGTATTCGTCGGTGGAGACCGCTTCAGCACGGCCGCCTACCTGCCGTTGCTCACAGCCTTGACTAAGCGGTACCGGGTGGTCGCTGCTGACGTTCCGGGCCAGCCTGGATTGAGTTCCGGTGAAGCGGATGCCGCCGGTGGCCGGCTCACGTGGTACGGCTCATGGCTGGGAGAGGTCATTGAGGAAACCAGCGTCGGGCCGGTCGTGGTGTTCGGGCATTCGTTCGGCGGCGCTGTCGCGCTTACGGCAGATCATTCGCGGATTCACGGCAAGGTCGCCGTGGCTCCGGGAGGGCTGTGCCGACTCAGGGTCACTCCCCGTGTGTTGTTGGCGTTCCTGAGCTGGCTGGTGCGGCCACGGGCTGCTTCGAGCCTTCGTCTGCTGCGAATCCTGTCTGCTCCCGGCCGAGAGCCCCGCACCGACCTCGTGGAGTGGATGACGTTGGTCGCCCGACACGCCCGTCCGGTGAGTTCCGATGACCTCGTACCGGCGGTGGCGCGCACGATGCCGGTCGTGATCGCAAGCGGAGACCAGGACGTATTCCTGCCGCCGAACCGACTGCGTTCAGGCGCACAACAGCGGCTCCATGTTGACCCTGACATTATTTCCGCCGCCGGCCACTTGGTCACCGATGAGCATCCCGATCAGCTCGCCGCGCTGGTCGGCCGGCTAGTCGACTAACGCTCAAACACTCTCGCGGCGCGGTAGGCGCTTCCGGTGAGGGCGTCGGCTGCCGCCTGGGCGCCGTTCGCGGCTACCCAGAAACCGCCGGGCTGCTTTCGGCAGGCGCAGAGTTTCTGTGGCCATGTCCCGCTGGCGAGGGTTCGCCACGCTGCCTCAGCGTTGACCGGATTCTCGGGCAGGAGGGACGGTATCAACCGGGAAAGTGCTGGTGGAGCCCAGGGGACTCGAACCCCTAACCCCTGCCTTGCAAAGGCAGTGCTCTGCCAGTTGAGCTAGGGCCCCGCGGGTGGCCTTGGCGACGATCGCTCGTCGCCGGGCCGAGCGTCAGCGCAGGTCGGGCGCGGTGGTCGCCTCGTGCCACAGGGCACGCTCGTCGTTCGACGCCTTGATCTTGTTGAACACGACGGCGGCCACACCGACGACGCCAGCCAGAATCAGCAGCTTCTTGAACATGGGGCGACCCCTCGCGCTCGACTACCGTCGGACGACATGCGGTGGGGCTAGATGGAATCGAACCATCGACCTCAGAGTTATCAGCTCTGCGCTCTAACCGACTGAGCTATAGCCCCGCGTTGCGACGAGCAAGATTAACCCATCCGCTCCGCCGGCCCCAAATCGGGGTCCGCGCTTGCGAGCCAGGCCGTCGCCGCCTGCAAAACCTACCCGAGTACGGGACGCCGGAGCGACCGCTTTCCGCGGTGCCCCGGCGTCCCGGTCACTCAGTCCCGCTCGGCGAGGGTCAGCTCGATCCCGCCGACCAAGTCGGCGCAGACGTTGTAGACGAACGCGCCAAGGGTGGCCAGCGCGGTGAACAGCACCACGTTGACCAGGCCGATCAGCGCCGAGCTGAGAATCACGCCCTTGGCGGTGATCTGGAAGCCGCTGGTGCTCTGCCCACCACCGGCGTTGACCAGATCGCTCAGGCTCTCGTTGACGCTCTGGAACACACCCATCGCGTCCAGCGCCAGGTAGAGCACCGAGGTGGCCACCACCACGACGATGAAGAGCACCACCGACACCGCGAATGCGAACTTCATCACGGACCAGGGGTCGATCCGCTTGAGGTTCAGCCGGGCCCGGCGCGGGCCGCGGGAGGCGGCCGAGCTGACCGACGTACGCGCCGCACGCACCGCGTCACCGACGCGGGCTGCGCCGACGGCGGACGCGTTGCCGATGCCCGGCGGCAGGCCACCGCCGCTGGCCGGGCGGCCGGCAGCGGCGGCAGTACGTGCCGCGTCCGGCTGCGGCTGGGTCATCCCGGGTGTGATCCGCGGCTGGGTGCCGGTGGACCCGGTGGACGCCGCCTGACCGGGTCGGAGACCGATCGGCTGGGTGGTCGCCGGACGTGCCGAGGGTGCCGCCGCCGGACCCGGAGGACTGGCGGCGGCCGACGTCGGCGCCTCGGCGCTGGGCGTCTCGGTCTTGTCGTTGGACTCGCCATCGTCGCCCGGCTGCTCCGGCGGGGGTGTCATACCTGGAGCCCTGGTGAACTTCGGGGCAGGCGCGTCGGCGGGGACCGTCGCCCGGCCCACGGCCGCGCGGCCGGTCGCTGGTGTGCCGCCCTTGGCGGCCTCCTCGTCGACCGGTTTGGCCGAGGTCCCCGAGTTCCCCGACTTCGCCTGTGTCTCCGTCATTCAACTAGTCCTGTTCGTCAGGCTCGTCGGCATTGCGAGCAATCGCCACGATAGTCACGCCGTCCGGGAGGTCCATCAGCTTGACCCCCATTGTGTTCCGGTCACGCGTACGCCGTACAGGCTTCACCGGAGTCCGAATGACACCACCGTTGCTGGTGATCGCGAACAGCTCGTCGTCCGGATCGATCACCACCGCGCCAACCAGACCACCGCGCCGTTCGGTGATCTTTGCAGTCAACACGCCCTTACCTCCCCGGCCCTGCACCGGGTATTCCTCGATCGGGGTTCGCTTCGCGTATCCCCCGTTCGTGGCCACCAGAACGTCCAAACCATCCCGCACGACTTCCATGGCGAGCAGGACGTCATCGTCAGTGAAGCGCATGCCGATCACGCCCGAGGTGGCCCGACCCATCGGCCGCAACGCCTCGTCCGAGGCGTTGAACCGGATCGCCTGTGCCTTCTTCGACACCAGCAGCAGGTCGTTCTCCGGCGCAACCAGCGCAGCACCGACCAGCTCGTCCTCATCGCGCAGGTTGATCGCGATGATGCCGCCGGAACGGTTGGAGTCGAACTCCTCGAGCCGCGTCTTCTTCACCAGGCCGTTCTTCGTGGCCAGTACCAGATAGGGGGCTACCTGGTAGTTCGGGATCTCAATGATCTGCGCGATCTGCTCGTCGGGTAGGAAGGCGAGCAGATTGGCCACGTGTTGGCCCTTGGCTACCCTACTGGCCTCCGGCAACTCGTACGCCTTGGCCCGGTAGACGCGGCCCTTGTTCGTCAAGAACAAGATCCAGTCGTGGGTCGAGCAGACGAAGAAGTGGCTGACGATGTCGTCCTGCCGCAGCGTGGCGCCACTGACGCCCTTGCCGCCGCGCCGCTGGGAGCGGTACAGATCGACCTTGGTCCGCTTGGCGTACCCGGTGCGGGTGATCGTGACGACCACGTCCTCGCGGGCGATGAGGTCCTCCATCGAGACCTCGCCGTCGAACGGGATGATCTGCGTCCGCCGGTCGTCGCCCCACTTGGTGACGATCTCGCCCAGCTCATCCGAGACGATCTTCCGCTGCCGCTCGGGCTTGGCGAGGATGTCCTTGAGATCGGCGATCTCGATCTCGAGCTTCGCCAGGTCGTCGATGATCCGCTGCCGCTCCAGGGCGGCGAGCCGGCGCAGCTGCATGTCCAGGATCGCGGTCGCCTGGATCTCGTCGATCTCCAGCAGCCGGATCAGGCCCTGCCGGGCGTCGTCCACCGTCGGCGAGCGCCGGATCAGGGCGATCACCTCGTCCAGCGCGTCCAGCGCCTTGCCCAGGCCGCGCAGGATGTGTGCCCGCTCCTCGGCCTTGCGCAGACGGTACGCGGTCCGCCGGCGGATCACGTCGATCTGGTGCTCGACGTAGTAGCGCAGGAACTGGGCCAGGTTGAGCGTGCGCGGCACCCCGTCGACCAGGGCCAGCATGTTGGCGCCGAAGGTCTCCTGGAGCTGGGTGTGCTTGTAGAGGTTGTTCAGCACGACCTTCGCGACAGCGTCGCGCTTGAGCACCAGGACGATCCGCATGCCGGTACGACCGGAGGACTCGTCGCGGATGTCGGCGATCCCGGCGAGCTTGCCCTCCTTGATCAGCTCGGCGATCCGCTCGGCGAGGTTGTCCGGGTTGACCTGGTAGGGCAGCTCGCTGACGACCAGGCAGGGGCGGCCCCGCTTGTCCTCCTCGACCTCCACCACTGCGCGCATCCGGATCGAGCCGCGACCGGTGCGGTACGCGTCCTGGATCGCCGTGGTGCCGACGATCAGGCCGTGGGTCGGGAAGTCCGGGCCCTTGACGATGCCGAGCAGGGCTTCGAGGGTGGTCTCCTCGTCCTCCTCCGGGTGCTCAAGGCACCACTGCACCGCCGCGCCGATCTCCCGCAGGTTGTGCGGCGGGATCTTGGTGGCCATGCCGACCGCGATGCCCTCGGAGCCGTTCACCAGGAGGTTGGGGATCCGCGACGGCAGGATGGTGGGCTCCTTGGCCCGGCCGTCGTAGTTGTCCTGCAGGTCGACGGTGTCCTCGTCGATGTCCCGCAGCATCTCCATGGCGAGGGGGTCGAGCTTGCACTCGGTGTATCGCATGGCGGCGGCAGGGTCGTTACCCGGCGAGCCGAAGTTGCCGTTGCCGTCGACCAACGGGTAGCGCAGCGACCAGGACTGCGCCATCCGGACCAGCGCGTCGTAGATCGCCGAGTCGCCGTGCGGGTGGAACTGACCCATCACGTCACCGACGACACGGGAGCACTTCACGTAGCCGCGGTCCGGACGGTAGCCGGAGTCGAACATCGCGTAGAGGATCTTGCGGTGGACCGGCTTGAGGCCGTCCCGGACGTCCGGCAGCGCGCGACCGACGATGACGCTCATCGCGTAGTCGAGGTAGGAGCGCTGCATCTCCACCTCGAGCCCGACCGGTTCGATCCGGTCGTGCGCGACCACCGCGGCGATGGCCTCGGCGGGGACCTCGGGCTCGTTCGGTGTGGACTCGGGAGAATCGGTCACTGTATACCCTTATCAGACTCAGAGTCGTTTTCGTGCTGTGGATAACCGCTGTGGATACCGGCCAAGCTGTGGATAACTGTGTGGACCGTCGGATCGGCCGGGCAGTGCCCGACCGATCCGCAGCAGTCCGTCAGATGTCCAGGAACCGCACGTCCTTGGCGTTGCGCTGAATGAACGACCGGCGCGCCTCGACGTCCTCACCCATCAGCACACTGAACAACTCGTCGGCGGTCGCCGCGTCGTCGAGAGTGACCTGACGCAGGGTACGCGTCGCCGGGTTCATCGTGGTTTCCCACAGCTCGGGATAGTTCATCTCGCCGAGGCCCTTGAAGCGCTGAATGTCGTCCGGCTTGGCGTTCGGCTTCTTCTGCTGCCGCAGCGCGATCAGACCGTCCCGCTCGCGGTCGGAGTACGCGTACTGGGCGTCGTCGCCCTTCTTGTTCCACTTGATCTTGTAGAGCGGCGGGGCGGCCAGGTAGACGTTGCCCATCTCGACAAGCGGACGCATGAAGCGGAACAGCAGGGTGAGCAGAAGCGTCTGGATGTGCTGGCCGTCGACGTCCGCGTCGGCCATCAGCACCACCTTGTGGTACCGCAGCTTCTCCATGTCGAAGTCGTCGTGGATGCCGGTGCCCAGCGCGGTGATCAGCGCCTGGACCTCGTTGTTCTTCAGCACCCGGTCGATCCGGGCCTTCTCCACGTTGAGGATCTTGCCGCGGATCGGCAGGATCGCCTGGGTCCGTGGGTCGCGACCCTGCTTGGCCGAGCCGCCGGCGGAGTCACCCTCGACGATGAACACCTCGGACTCGCGGGGGTCGGTCGACTGGCAGTCGGCCAGCTTGCCCGGCATCGAGCCCGACTCCAGCAGCGACTTGCGCCGGGCCAGCTTGCGCGCCTGCTGCGCGGCGATCCGGGCACGGGCCGCCTGGGACGCCTTCGTGATGATCATCTTGGCCTCGGCCGGGTTGCGGTCGAACCAGTCGACAAGCCGGTCGTTGCAGACCCGCTGCACGAAGCTCTTCACCGGGGTGTTTCCCAGCTTGGTCTTGGTCTGACCCTCGAACTGCGGGTTGGCCAACTTGACCGAGATGATCGCCGCGAGCCCTTCGCGAATGTCCTCGCCGGAGAGCTTCTCGTCGCCCTTGAGCAGCTTCTTGTCGGTGCCGTAGCGGTTGACAACGCTCGTCAGCGCGGACCGGAAGCCCTCCTCGTGGGTGCCGCCCTCGTGGGTGTTGATCGTGTTGGCGAAGGTGTAGACCGACTCGCCGTACGACTCGTTCCACTGCATGGCGATCTCGAGGGACATGCCCTCCTCTTCGGCCTCGAACTCGACCACTGTCTTGTGGATCGGGCTCTTCGAGGCGTTGAGGTGCCGGACGAAGTCCGCAATGCCGCCCTCGTAGTAGAAGGTGACCTCGCGCTGCCGGCCGTCCTCCTCCTCGGCCACCCGCTCGTCGAGCAGGTGGATGCGCAGGGCGCGGTTGAGGAAGGCCATCTCCTGCAGGCGCCGGTAGATGGTCTGGAAGTCGAAGTCGACGGTCTCGAAGACGTCGGGGTCGGGCCAGAAGGAGACCGCCGAGCCGGTGCGGTCGGTGGCCTCGCCCTTCTCCAGCGGGCTCGGCTTGGAGTTGGTGTAGTGCTGCCGCCACACGTTGCCGGACTTGTGGATCTCGACGAACATCTTGGTGGAGAGCGCGTTCACCACTGAGACACCGACGCCGTGTAGACCGCCGGAGACCGCGTACGCCTTGCCGTCGAACTTGCCGCCCGCGTGCAGGATGGTCAACGCGACCTCGACACCCGGCTTCTTGAGCTTAGGGTGAAGGTCGACGGGGAAACCACGGCCGTTGTCGGTGACCCGGACGCCGCCGTCGGCGAGCAGCACCACGTCGATGGTGTCGCAGTATCCGGCCAGCGCCTCGTCGACCGCGTTGTCGACGACCTCCCAGACGAGGTGGTGCAGACCGCGCTCGCCGGTGGACCCGATGTACATACCGGGCCGCTTGCGAACCGCCTCCAGCCCCTCGAGAACGGTGATCGACTCTGCGCCGTACTCCTGCTTGTCCTGCGCTGCCACCCTCGGCCACTTTCTCGCGTCAGCCGCGCCGGTAGGGCGCGTCGGGCGCGGGTTCGGCGGACAGGACGCGACGTCGGCGCGCGGACCGGCACCGGAGAACTCCGGACAGCGGGTCGAACGCGCCGGTCGCCGCGGTTGCCCGCGGATCGCGATCGGCTCGACCCGACGTGGAGAATGAATCTGGGGCCACCGGCCCCGTCCCACTCCCGCACCGGGTCTTCGTCTCACTGTCAATCCTACTGTGCGCGGGGGACAGAACCACCACTCGGCACCCTCAGCGAGGCGGCTGAGAAGTCCATAGCCGGCAGAACCCCGCCGCCCACGACTCCCCCCACACGCCAGGCCCCCATCGCACGCGCCGCCCCGGAACGGGTTGACCCGCGGTCGGGCGGGTCGGGGGTCGCGGCCGAAGCGTCAGTGCCGTACGTTTGCGGCGCCCCGGAACCAGCCTTGATCTTTACCGGTTGGAACCGGGACGATCGACCCGATCGACCCGACACGTGCTCTTTTAAGAGGTGACAGATGGGGCTGGACAACGTCGCGGTGCACTGGCCGCGGACCGGCCGCTTCTACGATCCGGTCGCGCCGGCCGAGTTCGTCGACTTCGGCGAGATCGTCGACCTGCCGCGTATCTCCGCGCCGACCGCGGCGCTGGCCGAGCTGATCGCGAAGACCGGCACCATCCGGGCTACCGCGTACACCGAGTTGGTGGATCTGCTTCTCGGCCTGGAAGGTGTGTTGTACGCCACAGACGCAGCCGCCGAGGACGAGGACCCGGTGATCGACCCGGACGGCTGCTCCTGGATCGCGAGCGGCATCGAACGGTTCGTGGCCGCCCACCGCGCGACCGGCGAGTCGGTCACCTTCGAGTCGGTGAGCATCGTGCTGCGCTCCCTGCTCGGCGACGGTCGGTTGGCCGAGCAGCAACTGCGCTGGTTGGAGAGCCGGCTCGACGCGCTGCGCGACGAGCGCGGTGACCCGCCGCAGTGGAACTTCACCTGCGCCGAGCTGGGCGTGCTGGCCGCGTTCTACCGGCGCTGCGCCGAGCGCGGGTTCGCCGTCTACGCCGACGCCTGAGCCGCCGAGTCGGTCTCCGAGGGTGCCGGTCGGTTGGCGGCCGAGATCAGCTGCGTGAGCACCGCGTGCAGGTGTTGCAGGTCCTCGACGGGCAGCCCGAGCCGCTGCACGATCGCGGCCGGGATCAGCTCGGCCTGACTCCGTAGCGCGGCACCGCTGGCGGTGAGGGTGACGGCGAGGCTGCGCTCGTCGCTCGGATCGCGTTCCCGGCGCAGGTAGCCGGCCGCCTCAAGACGCTTGAGCAGGGGTGACAGCGTGCCCGGGTCGAGCTGGAGCAGGCGACTGAGGTCGCGGCCGGACAACGGCGCGTGCTGCCAGAGCGCCAACATCACCAGGTACTGCGGGTGGGTCAGCCCCATCGGCTCCAGCAGCGGCCGGTAGACGGCCACCACGCTGCGTGCGGCGACCGAGAGGGCGAAGCAGACCTGCTGCTCCAGGGCCAGCGGGTCGACGCCGTCCGGTCGTTCGCTCATCGGTTGCCCTCTCTCCGCACGGTGACTATCGTACCGATCATTGGTACACCAACTATTGGTGCCCCAAAGGTTTGCTCGTGCGACGGGCGAGAACCGGCGAGGCGACGCGGGGAAGAGGGCGGCAGATGAGCGAGGACAGCGCGATCACCAGGGCCCCCGGCGAGGGCGGCCGATTGATGCGTTGGGCCTTCCGGCACCTCGCCGGCCCGGCCGAGGGTGTGCAGGGCGCGGTACAGGGCGGCTCGGCCGAGGCCCGCGAGGCGTGGAAACGTGACCTGGCCGAGCGCAAGCGCTTCACCCGGGAGCAGCGGGAACGCAAGCGGGCAGCCCGCGAGGCGAACCGGCGCGGCTGAACGGCCGGCTCAGCCGTACGTGTCGCGTGGACCCCGGCCGCGGACCCGGCGCGGGCCCTTCCCCCAGGAAGGCGCTGCCGGGCCGTGAATGTGCAGCTTGCGCACCACGTTGTGCCCGACCTCGCTGGCGATCTGCTTGAGCAGCGAGCCGGCGAGCAGCCGCAGTTGGGTGGCCCAGGCGGTCGAGCGCGCCTCCACTGTCAGCTCGCCGTTCTCCAACTTCACCGGGCGACTGTTCTGCGCTACCTCCGCGCCGACGACCCGCTCCCAGGCGCCGAACACTGTGGCCTCGGCGGCCGGCTGCTGCCAGCCGCGCGCCTTCACCAGCCGGTTCAGCACGGCGCTGAGCGGTTGCGGATCGCGCGGATCGGGGCCGGGGCCGGAGTAACCGCGCAACCGCCGCCCCGAGCCGCCGGCAGCGTCGCCGCTGCCGGGAGTACGCCGGGCGCGGGACGCCGCCTGCCGTCGGGACAGCGCGGCGTCGAGCACCGCCCGGGCCAGCTCCGGCCCACTGGCGGCCGCCGCCGGCTCACCGCTCGCCGACTCCGCCTTAGGAGTACGCGCAGCAGGGGCATCGCCCGCCGCTGGCCGATCGGTGCCTGGCTTATCCGACACGGCGTACCGTCCCTTCGCCGACCTGGTAGCGGGTGCCGCGCAGGGCGGCCGGCACGTCGTCGTCCACAGCGCAGGTGACCAGCAGCTGACTCGCCCCGCCGACCAGCTCCGCCAACCGCTCCCGGCGGCCGGTGTCCAACTCCGCGAAGACGTCGTCGAGCACCAGCACCGGCTCGATGCCGTCGGCGCGCAACAGGTCGTACCCGGCGAGCCGCAACGCGAGGGCGAACGACCACGACTCGCCGTGGCTGGCGTACCCCTTGGCGGGCAGTGGACCGAGGCTCAGCGCCAACTCGTCGCGGTGTGGGCCGACCAGGGTGGTGCCCCGCTCGATCTCGGCGGAGCGGGACGCGGCCAGGGCTGCCGTCAGCGCCTCGGCCAGCGCGGCCCGATCGGTGGTCGGCTCGGCCAGCTCGACCGAGGGCCGGTAGGTGATGCTCGCCGCACCCCGACCGGCGGCAACCGCGTCGTAGGCCTTGGCCACGTGCGGGGTGAGCGCTGCCACCAGCTCCAGACGGCCGGCGAGCAGCTCCGCACCGTGCTGGGCCAGGTGGGTGTCCCAGACCGCGAGGGTGCCGAGGTCGCCACCCCTGGAACCACCGGTCTTACGGGCCAGGTACGCGGTGCGCAACAGGGCGTTTCGCTGTTTGACGACCCGCTCGTAGTCGGCCCGCACGCCCGCGAACCGGGGCTGCCGATTGACCAGCAGGTCGTCCAGGTAGCGGCGGCGCTCGGCCGGATCGCCCCGGACCAGCTCAAGATCTTCCGGGGCGAAGAGCACCAGCCGGAGCGCCCCGAGCACATCCCGGGCCCGCCGTGCCGGTGAGCGGCCCAGTCGGGCCCGGTTGGCCTTGCCGGGCACGATCTCCAGCTCGACAAGGAGTTCGCGGCCGTCGTGCACCACCGCGCAACGGATCACCGCGGACGTGGCGCCCATCCGGACCAGAGGCGCGTCGGTGGCGACCCGGTGCGAGTCCAGGGTCGCCACGTAGCCCAGCGCCTCGACAAGGTTTGTCTTGCCGACGCCGTTGGCGCCGATCAGGACGTTCGCTCCCGGCTGGAGGTCGACGGCCACCCGCTCGTACGAGCGGAAGTCGACCAGTTCCAGCCGGTGAACGTACACAGGTTGTGGATACCGCTCAGCGCTTGTGGACGGCGTGGCCACCGAACTGCTGACGCAGCGCGGAGACGGCCTTCATGGCGGGCGAGTCGTCCTGCCGCGAGGCGAACCGGGCGAACAACGAAGCGGTGATGACGTTCAGCGGCACCGCCAGCCGGACCGCCTCGTCGACGGTCCACCGGCCCTCGCCGGTGTCCTCCGTGTAGCCGCTCAGATCGGCCAGCTCCGGGTCCTCGTCGAGTGCCCGGTCGAGCAGGTCGAGCAGCCAGGAACGGACGACGGTGCCCTCCCGCCAGGACTTGATGACGCCCGGCACGTTTGTCACCAGCTCCGAGGCGGCCATCAGCTCGTAGCCCTCGGCGTAGGCGTGCATCAGGCCGTACTCGATGCCGTTGTGCACCATCTTCGAGTAGTGCCCGGCACCGACGGGGCCGGCGTGCACGAAGCCGAACTCACCCTCCGGCTTGAGCGCGTTGAAGATCGGCATCAGGCGGTCCACGTGCTCCTGGGCGCCGCCGACCATCAGCCCGTAGCCGTTCTGCCGGCCCCAGACGCCGCCGGAGACCCCGACGTCCAGGTAGCCGATGCCCCGCTGGTTGAGTCGCTCCGCGCGGGGCGCGTCGTCACTGAAGCGCGAGTTGCCGCCGTCGATGATGATGTCGCCCTCACCGAGCACCTCGGCGAGCTCGTCGATCGTGGCGTCGGTGACACCGGCGGGCACCATGACCCAGACCGCGCGGGGCGACTCAAGCTTCTCTGCCAGGCCCGCGATGGTCGTAACGTCGCTGATCTGCGCGTTGTGGTCGAAGCCGACCACCTCGTGCCCGGCCGAACGCAACCGCTCCCGCATGTTGCCGCCCATACGGCCGAGTCCTACTAGGCCGAGCTGCATGTGTTTCTACCTCCGTGGATCTGGGTGTTGCTGGGCGCGATCAGCGCGAGACGCGGATCGGCATGATGAGGTACCGGTACCCCGGAATTACCTCGCCATCCTCGCCAGCGGGAGAGATCACCGCGGGCTTGAAGGCGTCGACGAACGAGAGCACTGCCGTCTGAGCGCCGAGGTTTGCCAGACCGTCGATGAGGTACTGCGGGTTGAAGCCGATGGTCAGTGGTTCGCCGGTGAAGGTGGCCTCCATCGCCTCGCTGGCCCGCGCCTCCTCGGAACCGCCGGCCTCGACCACGAGACCGTCGGCGCTGAAGCTGAGCAGCACCGGGGTGGTGCGTTCGGCGACCAGCGCGACCCGCTTGACCACCTCGATCAGCGTGCTGACCGGCACCCGGGCCGCAGCGTTGTGAGTGGCCGGGAAGAGCGACCGCACCGGCGGGTAGTTGGCGCCGTCGAGCAGCCGGCTGGTGGTACGTCGGGTGCCGCCGGCGAGGCCGACCATGCCCTCGCCCGCGGCGCCCTGGGCGAGGGCGAGGGTGACCTCGCCGCCCAGCGGGCCGAGGGCCTTGGCGGTGTCGTTCAGGGTGCGGGCGGGCACCAGGGCGTTGATGCTCACCTCGGGGTCGTCCGGCCGCCACTGGATCTCGCGCAGCGCCAACCGGTAACGGTCGGTGGCGAGCATCGACAGGGTGTCGCCGGACAGCTCGACGCGGACACCGGTCATCATCGGCAGCGTCTCGTCGCGACCGGCGGCGATGGCTACCTGGGCCACAGCGGTGGCGAACGCCGCGGCGTCGACGGTGCCGGCGCTCTGCGGCATCTCGGGCAGCGCGGGGTAGTCCTCCACCGGCATGGTGGGCAGTGTGAACCGGGCGCTGCCACAGACCAGCTCGAGGTGCGCGCCGACAGCGGCGATGTCGACAGGCTTGGCCGGCAACGCCTTGGTGATCTCGGCGAGCAGGCGGCCGGAGACGAGCGCGGCGCCGTCGGCGTCGCCCTGCACCTCGACTGTCACCTGGCTGGAGACCTCGTAGTCGAACCCGGAGACCCGCAGGTTGCCGTCGGTGACGCGGAGCATCACCCCGGCGAGCACCGGTACGGATGGCCGGTTGGGCAGGCTCTTCGCGGTCCACGCCACAGCCTCGGCGAGCGCGTCGCGCTCCACTCGGAACTTCATCAATGCCTCCGCGTCGACGTCAGCGACAACTCTCTCATGCCGACCGCTGCCTACCGTCCCGCCCGACCGTGCGGGTACCCATCGCACCTTAGGGCGCGAGGACATCGGCTGTGCGCCCGACCCCATGGATCGTGTCGATGCTGACCGGCTGATCCGGCAGCGTTCGGCCCGATCCACAGAAAGCCCAACGGTGATGATTGGTTTTTGTTCTCTTAGAAGAGATAACTCATCGTCTTCATCGCACCTGTGCAAACTGTGGAAAACCGAGGTCTGCGCAGGTCAGACAGGTTATCCACCGGTGATTTAGCTGTGGAGAACCGGGGGCACAACCGGCTCGTGTGTCCACAGCCCGGCGACGACGGCCGGTTGTCCACCGTTGTCCACCGGTTGTCCACCGGTAATCCACCGACTTTCTCCCCAAGCCTGTGGATCGCGGGGAAGATCACCATTGCCGTCATCCCCAGAACCTTCAACAGCTCGTACACAGGTTGATGATGATCGGTGGATAACCTGACGGTCGTCCCCAGGCGTCCACAGCTTCGTACACAGGGTTTCTCCACAGCCTGTGGGTAACTGGCGGAGGACGGACCGTAGTTATCCACCGACGGTGGACAACGAGCTGTGCACAACGAGTGGGGATCGAGGCGGTCACGGCCTCAATGCTGTGGTCTCCACCATGTCGAGAGTCCAGCTGACTGACCAAAAAGAACGCCCGACCGGAGATCCGGTCGGGCGTGTCCTGCGGCTGTTCGCCGCCGCGAGGGTGTCGTACGCCTCAGCTGTTCTGTTTGATGCGGTTGGTCAACTCGGCGATCTGGTTGTACAGCGAGCGCCGCTCCGCCATCTGCTGACGAATCTTGCGGTCGGCGTGCATCACAGTGGTGTGGTCCCGGCCACCGAACGCCTGCCCGATCCGGGGCAGCGACAACTCGGTCAACTCCCGACACAGGTACATGGCCACCTGGCGGGCGTTGACAAGCACCCGGGACCTGGACTGGCCGCGCAGATCCTCCAGGCTCACACCGAAGTAGTCAGCGGTCGAGGCCATGATCTGGTCAGCGTTAATCTCCGGACCGGCGCCGTCGGGCATGAAGTCCCGAAGCACCTCCTCGGCCAGCGACAGCTCGACCGTCGACCGGGTCAGGCTGGCGAACGCTGTCACCCGGATCAGCGCGCCCTCCAACTCCCGGATCGAGTTCGACACCCGGGAGGCGATGAACTCCAACACGTCCGGCGGGGCGTACATCCGCTCCTGCGCCGCCTTCTTCTGCAGGATCGCGATCCGGGTCTCCAGATCCGGCGGCTGGATGTCGGCCAGCAGCCCCCACTCGAACCGGGTTCGCATCCGGTCCTCGAGGGTCGCGAGCTGGCGCGGCGACCGGTCAGAGGTGATCACGATCTGCTTGTTGGCGTTGTGCAGCGTGTTGAAGGTGTGGAAGAACTCCTCCTGGGTGCGCTCGCGGTTCTCCAGGAACTGGATGTCGTCGATCAACAGGATGTCGACGTCGCGGTAGCGCCGCTGGAACGCGCTGGTCTTGTCGTCCCGGAGCGAGTTGATGAAGTCGTTTGTGAATTCCTCGGTCGACACGTACCGGACCGAGCGGGCGTTGCCGAGCGTCGTGGCGTAGTGCCCGATGGCGTGCAGCAGGTGCGTCTTGCCCAACCCGGAGTGCCCGTAGATGAACAGCGGGTTGTACGCCTTGGCCGGTGACTCCGCCACCGCCACGCTCGCCGCGTGGGCGAAGCGGTTGGACGAGCCGATGACGAACGTCTCAAACATGTACTTCGGATTGAGCCGGTTGCCGCCGGTGTCGGCACCGGGCAACCGACGGTCGTCGCGGCCACCGGTCCGATGGTCCACGGCGCTGCGACCCGGGCCGCTGTCCGTTCCGCTGTCCCGGGGGAGCGAGCGGATCACGTGCTGGTCGCGCGGTGACGCCGAGTCGTCCCGGTAGCGGGGCTCGTAGGGCCGGGTGTCGGGGCCGGACGGGTCCAGGCGGGCGGCCTGCTCGTCGTAGCCGCGCCGGTCCGGGCCCGGTCGGGAGGGCCGCAGGGGCTCCGCGAAGGCAGCGCTGAACAACGCCTCCTGCCCGTCCCTGCTGGCGGGAATCAACCCCGCGCGATGCCCTTCCACGGGCGGCGCGAGCGGCGGACCCGCCGGCGCGGGCAGCGGAGCCGGATCGGGGGTACGCGGCACCGGCGACTGCTCAGGGATCATCGCGTCGGCCGACGGTCGAGCGCCCTGGTCGTCGTCGAACGGGGCGATACCCGGGCCGTCGATGTCGAGCTGCCCGGTCTCCGGGGCGCTGCGGTAGACCGTGCCGGCCGGGCGGCCGGTGGCGTCCTCGGCCACCCGAACGGTGACCGCGACCTGGATCGGCCGGCCGAGCCGGCGGGTGAGCGCCTCGGTGATCGCTGGGCGCAGCCGTGACTCGATCACATCGCGGGTGAACGCGTCCGGAACGGAGAGCAGTGCGGTGTCCTCGACGATCGCTCGCAACCGGGTCAGTCGGAGATAGGCACGCTGCTGGGCGGAGATGATCTCGTCGGCGAGCTCGTCGGTCGCCGCTAACCACACTGCGGCAAGGTCGGTCGTACCGGCCACCGTCGTGCCACCCCCTCGCTTCTGCTCCCGGCCGCCGCTGTCTGCCAGCCGGCCGTCCCGGGCCCGCCGCGTTCGCGGGGTGGAACAACACCCACCCGGACGGTCGACCGGTGGTCATCCACAAGTTATCCACAGCCTGTGTACCGACCGATTGTGGCCGCCGCCGGACGCGGGTGGGACCTGCCCCTGCCTGATCGGGCGCCGAAGCGGGTTCACCGTGCCGAACGATTCACTGCCATGTCCGGTCTTGCCTGCGCGACGACCGGAGCTTCCGACGCTCACCGCAATCGGGCACGGTAACAGCGTTGTCCCTGCGCCATCAACCGGCGACGCGTCGGCGCCCTTGTCGGCATCAGCGAAAACCACCCTTCGGCCTCGGGCGCGTCCCGTTCTCCCCTGCTCGGGGTGTTTGACGGTCATTGCCCCCCTGCGTAGGCTGGAACGGCTGCTTTCTCGCCCTCTGCTAGGGTGATGGGTGCTTGCTGTCCGCGGTCGCATCCCCGCAACGCCGAGGTCCCGCTCCGCCGGACAGCACCGATCGTGGGCCACCGTCGAGGTGTCCTGGACCACCACACGACCCCGGCGATCCCGTCGCGCGGGGCGCGTACGAAAACGGAGAGCCTGACGTGAGCAAGCGCACCTACCAGCCGAACAACCGCCGGCGCGCGAAGACCCACGGCTTCCGGCTGCGCATGCGCACCCGTGCCGGCCGTGCCATCCTGTCGAGCCGTCGCGCCAAGGGTCGCACCACCCTGTCGGCCTGAGCCGACCGGGCCGGTCCAGGGGACGTGGGCAGTCGTGCTGGCCGCCGCACAGCGACTGCGGCGCAGCACTGACTTCGCCGCAGCGGTTCGCGGTGGCCGACGCGCCGGACGTGGCGCCGTCGTGGTCCACCTGACCGTGCCGGTGACAGTCGACCCCAGCACACCGACCTTGCCGGAGCCGGTACGGGACAACAGTGCGGAGCAGTCGTCCGTGCCGTCCCGTGCCGGCTTCGTCGTGTCCAAGGCGGTCGGCAACGCGGTGATCCGTAACCGGGTCCGGCGCCGACTGCGGGCGCTGGTCCGGGAACGGTTGACCGACCTGCCCGCCGGCAGCACCCTGGTCGTCCGGGCGCTCCCCGCCGCGGCGCAGGCGTCGTACCCTCGGCTCGCCACCGACCTGGACGCCGCCATCGCGGTCGCCCGGTCGCCGCGCGAACGGCGGTCCCGATGAGCGGCACCGAGCAGAGCAGCCCACGGCCGTCGACAACCGGTGCCAAGGTGCTGATCGCGCCCATCATCGCGTACCGTCGGTGGATAAGTCCGGCACTGCCGGCTCGCTGTCGGTTCTATCCGTCGTGCAGTGCGTACGCCCAGGAGGCGGTCGTTCGGCACGGCGCGCTCCGGGGAGCCGTGCTGGCGGCCCGGCGGTTGTTGCGCTGCCACCCCTTTCACCCTGGTGGATATGACCCGGTGCCGGAGCCGGGCGGCCGCCGTCGTGCTGATGTGACTGGAGCCCCGAATTGAGTCTGAGTCTCGACTGGATCTACTACGCGATTTCGTGGATCCTGCTGACCTGGCACTCTGCCTGGGACGCCATCGGGGTGCCCGTCGGTGCGGTGATCGGCACCAACTTCGCCTGGATCCTGTCCATCATCTTCCTGGTGGTCACCGTCCGGGTGATCCTGTTCCCGGTCTTCGTCAAGCAGATCAAGTCGCAGCGGGCGATGCAGGCGCTCCAGCCCAAGGTCAAGGAGCTTCAGGAGAAGCACAAGGGTGACCGGGAGACGCTCCAGAAAGAAATGATGGAGCTCTACAAGAAGGAGAAGGCCAACCCGCTTATGGGTTGCCTTCCGATGTTCCTTCAGATCCCGGTCTTCCTGGGTCTCTTCCACGTGTTGCGCCGGCTCGACCCGGACAAGCAGAACAAGACCCTCTACGGCTGGACCGTCGACCAGTTCCAGAGCGCCTCGGAGGCGAAGCTCTTCACCGCCCCGATCGCCGGCAAGTTCGGCTCCACTGCCGACGAGCTGGCCAGCCTCGGCGCCAACGGCAGCACCGTGAAGATCATTGCTGGTGTCCTGGTCCTGGTCATGATCGCCACCACCTACCTGACCAGCCGTCAGATGATCCTCAAGACCGGCTGGGCCGAGGACCCGCAGCAGCGGATGATCCAGCGACTGATGCTCTACGGCATCCCCGCGTCGCTGCTGATCTCCGGCGCGATCTTCCCGATCGGCGTCATCATCTACTGGGTCACCAACAACCTCTTCACCCTCGGCCAGCAGCAGTGGGTGCTGCGGAAGTTCCCGCCGCCGGTGACCGCCAAGAAGGCCGTCGCGCCCGCCGCCAGTCGCAACCCCGTGCAGCCCGCCAAGTCGGGTGGTCTGTTCGGTCGCGGCAAGGCCGCCCCGCCGGCGCCGGTCAAGGCGACCGCGCCCAAGGTTGCCGGGCCGAAGCCGGGCGCCAAGCCGACGAACAACCCGAAGAAGAGCCGCCCCGCCAAGCGGCAGGGCTGACCTGCGAGGGCCGCCGCCGGTGATCCGGCGGCGGCCCGCTCCGCACCGCGCAGCCGCCGTACGGCCGGCGCCGGGCGGAACCGACCGCGCACCGCGCGGCCACGGGCGACACTGCCCGTACAGACGTGCCCGTGGGCACCGGCGACCTCCAGCCGGCCCCGGGAAACCAGTCGGACCCGACGGTCCGGCCGAGCGAGTACGGAGATGAGACCGTGACCGAGACCAGCATCCCCCGCGCCGAGCAGTCCCTGGACGAGGAGGAGACCGCCACGCTCGCGGTGGACGGCGACGACACCGAAGCCGATGACACCGAGGCGGACGACGACACCGACACCGCCGCCGGCACCCGGGTGAAGAAGGCTGTGGGCGAGGGCGACCTGTTCCGGCAGAGCGAGATCGCCGCCGACTACGTCGAGGGCCTGCTCGACATCCTCGACTACGACGGCGACATCGACGAGCTGGTCGCCGCCGGCCGTCCGATGGTCGAGGTGGTCGGCGAGCGCCTGCAGAATCTGGTCGGTCAGCGCGGGGCCACCCTGGAGGCGCTCCAGGAGCTGACCCGCCTCGCCGTCTTCCGGCAGACCGGTACGCCGAGCCGTCTGCTGCTCGACGTCGGTGGCTACCGGGCGAACCGCCGTAAGGAACTCGCCGCGGTCGCCAAGAACGCCGTCGAGAAGGTCAAGGAGTACGGCGAGCCGGTCCGCCTGGAGGCGATGTCCGCGTTCGAGCGCAAGTGCGTGCACGACGTCGTCAACGCCATGTCCGGTGTCGCGAGCGAGTCCGAGGGTGTGGAGCCGAACCGGCGCATCGTCGTACGGCCGGCGGACTGACCGGGTGACCCACGACGACATCACGGCCGATGCCGTGTCCGGCCCGGGCGGCACGCCGCCCGGGCCGTCCGCTGTCAGCCCCGCCACCGTCGACGCCGATGCCGAATCGGCCGGGCGAGACAGCGCCCCGTCACCGGCCGACGCGGCGTTGCCGTCCGAGTTGGCCCCGGCCGCGCTGACCCTCTTCGGTGACCGACTCGACCTGGCCGCCGCGTACGCCGAACTGCTGGCTACCGACGGAGTGGTCCGCGGCCTGATCGGCCCCCGGGAGGCACCCCGCATCTGGGATCGGCACCTGCTCAACTGCGCCGCGGTCGCGGAGCGGATCCCGTCCGGCGTGACGGTGCTCGACGTCGGCTCCGGCGCCGGTCTGCCGGGGCTCGTTCTGGCAATCGCCCGCCCCGACCTCACTGTCACCCTGATCGAGCCGTTGGCCCGGCGGACGTCGTTCCTGATCGAGGTCGTCGAGCGGCTTGGTCTGGCCAAGTCGGTACGGGTGTTCCGCGGCCGGGCCGACGAGGCGGCCAGCGGGTCGAGCGGCCGGGAGCCGATCAGCGGAGACGTGGTGACCGCGCGCGCGGTAGCGCCCCTGGACCGGCTCGCGGGCTGGAGCCTTCCCCTCGCGGTTCGCGGTGGTCGGCTGCTGGCGCTCAAGGGCTCGTCCGCCGCCGCCGAGATCGAGGAGCACGCCGACGTGGTGGCCCGACTCGGCGGCGGGGAGCCGACAGTGCAACTCTGCGGCGTCGGGGTGATCGATCCGCCGACCACCGTCGTGGAGATCGTGCGCGAGCGGATGGTCGGCCCGGCCCGCCCGGCGGCCAAGAAGCGCGCCCGGGGCGGACGCTCCCGCCGAGGTTGACACTTCGCGCCATCGGGCTTCCGGCCGGTGGGTTGCCTCGTTGTACCGGTACGGATGGACGAGGGGATGAGAACCCGACGTGGACCGGCCGCGCCCGTCCGCCGTAGGCTGACCGCGCGTCGATAGTGTGGAGCGGGTGACGGACGTCGCGGGTCTCCGACCGCTCCCGCGGGCCGTACGCTCCGGGTTGCGGGCGAGGATGCGGCCAAGTTGACCGGGGCGCGGACCGACCATCCGAAGCGGGCAGGGATGACAGGTGCATGACGACGGCAGGTACGACGATCCACGCGTGACCGGGTCGACCAGCGATCCCGTTTCACGTGAAACCGACTACCCGAGCTGGTCGCCCGGCGCGACCGGGCCATCGACCCGACCTACCGACGGCGATCCGCCGGCACCGCTCGACGCGCCGTTGGGCGCAGGGCGGCCGGAGGGCTTGGCCACTCCGGAGCCGGCGAGTGGTCGTCGGGCGCCGGAGGTGTCGAGTCGGCCGGTCAACGCCGCCGAGGTGCGGTCGACCTCGGGTCGCCGCAACACCGCCGCGGCGGTTCGCTTCGAGGCGGCCGTCCCACACCAACCCACCGCGGCTGCCGTTCGGGATGCCGCGCCGGTGGTCGCCGACGCACCGGTCGCTTCGACCGAGTCGTTGGCCGCCGTGGCGGCCGATCCCACGTACGTTTCACGTGAAACCCCGACGCGCGAAGAGGATGACCCACCGTTGGCTATGGAGGCGATGCGCGCCGTGCAGATCCTGAATCCCAGTGGCGAGGTGACCATGCCTCGGCCGGACCGGACCCGGGTCATGTGCGTCGCCAACCAGAAGGGTGGCGTGGGTAAGACCACCACCACCGTCAACCTTGCGGTGGCGCTCGCCCTGCACGGCAACCGGGTGCTCGTGGTCGACCTCGACCCGCAGGGCAACGCGTCGACCGGGCTCAACGTGCCACACCACACCGGAATCCCCGACGTGTACGACTGCCTGATCAACAGCGTGCCGCTGGCCGAGGTGGCGCAGGCGGTCGAGGGCATCCCCAACCTCTGGTGCGTACCCGCGACCATCGACCTGGCCGGCGCGGAGATCGAGCTGGTGTCGGTGGTGGCCCGGGAGTCGCGCCTGGACCGAGCGATCGCCGCCTACCCGGGCGAGTTCGACTACGTCTTCATCGACTGCCCGCCCTCGCTCGGCCTGCTCACGGTCAACGCTCTGGTTGCCGCGCAGGAGGTGCTGATCCCGATCCAGTGCGAGTACTACGCGCTGGAGGGGCTCAACCAGCTGATCAACAACATCAACCTGGTACGCCAGCACCTCAACCCGAAGCTCGATGTCTCCACCATCCTGCTGACCATGTACGACCGGCGCACCCGGTTGGCCGACGCGGTCGAGCAGGACGTCCGGAACCACTTCGGCGACAAGGTTCTCCAGGCGGTCATCCCCCGCAACGTCCGGGTCTCCGAGGCGCCGAGCTACGGCCAGTCGGTGATGACCTACGATCCCGGTTCGCGGGGTGCCACGAGTTACTTCGAGGCCGCCCAGGAGATCGCCGAGCGCGGCGTCAAGGAGCCGGTGGGCCGGAATGCGTAGTGCGGACGAGTCGCTGGGAGGCGTCGCATGAAGAACCGTCCTCGGGGCGGTCTGGGTAGGGGCCTGGGGGCGCTGATCCCGACCGGGCCGGCGCCGGCTGCCGCTGGCACCGCGACGGCCGAGCCGGAGAACGAGCATCTGGACGACGCGGGCACCGTCGCCGTCGACGCGGTGCCGGCCGGAGCGCCTGTCCACGAGCCGGAGCCCGTGCTGAGCCCGGTGCCGGGTGCTCGATTCGCCGAGATCCCGGTCGACGCGATCATGCCCAACCCGAAGCAGCCCCGCCAGGTCTTCGATGAGGAGGCGCTGGAGGAGTTGAAGACCTCGATCCAGGAGGTCGGCTTCCTCCAGCCCATCGTCGTTCGGCAACTCGACGACGAGAAGTACGAACTGGTGATGGGCGAGCGGCGCTGGCGGGCCGCCCAGGCGGTGGGTCGGGAGAGCATCCCGGCGATCGTCCGGGACACCCGTGACGACGCGATGCTCCGCGACGCCCTGCTGGAGAACATCCATCGGGCGAACCTGAACCCACTGGAAGAGGCCGCCGCCTACCAGCAACTGCTGGAGGAGTTCGGGGCCACCCACGAGGAGTTGGCCCGCCGGATCGGCCGGAGTCGCCCGCAGATCTCCAACACCATCCGACTGCTGAACCTGCCCGCGCAGGTGCAGCGCCGGGTTGCCGCCGGCATCCTGTCGGCGGGGCACGCACGCGCCCTCCTGAGCCTCGACGAGGCGGAGGCGCAGGAACAGTTGGCTCTGCGGATCGTGGCCGAGGGACTGTCGGTTCGGGCGACCGAGGAGATCGTCGCCTTGGCACTCAACGACGGTCCGGCGAAGGGTCAGGCCGCGAAGCGGCGACCCAAGGCACACGCGCCGGCCCTGACCGACCTCGCCGACCGGCTGTCCGACCGCTTCGACACCCGCGTGAAGGTGGACATCGGCCGGAGCAAGGGCAAGATCACGATTGAGTTCGCGACGGTGGACGACCTTGAGCGGATCGTCGGGATCATCGGAGTGCAACAGGAGGAGGGCGGGGAGGACTGACCCCCCGCTCGCCCACGGCCGCGCCACCCACTGGGGGCGCGGCCGTTCTGCGTTCCGGGGTCGTCGCGTTTCACGTGAAACAGCCGGACGGCGCTGATTCGGCCGGTCGGCATGCCCTGTGGGTTCGTCGTCGTCCTCTGCTCGTCCAGCAACCCGGCGTACCCCTCTGACGGCAGGAGGCGTCGGCGGAGAGCGGTGAGCGGTGAGCGGATGGACCGGTCGCGTCGACCCGCACGCGCCGCAGGACAATCCCCAGGGCTGCGGGCTGCGTGCGCCAGACGGCACGGTGATGGGCGGGGAGCTCCGGCGTGGTGAGCGGTTAGTGGCGAAGCCGGAGGCGGTGGCGGGCCACTGGCCGCTTGGTGAGTGCGGATGCCGAGCGGATCCTCTACGCGCGTCGCAGAAGGCTCGGGAATGGTCCACTCGACCGCAACCACCCCCGGCGTCGATCAAAGCGCCAGCGAGCCGCTGAGTGGCGCGAAACGGCGTCTCCGTGGTCATCGGCAGGCGGGCAGAGGCTCACCCTCGCGGCGATTCCGGCGGAGCAGCCTCACGGCGACCTTGGCGGGAGTCCGCCGGGTCGCCGCGTTGCTGGACCGTCGAACCGCAGGAACTGGGGTGTACGCGCCATAGGCGAGCGGGAACTCGGCCCCGGAACTGCCGGCTCGCCTTCGCTGCCCGGCGTTGAACCGCCGGACCGACTTCGCCGCCCGCTCTCCCCGTTTCACGTGAAACCGAGTCAGCGCTTCGGTGTCGCCGAACGAAACCACCGGAGTCGAAGCGGCGGCCAAACGAAATCGCTCCCGTCCTCCGACGCTCGACGCCTGCGCTGCGAACCGACCTCCCCTGGCCTTGGGCGTCCAGGCCGTCCGGTCGTCCGGGTGTCCAGGCCTCCGGGCCGCAAGGGCCGAGGTCTGTGTTGACGCGGGTCCGCGAACGAGCCAGGGCAGTCACCGCTGACGCGTTCCAAATGGGCCGGCGAGCGGTCATTGGCGGCTGGGTACCGCCCCGGCGGCGGCATGCGGCGCCGATCGGAGGGCGCCCGTCCAGCTCCACACCTGTTGATCATCGATTCCGCCGGATTTGGCGGTTCGCGGACAACGACCGACCGGCCGAAAAGTTATCCACACCGGTTGTCCACAGGCACCCCCCGTTTCACGTGAAACAGCGCGTGGGAGCGGGTGTGAGCCTGTGGATGACGGCCTGTGTTCAGGATCTCGGCAGCCTGTGGATATCGCCTCTCGGTGCCCTGCGCGACCACGCGCACCCGGTCGGCGACGGACGCCGATCCGGCGGCCCGGGACCGCTCGAACAGGTAGGGACAGCGGTGCCAGACTCGGTTAGGGTCAGCGTCGTGCACGACAACCCTCCCTCAGTCCCGGACTTCACCCAGTGGCCGTCATTTCCCTTCGAGGGTGACCTCCACGTGAAGCAACTCGATGATCCGGTCCCGGTCGAACCGCCCCGGAAGGGTGAGGGTCTCCGGGAATGCACCGCCTGCAACGCGCCCGACGACGCCTACATCTGGGTGGGCGAGCGGTGGCGGGTCCGCGCCATGGACCGACCCACCGGCCTGCCCATGGTGCTCATCCTGGAATCGCGCACCCACCTCGACCTCGGCGACCTGCCGAACCTGCTGGCCGCCGAGCTGGGGGTGATGACCGTACGTCTGGAGCGGGCCATCCGGTCGCTCGACGGCGTGGCACGGGTGCACGTCAATCGCTGGGGCGACGGCTCGGCTCATCTGCACATGTGGTTTCTCGCTCGTCCATACGGCCGCCTTCAGTTGCGGGGAACGTTCCTGTCCCTGTGGGACTCGATCCTGCCGCCGATCTCCGAGGCGCAGTGGCGGGAAAATCTGGCGCTCGTCGCGGCCTGGCTCGCCGAGTTCGGTGGCCGCCCGCTCGCCGAGCCGCCCCGCATCCAGTGGCAGGCGCCGTCCAGTCTGCTGGCCCAGTCCGCTGCCGCGGATGCCGCTGCCGCAGCGGAGGCTGCCTCAGCGGCAGCAGCCGGGACGGAGACCGTCTCGGTCATCGAGGCGGCAGAGGAGATTCCGGAACCGGCGCTCGACTCCATCCCTGATCGGACCGACGCCGACAGCAGTCCCCGTACCGAAGCGGTCGCGGAGCCGGGCACCGGTGCCGGCTCGACCACGACGACCGTCAGCGGCCGCACGTCTGAACCGGCCCCCACGGTGACGGTCAGCGGTCCGGCGGCCGAACCCGCTCGGACGGCATCCGCCACCAATCTGCCCGGCACCCCGGCCTCCGGCACCCGGGACTCCACCGCCGCCGCATCCGGCAGCGCCGCATCCGGCAGCGCCGCATCGGGCAGCGCCGCATCGGGCAGCCACGGACTCCAGGTTGGCTCTGCGGAGGTGCCCACCGACAGACCCCACGTGGTCGGCTCGGCAGAGAAGCCCACCGGCGGGCCCGACGTCGGTCCGGCGAGCGGAAGCGCCGACGAAGCTGGTTCCGCCAACCCGGCCGCGTCCCCGCCCACCGGGGGCGCCTCCGGAGAAGCCGTCAGCAGGACCGCCCCCGAGAAGGACGCCGGCACTCCGGGCGCGGCCGCGCCCACCAACGGCAGCGGCACACCCGACGTACGCGCGACCCAGTGACCTGCAACCGGCCATGAGGTTGACCCCGAGGGCCAACCTCATGGACGGTGCTGCGGTGCGACGGGTTGGCGGGTAGCTCAGTGCTTGGTGAGGCGGGCGGCTGCTCGGGCGACCAGGGTGCCGAGGAGCCGGCCGAAGTCCAGCCCGGCCGCCTGCACGGCGAGCGGAAGCAGTGACGTCTCCGTCATGCCTGGCGAGACGTTGACCTCCAGCACGTGCGGCTGGCCGGCCGCGTCCACGATCACGTCGACGCGGGAGAGATCCCGTAGCCCGAGCGCGGTGTGCGCGGCGAGGGCCACGTCAGAGACAGTGGCAGCCACCTCCGGGTCCAGCCGGGCGGGGGCGTGCCAGGTGGTCCGTCCTGCTGTGTAGCGGGCGGCGTAGTCGTACACGCCGTTGCGCGGCACGATCTCCACCGGGGGCAGTGCCTGCGGGCCGTCGCCGAGGTCGACGACGGAGACCGCCACATCCATCCCCGGCACGTACCGCTCCACGAGCGCCGTGGAGTAGTACGCGAAGCAGCCGACCATCGCGGCGGGCAGCGCGGAGGCGTCCCGGACCACAGCCCCGCCGAGCCCGGACCCGCCCTGCGCCGGCTTCACCATCAGGGGTACGCCCAGACGGTCGACGATCCGGTCCAGGACGGCGACCGCGCCGAGCTCGGAGAAACGATCGTGCGGGAGCGCGACCCAGTCGGGGGTGGGGATGCCGGCCTCGCGGAGCACCGCCTTGGCCGAGGGCTTGTCCCAGGCGACCCGGGAGGCCCGAGCGTCGCAGCCGACGTACGGGATGTCGCACAGATCCAGCACCCCGCGCAGTGAGCCGTCCTCGCCGGTCGCGCCGTGCAGTGCGATCACCACAGCGTCCGGCGGGTCGGCCGCGAGCGACGGCAGGAGCGCCACGTCCGCGTCCCGCAGCTCGGCCTCCACCCCGACGGCGCGTAGCGCGTCGAGCACCCGACGACCGGAGCGCAGTGACACGTCTCGTTCGTAGGAGAGCCCACCGGCGAGCACCACGACGCGCAGGTCGGCCGAGATGGCGGAATCGGTCACGAGGAGGTGCTCGGCGGTCGTAGCCATGCCGGCATCATGCCAAGTCGGGCCCGGGCACGTCGGAGCCGGCCCGGCCGCGTCGGCCGGCGGCGCCACCCACGGCACCGAAGACCCGGCGCATCGCGATCTCCTGCTCCATCACACCGGCCAGCCGGCGGACGCCCTCGCGGATCCGCTCCGGCGGCGGGAAGCTGAAGTTGAGCCGCATGGCGTCGGTGCCGGTGCCGTCGGCGTAGAAGCCGGTGCCGGGAACGTAGGCGACCCGGGCGGCGACCGCTCGCGGCATCATGGCCTTCGAGTCGAGCCCGTCGGGCAGGCTGGCCCACACGAAGAGACCGCCGGCCGGTGTCGTCCAGCTGGTGCCCTCGGGCATCAGGTCGGCCATCGCGTCGAGCAGCGCGTCGCGGCGTTCCCGGTAGACCTCGCGATAGACCTTGAGCTGCTGCCGCCAGGGCATCGTGGTCAGGTAGGTGGCCACCGCGGCCTGGGCGAAACCGCTGGGGCAGAGGATCTGCGCCTCGCTGGCGATGACCAGTTTGTCGCGGACCGCGTGCGGCGCCAGGATCCAGCCGACCCGCAGCCCGGGGGCGAAGGTCTTGGAGAAGGTACTGAGGTAGAAGACGCCGTCGCGGCGGCGGGCCCGCAGGGGGGCCGGGGCCTCACCCTCGAACCCCAACTGGCCGTACGGGTCGTCCTCGACGACGAGCAGGCCGGCGCGCTCGCAGATGTCGAGCACCCGTTCCCGGCGCTCCTCGCTGAGCGTCACGCCGGTCGGGTTCTGGTAGGTGGGGATCGTGTAGAGGAACTTGACTCGCTGGCCCGCGCGGGCCAGGTCGGCGATGGCCGTCTCCAGCGCCTCCGGGATCAGCCCGTCCGCATCCATAGGTACGTGGACGACCTGCGCCTGGGCGGCCTGAAACACGCCGAGCGCACCGACGTACGTCGGCCCCTCGGCGAGCACCACGTCACCCGGGTCGAGGAAGAGCCGGGCCACCAGGTCCAGTGCCTGCTGCCCGCCCACTGTGACCACGACGTCCTCCGGGGAAGCCCCGCACGCGGCGTCGATCCCGGAGAGCGACATCACCTCGCAGATCCGCTCGCGCAGCTCGAGGGTGCCCTGGCCGATGCCGTACTGGAGGGTGGTCACGCCGTGCTCGGAGCCGAGCCGGCCGAGCATCTCGCCGACCGCGTCCAGCGGAAGGGCGGCGATGTACGGTGCGCCACCGGCGAGCGAGACGACCTCCGGACGACTGGCCACCGCGAACAATGCTCGGATCTCCGAGGCGGTCATCCCGCGTACCCGCCGGGCGTACCGGTCGGTGTAGTCGTCGAGTGTCGTGCCGGTCATGACCTCACCTCGATCACTGCTCGAGTGGCTCCGCCCCGGGTACCCCGCACACCGCTGACCATGGCGGCGGACACACCGATTGTCGATCCTAGTCCGCAAGAGTCGTGCCGCCGCGGTGCCGCAGCAGATCGACCACATGGCGGACCGTCCTCGGCGTCCGCCGTTGCGGTGGGCATTCGCGCGTCCCCTCCCGTATCGCCGATCGGCGGCGTACGATCGCTCGTCGGGGGCAGGAAGGCGGCGCTGTCGTTCCATGCCGGTCTCACCACCGAGCCTATTGTGGGGATGCTCCATATGTCGCGACGTCTGGTCAGCCTGACCCTCGACACGTTGGAAGACCTCCCGCGCCCGTGCCGACAATGCGTCTACTGGGAGCTCGATCCGGTCTCCGCGGACCGGGCCTGCGCCGCTGGCGATCCGGGCCTGGAGAAAGAGGCATGGGTCTCCCAGACGCTGCTGGAGTGGGGCTCCTGCGGCAAACTCGCGTACGTCGACGGCATGCCGGCCGGCTTCGTGATGTACGCCCCGCCCGCCTACGTGCCCCGGTCGATGGCGTTTCCGACCTCACCGGTCTCCGCGGACGCGGCATTGTTGATGACTGCCAACGTGGTCGCCGCGTTCTCCGGCGGCGGGTTGGGCCGGATGCTGGTCCAGGGTGTCGCCCGGGATCTGACCAAGCGTGGGATCAAGGCGATCGAGGCGTTCGGCGACGCCAAGTTCGGCGACACGGACGACCCCGCCGGCGGTTGCGTGGCCCCTGTCGACTTCTTCCTGTCCGTGGGCTTCAAGACCGTACGTCCGCATCCGCGCTTCCCTCGGTTGCGCCTTGAGCTGCGTACGGCGCTGAGCTGGAAGTCCGACGTCGAGTACGCGCTGGAGAAGCTGCTCGGGTCGATGAGCCCGGAAACCCTGCTCCGGCCGGTCCGTCCGGCTCCGGCCACCCGCTCGACCAACGGCTGACACCAGGCGGCGAATCAGTCGACCACAGTGCCTGCGGTCACCACGGCACGCAGTTCGCTGACGTCGAGCGATCCGGTCGGGACGTCCCGTTCGATCGGGTAGTACATCCGCTGCACCGCTGCCACTATCGCCTCCACCACCCGATCCCGGAACCGGGGGTCGACAAGGTGGGCGCGGTCCGTCGGCGAGGTGAGATAGCCGACCTCGACCCGGACGGCGGGCATCCGTGTCAGTCGCAGCAACTCCCACGTCTTGGCGTGGGTACGGCAGTCCCGCAACCCGGTGCGGGCGACGATCTCCCTCTGCACCAGCCCGGCCAGGCGTTCACCGGTCGCCGAGGTCACGCCGTTGTCGGTGCCGTAGTGGTAGGTCGCGACTCCCTCCGCATCCGGGTTGGCGTGGCCGTCCAGGTGCAGCGAGATGAACACGTCGGCGCCGAGCGAGTTGGCGAGCAGGGCCCGGTCGGCGTCCGGCAGGCAACTGTCGGGCGACGGGCCCCGAGTGAGCTGCACTCGCACCCCGGAGGCGGCGAGCCGTCCCTCCAGCCGGCTGGCCAGGTCGTGCACCAGGTCCGCCTCTGTCCAGCGCAGCGAGCCGTCGGGCACCACCATCCCGGGGTCGGTGCCGCCGTGCCCCGGGTCGATGACGACCGTCTTGCCGACCAACGCCGGCCCGGACTGCCGGATCGCGTCGGATTCGCGGAGCCACTGCGGGCGGCCACCGACCACCTTGCGGCCGATGCGGCGGAGCGCGTTCATGGTGTGTGGGCCGCAGGATCCGTCCGGGGTGAGCCCTACCTCACGCTGGAACTGGGCCACCGCCCGCGACGTCCGGACACCGTAGATCGCGTCCGCGCGGCCCACGTCGTACCCCATCTCCAGCAGCCGCTCCTGTAGCGACCGGACATCCTCGCCGGTGAGCGGCTCGGGGACCGCGTGGTAGAGGGTGCGGGCGCCGAGCCGCCAACGGGCGGCATCCAGGGCGCGCCAGGTTTCCGCGCCGACCCGGCCGTCCACACTGAGCCCGCGCGACTGCTGGAACGCGCGGACCGCCCGCTCGGTGTCGAGGTCGAACTCGTCGGTTTGCGGGCCGGCGGCGGCGAGCAGTTCGAGGCCGGTCAGGATGGTACGGATCTCCGTGACCGCGGGTCCCCGGTCACCGGGTCGGATCGGACGCACGCACGACCCCCTCTGCACGACGCTGGCTGGCCGGGCGGCCCAGGCTTGAGGTTATGCGTTCCGGGGCGGCGAGGTGGCTGGGGCCGAGAAATCCGTCGGCGGTACGGCCGGGAAGACACCGAACCCCGCACCCGGCGAGCGGGTGCGGGGTTCGGTTGATGTTTCTGCTGGTCAGAGGGCCGATTCGATGAGCCGGACCAGCTCGCCCTTCGGCTTGGCGCCGGCGATCGACTGCACCGGCTGGCCGTTCTTGAAGACGGTGAGCGTCGGCACCGACATCACCCGGTAGGCCCGAGCGGTCTCCGGGTTCTCGTCGATGTTGAGCTTGACGATGGTGACCTGGTCACCCATTTCCCGGGCGATCTCCTCCAGCAGCGGCGACACCTTGCGGCACGGCCCGCACCACTCCGCCCAGAAGTCCACCAGCACCGGCTTGTCGGCCTGCAGCACGTCAGCGACGAAGCTCTTGTCGGTGACGGCCTTGGTTGTTCCCACTATGCCCCTCCTCCGGGATGTGTTCCTTGTTTCAGCTGAGCGTCGCGATGAACCGCTCGGCGTCGAGCGCTGCGGCACAACCGGTGCCGGCCGCGGTGATCGCCTGACGGTAGGTGTGGTCGACCAGGTCACCGGCGGCGAAGACGCCGGGGATGTTGGTGCGGGTGCTGGGGGCCTGGACCTTGACGTAGCCCTCGTCGTCCATCTCGACCTGACCACGGAAGAGCTCGCTGCGGGGGTCGTGACCGATGGCGACGAAGACGCCGGTCACGTCCATCACCTTGGTGTCACCGGTGTGCACGTTGCGGACCCGTACGCCGGTGACCTTGCCGTCGTCGCCCAGGATCTCCTCGACGGCGCTGTTCCACTCGACCTTGATCTTCTCGTTGCTCAACGCCCGCTCAGCCATGATCTTGCTGGCCCGGAACGAGTCGCGGCGGTGGATGATGGTGACCGATTCGGCGAAGCGGGTGAGGAAGCTGGCCTCCTCCATCGCCGAGTCGCCGCCGCCGACGACCACGATGTGCTGATTGCGGAAGAAGAAGCCGTCGCAGGTGGCGCAGGAGGAGACGCCGTGGCCGAGGAACTCCTGCTCGCCGGGCACGCCCAGCGGACGCCAGGCCGAACCGGTGGAGAGAATGATCGATCGGGCCCGGTAGGCGGTCTCGCCGACCCAGACGGTGCTCACCGAGTCGGAGCCGGCGTCGCCGGTGTCCACCAGCTCCACCCGGGTCACGTCGTCGGTGAGGAATTCGGCGCCGAACCGCTCGGCCTGCTTACGCATGTTGTCCATCAGCTCGGGGCCGAGGATGCCGTCCGCGAAGCCGGGGAAGTTTTCCACCTCGGTCGTGGTCATCAGCGCGCCACCGGACTGCACGCCCTCAATGATCAGCGGCTTCAGGTTGGCACGTGCGGCGTAGACCGCCGCTGTGTAGCCGGCCGGCCCGGAGCCGATGATGATCAGGTTGCGGACCTCGTCCACTGCCGTCTCCCGAGTTGTGTGTGTTCGGCGTCGGCGTGAGCACCGATGCCGATCCGAGTCGCCGACGCCTGGGTGGAGCCGGCAGCTGACTTCCAGAACGTCATCGTACGAACCGGGGATTCCCTAGCCGGGCATCCGGTGGGTCAGGTCACGTGGAGGGGCATCGTGCCATTGACCGTGGATTCACCCTACCCGCGCCGAATACCGGCTGTCCGAGCCGGACCCGGGCACCCCGCACTCCGGGCCACTCACCCAGGCCCACCGGGCGCCGCTCGCGTCGGTGAAGTGGATGACCAACGCCTGATCGCCCTGGAACCGGGCGTAGTCGATCACCTCGACCACCAGTGGGGTCGATCCGTGCTCCGTCGCGACGCTGGCCAGACAGCTGGTCAGCGCGGCCTCGTCGGTCAGCCGGGCGAGCTGGTCCGAACCGTCGGGAGAGGGACGGCGCTCGTCCTCGGCATGCACCTCCGGCTGCTCACCCGGAGTGTTGTCGGTCGCCCGGGTGGCAGCCGATGTGCTTGGCGCGTCCGTGCCGTAGGCGTTGCCGAGGGTCTGCGGGCTGTAGTTCGTACCACTGCGCAGTGCCGGCCCGGTGGTGCGGGCCGTCCCGGCCCCCGCGACGCCCTCCGGCGCGCTGGCCGGCTGGTTCATGGCGTTGGTGCCACCGGAGTCGTCCGACGCCCGCATCGAGAGCTGGTTGAGGCCCAGCGCGACGGCGATGACGGCGATCGCGGCGGCGGCCACTGGTGCGCCACGACGGACCCAGCCGCGCTGGCGGCGGCCCGGACCGGTGGACGCCCTACGCCCCGACCCGCCGGGCGTGGGAACGGGAGGCCGGCGACCGGCCCCGCCCTGGGCCGGTACGACCAACGGCGTCGCCGCGTCGCCGTCGCGATCGACGCTGGGCGCGCCGGCGGGTGCCTCCTCGGTCGACGTGTCGGTCGTCGGCTCCGCGGAGGCCAACGCGGCCAGGAGGCGGTCGGTGATCGCCGACGGCATCTCCGGGGACGGCTCGGCCCAGCGGGTCAGACCCGTCCGGACTTCGGCCACGGCGGGGGCCAGCAGCGCGTACGCCTCGGCCCAGGACGGGTCCGCGGAGACCAGGTGGGCGACCTCGTCCTGCTGCGGGGTGCCCTCCAACGCCCCGCCGAGGTAGTCAGCGAGGAGGTCGATGTCGACCTCCCGGAACCCCTCGGTCGTCACGTGTCCTCCTGGTTGGCGTCCCGCCGGTATCGACCTGACCCCGATCCGACGCCCTCCACCGGGCCGGGGTTCCCCGGCGTGACGCCGGGCACGCCCGTGATCGGGGCGGTGGGGTCCGGTCGGGCCGAAGGCGTCGCGACGGCGGCGGGGCGGAGATGCCCGAGCAGCACGGCCAGCCGCGCCCGGCCCCGAGCACACCGGCTTTTCACAGTGCCCTCGGCGACACCGAGGATGCGGGCGACCTCGGCGACCGGATAGCCCTGTACGTCGACCAGCACCAGCGCCGCGCGTTGCTCAAAAGGCAGCGCGGCGAGCGCCTCGCGGACCACCAGCACTGTGTCGTGGTCTGTTGCCGGTGCCGCCGGCTCCAGCCCGCCGGTGCCGTCGTCGGCCCGGTTGCCGTCGGGTAGCGGCACTGTGGGGTGCGCCTGCCGGCGTCGGATCCGGTCCAGGCAGGCGTTTACCACGATCCGGTGCAGCCAGGTGGTGACGGCGGAGTCGCCACGGAAGCGGGCCGCCGCCCGATGCGCCGACAGCAGGGCGTCCTGGAGTGCGTCGGCTGCCTCCTCGCGGTCGCCGAGCGTCCGCAGGGCCACCGCCCACAACCGGTCCCGGTGCCTGTGGAACAGTTCGGTGAAGGCGTCCCGGTCCCCGGCGACGTGCGCGCGCAGCAGCTCCAGGTCCCTCGCGGCGGCGCGCTCGTCCATCACCGCGGCCAGTGCGTGCGATGCCCGGATCGTGGTGCCCGGCTCACGACCCCTGGACCGTAATCTCCTGCACCCCCAGCTTGAACCCACCCTCGGCCGGAGCCAGCTCGGTGATCCAGAACAGCAGGTACTGGTATTTCTGGTCGGCGTCGAAGCCGTTGAACGTCATGGTGGTGCCGTCGTGGTCCTCGAACGGCTGGCCGATGGCGGACTTGTAGCTCGCGACCAACTGCTTGTCACCGTTGGAGCTGGACGGCGGGTTGGTGGTGCCGGCGAGCAGTTGGGCGGACGCGTTGGTGGCCGACAGCACTGCCTGCACCGACTTGACTGTGTGCGGCTGGCCGAGGTCGATCCAGACGCCCATGCCCTTCTTCAGGTTGCCGAAGTTGGGCCGGTCCCGGTAGGTCTCGGTCTCCCAGCCCTTGTCCTCGTCACCGTCGATGACCTTCTCGGCGCCGTCGACCTCACTGCGGTCCTTGCTGTCCGGGTCGATGATCCGGACGCTCTTGACTGTCAGCTTGCGGGCCGTCGCGGCGGCCGGGGTGGCGTCGCCGGCCGGAGCACTGGAGGTCGGCGCGGCGACCGGGTTGGACTGCGGGTCCTCGTCGTCGCCACCCAAGGCGATGATCCCGATCAGCAGACCGACCAGGGCGACGGCCAGCAGACCAGCGATGCCTACGGCGACCTTGCGGCCCCCGGCCGCAGCCAGCGGTGACGGCTCTTCCCCGGTTTCCGCGGCGAACCGCAGCGGCCCGCTGTTGTCGAGGTAGTGCTCATCCTCGGCCGGCACGTCGAGTCGCGCCAACTCCGCGGCGAGCACGTCGGAGGACGGCGGCGCGATCTCGGCGTCGAGCAGGTCCATGGTCAGGTCGTCCAGGTACGCAGGAACGCCCGCCCGAACCTGGCGCGGTGCCGCGATGGCACCCCCGGCGTCCCGAACAGCGTCCGGGATGGCGGCGCGGCCGTGGCCGGCGGTGGCGCCGTGCAGTGGTGCCTCCGCGTGCGGCCAGGAGCCGGTCAGCGCAAAGTAGAGGACACCGCCGACCGCCCGGATGTCGTTCTCCTGGCTGTCGGCGCCGTCGGTGCGGGCGTCGGCCAGGACCACCCGGCCCTCATCACTGATCATGACGGTGCCGGGGTGGACGTTGCCGTGCACCATGCCGGTGGCGTGCACCGCGGCGAGCGCGCTCGCGACGGCGTTGCCGATCGCGGTGGCCCGAGCCGGGTCCAGGGGGCCGTCGGTCGCCAGGTCCCGCAGGGACTGCCCGTCGACCCACTCGCGCACCACGTACGCCCGGTCGGCCTCGTCGATCGCGTCGTAGACGCCGACCAGGTTGGGGTGGATGACCCGGCTGGCCGCGACGGCGGCCTGAAGCATCTCGGTGGCGGAGTCGCCACCCGGGTAACGCAGCACCACGGCAACGGGACGGCGCAGGATGACATCGACCCCGCGCCAAACCAGCCGACCCGCACTGTCGTTGTTGATGTGCTCAACCAGTTCGTACCGCTCGGCGAGGACTTCACCGGCCGTGGGAGCACCGAAGGTCATGACCGGAGGAGCGCTTTCGTCCGCCTCCTGACCCTCGCCGACCTGGGTCACCCGTCCTCCCTCGGTGATCGTGTCGATCGATGAACCCGAACTGCTGGGCATGTGGCTTCCCGCTCTGCCGTTGAAGGAACCGGCCGACCGGTGTCGACGCCCAGCGTCGGCCCCTGCCGTACCCGTCGAGAGCGACCTTACCCGGGTTGCCCGTCTCTCCGACATGTCATCTTCCCGCCGTACCTGGCGGGGTTTCCGGCAGTCGAAGAGCTCGTCCGGTTACGACCGTTGTCAGCCACGTTGCTGGCACATGTACTAGCTAATCTACGGCTTCACCGCAAGTGACCGACGCCGGGGCTGGGCTGGCGTGGCGCTCGCGCTGCCTCGTACGTTCCCACCGATCGGGTCGCCACCCTCAGCCGTACGGTTGGTTATCCACAGGCCGAAGCGGCGGTTGACCGGCGAATCGCGGAGTTATCCACAGGCGCATCCCCAGCCTGGTGATCCGTAGTCACATTCCGTATGAGTGCCAACTTGTTGTAATCGGATGCGGACTTTCAGCGACCGAGGCGGCGGCGAACCATCCCGACCACCTCGGTGATCTCACCGATCTTCAGCAGCATGGCCAGACCCAGATAGGTCCCGCCGATCACCACGCCGCCGATCACGAGCTGCACGACAGCCTGCATCCAACTTGGCCTGTCGCCGCCAGGCAGAAGGCTCACGACGAGAAGGCCGACCAGGGCGGCCCCCAACGCGGCGACCGCCACTCGGCCGAGCGTGCGCAGGATGGCGCCCATCCCGATCCGGCCTACGCGGGGCCGCAGCAGCCACGCGGAGGCGAAGGCGGCCGCCAGGTAGGACACCGCGTTGCCGATCATCATCCCGGCCGCGGCGAAGTGAGCGGCGAAGGCGACGTAGAGCACCACCTGCACGCCGATCCGCAGCGCGACCACCGGGATGTTGATCAGCGCCGGGGTGCGGGTGTCCGGCAGGGCGTAGAAGGCGAAGGTGAAGAGCTGACTGATTGCGAACGGCACCAGTGCCAGCGCCGCCAGGAGCAGCACCAGCGAGGTGTCCGCCGCGTTCTCGTCGGTGAACGCGCCGTAGCGGAACAGCGTCACGGCCAGCGGAGTCGCCAGTACCGCATAGCAGACCGCGATAGGGGCGAGCACCGCCGAGACGGTGCGCGTGCCTCGGGAGAGGTCGGCGGCGACATCGGAGTACCGGCCATCGGCGGCGGCCGCGCTCATCCGCGGCATGAGCGCCGTGATGATCGAAACGGCGATGATGCCGTGCGCCATCATCAGCAGCAGGAACACGTTGTTGTAGATCAGCGGACCGGCCGCGTTCTCCTTACCTGCCCGGTTCAGCAGGTTGAACAGCACGATCAGGCCGACCTGGCTCACTGCGACGTAACAGAACATCCAGCCGCCGAGACGCCCCAGCTCGCGCAGCCCGAGGGTGCGGAAGTCGAACCGGAACTTCCACCGGAAGCCGACCTTGCGCAGCGCCGGCAGCAGCCCGGCGGCCTGGATCGCGACGCCGACCAGGGTGCCGCCACCGATCAGCAGAATCCGGCCGGTGGTCATGTCCTCCGGCTTGACGATCTTCGCGCCGAAGATCGCGATGTACAGACCCGCGGTGGCGATCACCACGATGTTGTTCAGGATCGGCGCCCACATCGGCGCGGCGAAGTGCCCCCGGGTGTTGAGCACTGCGCTGATCAGCGCGCTGAGACCGGTGAAGAAGATCATCGGCAACATCAGGTACGACAGTGCCTTGACCAGGTCCCGGAAGTCGTCGCCCGTGTTGTCGCCGGCGTAGAGCTTGGTCAGCAGGCCGGCCGACAGCACGGCCAGCAGGGCTGCTCCCGCCAGGGTCAGCACCGCGAGGGTCAGCAGCCGCTGGGCGTACGCCTGTCCACCGTCGGTGTCGACCCTGCGCCGACGGACCAGCACCGGGATCAACACGCTGGTGAGGATGCCGCCGAGCAGGAACTCGTAGACCATGCCGGGCAGGATCTGCGCGGTGGTGTACGCGTCACCCACCAGCGCCCCGCCCAGCGCGGCGGTCAACGCCAACGTGCGCAGGAAGCCGGTGCCCCGGCTGACCAGGCTGCCGATCGCCATCACCGCACTGTTGGTCGCCGCGCTCGCCTCGCCGACCTGCTCCTGCGGCGGCGCTGTCGACTCCATGGCCGGCTGGTTCAGCGGCTCGGCGGAGATGAACGTGGCGCCGTCCCCGGGACGGGCACCGGGGCCGGGGCCGCCATCATTCGCGGCGTTGGCGCTGCGGTAGAGCCCGCCGCTCATCTCCAGCCTCCCAGGGGTACGTCGAGTCGGACACCGACCCGCACGCCACAGACCATAGTCAACCCCCACCCGTTACCCGCGCCCGGCGGATCGGATCACACCTGGGCCCGATAAGCTGGCGATCCCATGTCCGAAGCCTCCGCTCCTCACGCCGCCGACCGCCGCGAACTCACCGCCGCGCAGCGCAACGCCGTCGCCGAACTACTCCGGGTGTCCCCGGTCGCCGACGAGTTGGGCCGCCGCTTCGTCCGCGCCGGTCACGAGTTGCACCTGGTGGGCGGTTCGGTGCGGGATGCCCTGCTCGGACGACTCGGGGATGACCTCGACTTCTGCACCGACGCGCACCCCGACGAGACCCTGCGGATCATCAAGGGCTGGGCCGAGTCGATCTGGGAGACCGGTCGGGAGTTCGGCACCATCGGCGCTCAGCGCGACGGCCTCCGACTGGAGATCACCACCTTCCGCGCGGAGTCGTACGACCAGGTCAGTCGTAACCCGGTGGTGGTGTACGGCACCAGCCTCGACGAGGACCTGAAGCGGCGCGATTTCACGATCAACGCGATGGCGGTCGGCCTGCCGGACCACCGGTTCACCGACCCGCACGGTGGGCTGGCCGACCTCTCGGCCAAGGTGATCCGTACCCCGAGCACGCCTGGTGAGTCGTTCGGTGACGACCCGCTGCGGATGCTGCGGGCCGCCCGGTTCGCCGCCCAGCTGCGTTTCGCCGTCCACCCGGACGTGCACCTGGCGATGACCGAGATGGCCGCCGACCTGGACCGGATCACCGCCGAGCGGATCCGCGACGAGTTCACCAAGCTGCTCTGCGGCGCGGACCCGATCACCGGGTTGCGGCTGTTGGTCGACACCGGGCTGGCCGAGCGGTTCCTGCCGGAGCTGACCGGGCTGAAGCTGGAGATCGACGAGCACGCCCAGCACAAGGACGTCTACGAGCACACGTTGACCGTCGTCGAGAACGCGGTCTCCTACGAGGAGGACGGCTGCGACTTCATCCTGCGGATGGCCGCCCTCCTGCACGACGCGGGCAAGCCGGCGACGAAGGCGGTCGGGTCCGACGGCCGGGTCAGCTTCCACCACCACGAGGTGGTCGGCGCCCGGCTGACCAAGGCCCGGATGAAGGCGATGCGCTACCCCAAGGACGTGACCGCGCAGGTGACCGCGCTGGTCGCGCTGCACCTGCGCTTCTACGGGTACGGGCGGGGCGAGTGGACCGACTCGGCGGTGCGCCGCTACGTCGCCGACGCCGGTGATCTGCTGCCCCGTCTGCACAAGCTGACCCGCTCCGACTGTACGACCCGCAACCGGCGCAAGGCCGCCCAGCTCGCGGCCGACTACGACGCGCTGGAGGATCGGATCGCCCGGATCGAGGCGGAGGAAGACCTGGCGCGGGTTCGACCCGACCTGGACGGCAACGCGATCATGGAGCTGCTCGGCGTTCCGCCGGGGCCGGTGGTCGGGCGGGCCTGGAAGCACCTCAAGGAGCAACGCCTCGAGCACGGCCCGCTGGACCGCGACGCCGCCGAGGCGGAGCTGCTGCGCTGGGCCCGCGCCGAGGGCATCCTCGGCTGACGCGCTCAACCTCGATGCTGGTCCTGTAGCGCGATCTGCCGTGGGGTGGCGGGAGCCGTCACTTGCGGGACGTAACCGACGGCGATGAAGGACGATGCAGACCACAGCTGTCCGCTCGCCGACGAAACGCGAGCGGATCGACCGAATGGCTGAGGTGTAGCGCTTTCATCGTCGTCCATGATGTCTGGGCGTCCGTCGGCTACCGGTGCATCGACACCGCCGCCGACCCCACCGCCCGTCCGGCCCTCCGGATTGGACGGGCGACGACCAAACGGGGAGATCACCTAGTGAAACGCCGTGGCGTAATACGCCGCTCGGCGGTGGCGAGCCTTGCTCTCGCCTCCGCAACCATCATCGTCACCGCTGCGACCGGTGGGGCCGCCATGGCCGAACCGACCGCTCCGCTGGCGCCGAAGCCCGCGAGCAAGTTGACCGCTCCCAAGCAGGACGGCCGGTTGGCCAAGGCCAAGCCCGCCGAGGTCGTACCGGATCGCTACATCGTGGTCCTCAAGGACAAGAAGACCACCCCGGCCAAAATCAAGGCCGCCGCTTCGGCTCTGGCCAAGGAGAACGGCGGCAGCATCCGTCGGACGTACAGCAACGCCCTCAATGGCTACTCCGCCGCGATGACCGCGAAGCAGGCCGGCCGGCTGGCCGCCGACCCGGATGTCGCATCCGTCGAGCCGGTGATCCGCTTCCACAAGAGCGGAACGCAGAGCGCGCCCCCCTCCTGGGGCCTGGACCGGATCGATCAGGTTTCGCCCAAGCTGAATGGCAGCTACACCTACCCCAACACCGGTGCCGGGGTGAAGGCGTACATCGTGGACACCGGCATCGACATCAACCACAGCGACTTCGGTGGCCGTGCCTCGTACGGCTACGACGCGATCGACCAGGACAATGTGGCGCAGGACTGCGACGGTCACGGCACGCACGTGGCGGGCACCGTCGGCGGCACGAAGTACGGCGTGGCAAAGAACGTCGACCTGGTCGCCGTCCGGGTCCTCGACTGCCTGGGTGAAGGCACCACCGAGCAGGTCGTGGCCGGGATCGATTGGGTGACCGCCAACGCGCAGAAGCCTGCCGTGGTCAACATGAGCCTCGGCGCGCCGTACAACCCGAACTACCCGGCGCTCGCCAACGCGGTCAGCAACTCCATCGCCACCGGTCTCACCTACGCGGTGGCCGCCGGCAACGACGCGAACGATGCCTGCGTGTACAGCCCGGCCAGGGTGTCGGCGGCGATCACCGTCGGAGCGACCGACAGGTTCGATCGTCGGGTCGCGACCGAGAAGTGGGATTCGAACTACGGTCCGTGTGTCGACGTCTGGGCTCCGGGCGTGGACATCGTCTCGGCGGCAAGCGGGACCACCGACGGATCGGTGGCCTTCAGCGGGACCTCGATGGCGGCGCCGCACGTGGCTGGAGCCGCTGCGCTACTGCTTCAGTCGAACCCGGCGTGGTCCCCGTCGCAGGTGCGCAACACGATCGTGACCCGGGGGCTCGCTGGCGCGGTGCTGAACCCGCAGGGCGGGGTGGACCGGCTGCTCAACGTCGCGTCGGCCCTCTCTCCCGCGCGCACCTCGCACGGTCTGCTGGCGCGTTCCAACGGCTATTTCGTCTCGGCTGACGGTGCGGGCAGCAAGCCTCTGGCCGGCGTCGGCCCGGTGCTCGGTGGCTGGGAGAAGCTCGACATCGTCGACGCCGGCAACGGCTTGGTCGCACTGCGGGCGAACGTCAACGGTAAGTACGTCAGCGCCAACGGTGCCGGCAGCAAGCCACTGATCGCCGCTGCCGCGACGGTGAGCACCTGGGAGAGGTTCCAGCTGGTTCACCAGACCGACGGCACCGTGAGCCTGAGGGCCACTGTCAACAACAAGTACGTCAGTGCCCCCAGCAATGGTGGTCCGCTGATTGCCAGCGCGACGAACGCCAGCACCTGGGAGAAGTTCGACCTCGAGACGAACCTGATCGTCAGCTTCAAGTCGGCCGTCAGCGGCAAGTACGTCTCCGCTGACGGTGCCGGGAGCAAGCCGTTGATCCCGTTGGCCGCGTCGGTCAGCACCTGGGAGAAGTTCGAGCTGTTCGACCTGGACTACTACGGCTACTTCGGCATGCGTTCGTTGGCCAACGGCAAGTGGGTCTCGGCGACCGCTGCCGGATCGCAGCCGATCCTTGCCTCGGCCGCTGGAATCGATGCCTGGGAGGCTTTCAACTTCTGGCACCGGGGTTTCGGAGACACTGACGGGTCGGGTTTTCTCTTCGCGAACGTCGACCAGCAGGCGGTCAGTGCCGGTAGCGCCGGCACCAGCCAGCTGATCCCGAACAAGAACTTCAACTACGAGGCACCGGACTTGGGCCTCTCGGCGGGCGAGCGCTTCTTCATGAACCTCGCCTGAACCAGCCACGGAATTACCACCGGCGCCCGCCGGCACCCCTCCCTCGGGAGGCGGTGCCGGCGGGCGCCGGCCGTTTGTGGGTCATCCGGTGCCGGCCAGAGACCTGACGGTCGGCCGGTCCCGCGGGCTCAGCGCGAGACGGTGCTGCCGTCCACCGTGTCGACCCCGGTGGCCGGAGCGGTGGCGTCGGTCCGTCCGGCACCCAGCCGTGCCAGCAGGCCGGGCAGGTCGATCCCGGTGAGATCGCTGCCGAGCTGGAGGCCCTGGGCCACGTTGCCGGCCACCGACTTCGTGAGCGACGACGCGCCGTCGGTGGAGATGACTGTCATCTTGTCGATCGCTCCGATCGGCGCGCTGGCCGCCTCGACGACCTGCGGCAGCACCTTGACCAGCAGGTCCAGCACGGCCGCCTCTCCGTAGGCGGCGAACGCCTCGGCCTTGCGCGCCATCGCGTCGGCCTCGGCCTCACCCTTGGCGAGGATGGCCGCGGCCTCGGCCTGGCCTTCCCGCTCCACGGCCTCGGCGATGGCGGAGCGTCGCCGCTGCTCGGCCTCACCCTCCTTGGCACCCTCGATGGCGTTGGCCTCGGCGAGCGCGGCCCGTCGGGCCCGCTCACCCTCACCGGTGAGGCGGGCCTGCTCGGCGGAGGCCTGCGCGGCGGCGATGACGGACTGACGCTGCGCGTCGGCGTGCAGCACCGCCGCTGCTCGGGACGCCTCGGCCTCCTGCTCCACCTTGTACCGGGCCGCGTCGGCCGGCTTGCGAACCTCGGTGTCGAGTTGGCGCTGCTTGAGTTCGGCGTTGCGCTCGGCCACCTTCTGCTGTTCGGACAGGATCGCCTGGTCCCGCTCGGCCTGGGCGAGCGGTCCGGCCGCCGCGGACTTCGCCTTCGCCGCGTCGATCTCGGCCTGGATGCCGGCCTGCTTGAGGGCCAGGTTGCGGTTCGCCTCGGCGATTGCCTCCTCGGCGAGCAGCCGCTCCTGCTCGGCCTGCTGCCGGGCCCGGGCCTCGGCGATCGCCGCGTCCTTGAGCACCCGGGCGGCCTCGGGTCGGCCCAGGTCCTGAAGGTAGGAGCCTTCGGCGAGGATGTCCTGGAGTTGGAAGGTGTCCAACACCAGACCCTGGTTGGTCATCGAGTGCTCGGCCTCCTCGGCGACCGCGCTGGCGAACGCCGCCCGGTCCCGGATGACCTCCTCGACGGTGAGCCGGCCGACGATCGAGCGAAGCGCGCCGGCCAGCACCTCCCTGGTGAAGTTGTCGATCTCGTCCTGCTGGTGCAGGAACCGTTGTGCGGCTGCCCGGATCGCGTCCTCGGTGCCACCGACCTTGACGATCGCCACGCCGTGCAGGTCGGCGCGGATGCCCTGCTTGCTGACGGCGCCCCGGATGCCGACGTCGATCCGCCGGCTGGACAGGTCGAGCGACTGGAGCTTCTGCACCACAGGCAGCACGAAGACCGAGGCGCCCAGCACTACCTTCTGGCCGGAGTTGTCGGTGGACCGCCCGCCGTCGGCGGTCTGGGTGGTGCGGCCCTTGCGACCGGTGACGATGAACGCCTCGTTCGGGCCGGCCACCTTGATCCGGGAGAGCACGAAGAGCACCAGGATGAGCGCGAGGAGGACAGCGCCACCGATGGCGATGAGTAGGGCCATATAAAAAGTCCCGTCTATGAGGGGGAGATCAGTAGGTCTCTACGTGCACGCTGGTCTCGCTGAGCGCCTGCACGACGAAGACCTGGGCGCCGATCGGGATCGGCTGGTCCGCGCGGGCGCTGAGCTTGACTGGTTGGCCGGCGAGGCGAATGCGGACCTCGCCGTACCCGTTGGCCGGCACCGGGGTGACGACCAGGCCGAGCGCGCCGACCAGGTCGTCGCGGGTGGGGGTGGGGTCGGTGCGCATGTTCCGTGCCGCCCGACTCAGTCGGGACGCCAACCAGCCGGTGGGCACGGCTGCGAGCACGCCGCCGGCCACCGCCCCGACGACCATGCCGGGTGTACGAGCACCGAGCAGTTCGTTGACGATGGCCGCGCCGAACCCGAACGCCCCGGCGAAGCCGGCGACCGTTTCGATCGAGATCGGCCCGTCCACGTCGGCGTGCCCGAACTGGAACAGCTCGGTGCCGAGCAGGGCGAGCGCGAGCACACCGATGCCCGCCCCGCCGATGATCAGAAAGATGAGCGTTCCCGTTGCCACGACCTTGACGGTATCGACGCCGCGCAACGCCGAAGGCCCTGGCAGGGCGTGAAGATGATCTACCGATGCGGGTCGGAAGTGACGCTCGGTCCGAGGCTGGTGGCCGGGCCGGCGAGAGAGTCCGCGTGGGGGAGAATAGGTGGATGCGCTGGGCCGTGTTCGACTCACCGATCGGTGAGTTCTCCGTCGCCACCGACGGCACGAGCGTCCGCGGTGCCGCCTTCGGTCGGGTCGACGCAGCGGTCGACGAGCCCGGCGACGCGCTGTCCCGGCAGGCCGTCGACGAGCTGCGGGCGTACTTCGCCGGCGAGCTGACCGCGTTCACCGTCCCGGTTTCGGTGCCGCGCGGCTCCGACTTCGAGCGCGCTGTGTGGCGGGAGATGACGCGGATCCCGTACGGGGAGACGCTGACGTACGGCGAGGTGGCGCGCCTGGTCGGCGATCCCGGAGCGGCGCGGGCGGTGGGAGTGGCCTGCAACCGCAACCCGGTGCCGGTGATCGTGCCCTGTCACCGGATCGTCGGCGCGGGCGGCAAGCTGGTCGGCTTCGGCGGGGGCCTGCCCCGCAAGGTCAAGCTGCTGGAGTTGGAGGCCGGGGTCGCCCTGCGACACGCCTGGTCCTGACCCCGTCGGATGCTTCGCGGTGGATGGACATGTGATCGCTGTTAAACATTTCGATACCCCGTCCTCCGTGTCTGACTTTCACGTTCTGCCGTTGATCGGTGCGCGGCTTGCCAGCGGCAACCGAGATCAACGAATGAGGAGGTAGAGGCAGTGCCAAGCGCGGTTGACGTGCCACCGGAGGGGCTATACAAAAGTGGTATGGCCTTTACCCTGACGCTCAAGCCTGAAGTCGAACAGCGCCTCAAGGAGCTTGCCGAGGCCGAGCAGCGGTCCATGCACAAGACCGTCGAGGTGGCGATCCAGGCATATCTGGACCGCCGCGAGCGCGACGAGTGGACCCGTGGGGCGGTCAAGCGGGTGGAGGAGCGCAACGCGGAGTTCTACGAAATGCTCGGCGACCGGTGAGGCACCGCTGGCCGGACGCGGAGGATCTACTGCTCCTGATGGCACAAAGCACCGGCCCACACACGGTCGTGCGCGACGGTGGCATCCTTTTCGCGGCTGCCGCCCGGCCACACGCCCATCTACTCAATGGTCCCGTCTATCCGACAACCCTGGATCAGGCTGCCGCGTTGCTCCACGGGATCATGCTCTGGCGTCCGCTTGACTTGTGGAACGCAGGGCTCGCCTGGAGGGCTGCGGACGTCCGTTTCGAACAGGCTGGGCTGATCCTCAACATGCCTGCGAAGGAGCGGATGGCAGTGACCGACGCGCTGGTCAGTGGCGAGGTCGACTCGATTGACGAGCTGGCGCTGCGGCTGTCGCCGTACCTGGAGATGTCGAGCTGAACGCGGCGAAGGGCCGGGTCCGCACGGACCCGGCCCTTCCACGTGCGTGATGATTCAGCGCGTCAGCGCGTGACCTCACCGGCGATGAACTCCTCGACGGCCTGGTGGGCGTCGTGGTCGGCGTACTGCACCGGCGGGGACTTCATGAAGTACGACGAGGCCGACAGGATCGGGCCGCCGATCTTCCGGTCCAGGGCGATCTTCGCGGCCCGGACCGCGTCGATGATGACGCCGGCCGAGTTCGGCGAGTCCCACACCTCGAGCTTGAGCTCGGCGTTGAGGGGGGTGTCACCGAACGAGCGGCCCTCCAAGCGGATGTACGCCCACTTGCGGTCGTCCAGCCACGGCACGTGGTCCGACGGGCCGATGTGCACGTCGCTCTTGCTCATCTCGTGCGGGATCTGCGAGGTGACCGACTGGGTCTTCGAGATCTTCTTCGAGACCAGCCGCTTACGCTCCAGCATGTTCATGAAGTCCATGTTGCCGCCGAAGTTGAGCTGGTACGTGCGCAGCAGCTCGACGCCGCGGTCCTCGAAGAGCTTCGCGAGGGCGCGGTGCACGATGGTGGCACCGACCTGGCTCTTGATGTCGTCACCGACGATCGGCAGGCCCGCGTCCTCGAACTTCTTGGCCCACTCGGGGTCGGAGGCGATGAAGACCGGCAGGGCGTTGACGAACGCGCAGCCGGCGTCGATCGCGGCCTGGGCGTAGAACTTGGCGGCCTGCTCGGAGCCGACCGGGAGGTAGCAGACGACGACGTCGACCCGCGCGTCGCGCAGCGCCTGCGTCACGTCGACCGGGGTGGCGTCGGACTCCTCGACGATCTCGCGGTAGTACTGGCCCAGACCGTCGAAGGTCGGACCGCGCTGCACGCTGACGCCGGTCGGCGGCACGTCGCAGAGCTTGATGGTGTTGTTCTCGCTGGCGACGATCGCCTCCGCGAGGTCCATGCCCACCTTCTTGGCGTCCACGTCGAATGCCGCGACGAACTCCACGGCGTTGACGTGGTAGTCGCCGAAGGCGACGTGCATGAGACCCGGGACGCGGTCGTTCGGGTTGGCGTTCCGGTAGTACTCGACGCCCTGAACCAGGGACGAGGCGCAGTTACCCACACCGACGATGGCGACGCGGACGGAGCCCATAGCGTCTGCCTCCTTCTTTTCTGTCACGGCCGCTCATTCCTGGTCTCTCCAGGCGGAGGCGGGCTGTTGTCTTCTCGTCGGCCGCCGGCTGTCCCGATGTTCGGGACCGTCGGGGCTCGGCCGGAGCGCTCGTTGGCGATGAGCTCCTCCAGCCAGCGGACCTCGCGCTCACAGGCATCAAGGCCGTGGCGCTGCAGTTCCAGCGTGTAAGCGTCGAGGCGCTCGGCCGCCCGGCCCAGCACGTCGCGAAGCCCTTCGCGACGCTCCTCGATCTTGCGGCGGCGACCCTCCAGAATGCGCAGTCGGGTCGCCTGGTCGGTTCGGGCGAAGAACGCGAAGTGCACCCCGAAGCCCGTGTCGTCGTACGTCTCGGGTCCGGCTTGTGCGATCAGCTGGGCGAAGCGTTCCTTGCCTTCCGCGGTGATTTTGTAGACCACCCGACCTCGTCGGCTGGTCAGCGCGGGAACCTCCTCGGCAGTGGCGGGTGTCTCAGCAGCTTCGGTGATCCACCCCGCCGCCTGCAGCCTGCGTAGCGTGGGATAGAGCGAGCCGTAGCTGATCGCCGCCCGGATCGCGCCGAGTTTGGCGGTCAGCTCCTTGCGCAGCTCATAGCCGTGCATCGGAGACTCCTGCAGGAGGCCGAGGATGGCGAACTCGAGCACTGGCCACCCTCTCTTTACCCTCCGGCGTGGAGCGGTAACCGCCGCGATGTATCGGACCGATACATCGCACGTTAGCGGTTCGCGTGGGCCAGGGCAAACCCCCGCACCGAGATGCTGTCGTCACGGATTGTGAGCGTGGTCGCCTGCTCCGGTCGGACCGCGTACCCTTCTCCGCATGCGTACGCAGCGCCAGGTCGTCGACTACTCGCTTCAGAAGCGAGCAGTGCTGCGTGAGCTCCTGGCCGGCCGGGTCGGCACGTACGACGTCTGCGACGCGTCGCCGTACCTGAAGAACGCCGCTCGGTTCCACGGAGAGCCGACGGACCGGCGCTGCCCGATCTGCCGCAGCGAAAACCTGACCCTGGTCCACTACATTTACGGTGACGAACTCAAGCAGTCCGCCGGCCAGGCTCGGACACTGACCGAGTTGCCAGTGCTGGCGATGACGCTGCGTGAGTTTCAGGTCTTCGTGGTGGAGGTGTGCCTCGGTTGTGACTGGAACCATCTCGTCGAGCAGTACCTGCTCGGCCGGGACGGCCTCACCGGCGACAGCGACGGCACGAGCGAGCAGGACGCGGCGGGCGCCGAAGGCGCCGGTCGGCGGAGGCGAGAGGCGCAACGGTGATCTCAGCTGGTTGGACCGGCCCCGGGGCCGTAGACGAAACCCGGGACGGTCAACCGCTTGTTGGCCCGATTGGCCCGATTGATACGACAATGACCCCGCTCGCTCGGCGCCCCCGTGCCGGCAGCCGGGGTGAAGCAACTCACGGCAACCCGGTGGCGGCGCAGTCGCGCCCCACCGCGACCGGCAGGGTGTGAGGAATGAACTCGTACGGTGATCCCAGTTCTGCGCGCGGGCGGGCCCAGTACTCGGGTCCGGACGGTGACCCCGGACCGGGCGCGGACGACGCGTACCGCCGGCCCGGCGGTGACTCCGGCGGGAGCGGCTGGTCAGCCTCGGAGGGCGGCGCGGCAACCCCGGGCCGTGCCTCGGTGACGCCCCGGGCGACCGGCGGTCGCGCCACGGTCGGCGGTTCGGCCTCGGTGCCGCCGCGTGGCAGCGCGGCGGCCGGGTCCGCCTCGGTGGGTTCGGCAGCCAACGGCAGGGCCGGTCGGGCCTCGGTGCCGGTGTCGCCGGCACCGGGTGTGGCCGCTGGCCGTGCTGGCGCCGGTCGGGCCTCCGTGCCCGTCTCTCCCGCGCCGGGTGCGCCAGCAGGTCGGGCCTCGGTCGGTGCCGCCGCCGTCGGTGCGGCCTCGGTCGGCAGCGCCTCAGCAGGCCGGGCCAGCGTCGGCTCCGCGTCGGTCGGTGGTCGTGCGGCGGTCGCCCGAGCGAGCGTCTCACCGGTCTCCGGTGGACCGGGCGGCCCTGGGGGACCCGGTGGTCCGGGTGGTCCCGGTCGGGGCGGCCGTGGTCCGGGTGACTCGGGCGCGGCGCGGGCGAAGAAGCGCAAGCGAATGAACCTGCTGATCGCCGGGTTCGCCGTCTTCATCATGCTCGCCGGAATCGGCGTGGTCGGGTTCACCTACTACTCGACGAGCGTCGTGCTCCCGGACGAGATCACTCCGCCGCAGGCGACCACCCTGTACGCCTTCGACAACAAGACGATCATCGCCAAGGTGGGCGATCAGAACCGAACCCTGGTCACCATCGACCAGATTCCGGAGTACGTGCAGAACGCGGTTGCCGCAGCCGAGGACCGGAACTTCTACCGCCACTCCGGTGTGGACTACAAGGGCATTGCCCGCGCCGGCTGGAACAACCTCTCCGGCGGCGACAAGCAGGGCGCCTCCACCATCACCCAGCAGTACGCGCGCAACGCCTACGACAACCTGAAGGACGACACGTACGCCCGGAAGGTGAAGGAGGCGATCTTCGCCTCCAAGCTCAACGACGAGTACACGAAGCCGCAGATCATGCAGCACTACCTCAACGTGATCTACTTCGGCCGGGGTGCCTACGGCATCGAGGCCGCGGCGCAGACCTACTTCGGCAAGTCGGTGGGCAAGCTCAATCCGGCCGAGGGTGCCGTCCTCGCCGCTCTGATCAAGCAGCCAGAACCCAGCTCCACCCACCAGGGGTACGACCCGGCGATCAACCCGACCGCGGCCCAGGATCGCTGGACCTACGTGATCGATGGCATGGTCAAGGAGGGCTGGCTCGGTGTGCCCGGCAAGCAGCCGCGTCCTGCTGAGTACCCGATGAAGGCCATCAAGGCCCCGAAGAAGGGCGGCATCGGCGTCGACTTCGGCGTCGACACCCCGTACGGCAACGTCATCAACTACGTCCGGCAGGAAATGCGGGACAGGGGCATCTGTGTCGAGAAGGACACGGAGGTGACAGATACCAAGCCGCTGTGTTCCCAGGCGCTGATGGCCGGCGGTTATCGAATCCGGACCACTGTGGACACCAAGATGCAGGCGGCGGCGGTCGAGACGGCCCAACGCAAGTCCAAGGGCTCCGAGTTGGCTGATCAGCCGTCCAACCTCATGGCCGCGGTGGTGGCAATCGACCCCACAAACGGTCGGGTCGTCGCGTACTACGGCGGTGACAACGGCACCGGCACCGACTACGCCGGTAAGAACACCGACTCCAGTGGGACGATCAGCGGCGGTCACTCGCCAGGTTCAAGCTTCAAGATCTACACCCTGGCGGCGGCGCTCAAGGAGAAGAAGGCGCTCGAGTCCCGGTGGAAGGGCAAGGCCTTCAAGCCGGAAGGCACCGAGTTCAAGGTCAGCAACGCGGGCGACGACAACCCCGACTGCGGTAACTCCTGCACGCTCAAGGTGTCCACCCTCAAGTCCCTGAACGTGCCGTTCTACTACGTCACCGAGGAGATCGGCGCGGACAAGGTCGTCGACATGGCCAAGCAGGCCGGCGTCACCACCATGTGGCGCACGGACACCAACCCGGCCAAGGCCTACGACCTGACCAAGACCGACCCGAAGGACATCACGCCGGAGCCGTTCTTCAACGTCGTCGGTTACGGCCAGTACCCGATCACGGTGCTGGACCACGCCAACGGCGTCGCCACCTTCGCCAACGGGGGCGTCTACAACAAGGCGCACTTCCTCTACTCGGTGGAGAAGCAGAACCCGAACACCGGTAAGTGGGACAAGATCTACAGCGAGAAGCTCGACTCGAAGCGGCGAATCGACAAGGGCGTCGTGGACGACGTGACGTCGGTGCTGAAGGACTACCCGGCCGCTGTCAACCACCGGCTCGACGACGGTCGCAAGGCGGCCTCCAAGACCGGTACCTGGGAGCTCAAGGGCGACAGCAGGGACAACGGCGACGCCTGGATGGTCGGTTACACGCCGCAGTTGGCCACCGCTGTGTGGGTGGGCAACGTGCGAGACCGGAAGCCGCTCATCCTCAAGGACAAGCGGAAGGTCAGCGGTGGAAACCTCCCGGGCGACATCTGGGAGCGGTTCATGGACGAGGCGCTGAAGGGCAAGCCCAAGGTCGACTTCCCGCCGGCCCAGAACATCGGCGATCCGGATTCCGGAAACGGTGAAGCCCCGCCGCCCCCGCCGCCGCCACCCAACCCGGGGGGTCAGCCCGGCCAGGGCACCCCCTGTAACCCGCTGATCGACATCCTCTGCAATCCCGGGGGCAACAACCCTGGTGGTGGTAACCCTGGCGGTAACCCCGGGGGCAATCCCGGCGGTAACCCGGGAGGTAACCCAGGAGGCAATCCCGGCGGTGGCGGCACCGGTGGTGGCGGTGGAGGGCTGTTGCCCGGCCTGCCACCCAACCGGGACTGACAGGCACCAGCACACGACGCCGCCGCCGGCCGGACGACCTGTCCCGGCCGGCGGCGGCGTTTTCGTACCCGGAACTCGGCGCCGGGACAGGACGGGTACCCCTGTCGTACGGCAGGATGCCTCTTCATGAGCACCCAGTCGACGCCCGGCATCGACGACGCCGGAACCACCGATCACCCGTCCCGCTCCGACGGGTTCGTCCGCGGCATCTCCAGCGTCATCGGCGGGCCGCTGGGCGACCACGCGACAGCGGTGGACCGGCCGGCCGGTCGGGAGCGTCGCTTCTGGACCGCCGTGCGGATCGTCCTGGCGATGGTGTGCCTCACGCTCGCCCTGCACTGGGTGCAGAAATCGCCCTGCCAGGACGGCGCCTGGCAGAACAACGTCCAGTACACCCGGTTCTGCTACACCGACGTCCTCGCCCTCTACTACGCCGAAGGGCTCAATGAGGGCAAGGTGCCCTACCGCGACCACCCGGTCGAGTACCCGGTCCTGACCGGCTACTTCATGGGGGCGCTGGGCCTGCCGGTGCACGCCATCGGTGACGGCGATCCGAGCATCAACCAGGGCCAGTGGTTCTACAACCTCAACGCGCTGGTGCTGGGCGCGCTCGCTGTGGCCACGGTGGCGGTGATCCTGGCGCTGCGCCGCCGGCGACCCTGGGACGCGGCGATGTTCGCACTCGCCCCGGCGTTGGTGCTCACCGCCACAGTCAACTGGGATCTGCTCGCCATCGGGCTGGCCGCCTTCGGCCTGCTGGCCTGGGCCCGAAAACGACCGGCGGTGGCCGGAGTGCTGCTCGGATTGGCCGGCGCGGCGAAGCTCTGGCCGCTCTTCCTGCTCGGGCCGATCCTCATCCTGGCGCTACGGGCCGACCGGGTTCGTGCCGCGCTCACCGCCATCGGGACGGCCATCGCGGCAGTCGTGCTGGTCAACCTGCCGGCCGCCCGCGCGTACCCGGAGAACTGGGACCGGTTCTTCGAACTGAACACCACCCGACCGATCGACTGGGGCACGCTCTGGTACATCGGGCGCTACCTGGACGGCAAGGTCGGCAACGACCCCGCCAATCTCGGCCCGTTCGAGTGGCTCAACGCCAACATCCCGACCCTCAACACCGTCTCGTACGCGCTGTTCGGGCTGGCCTGCCTCGGCGTCGCCGTGCTGGCGCTGCGGGCGCCGCGCCGACCGCGGCTGGGTCAGCTCGCCTTCCTGGTGGTCGCCGCGTTCCTCATCTTCAGCAAGGTCTGGTCGCAGCAGTTCGTGCTCTGGCTGCTCCCGCTCGTGGTGCTGGCCCGACCGAAGTGGGGCGCATTCCTGGCCTGGCAGATCGCCGAGGTCTGCTACTTCGTCGCCTTCTACGGGGAACTGCTCGGCGCGGCAACCAGCCGTCCGGTCTTCCCGGAAGGGGTGTTCGTGCTGGCCTCGACACTGCGACTGGTGACCGTGGTGGTGCTCTGCGTCTTCGTCGTCAAGGAGATCCTGCACCCCGAGCAGGACGCGGTGCGGGCCACCTACCCGGACGACCCGGACGGTGGCGTTCTCGACGGCGCCCCGGACGCACCCTGGATAGACCGCTGGCGCCGCCCCACGACGGCCAGCGAACAAGCACCCGTGCCGGTGCCCACGACCTGACCCTAAGGCCGACCGCGGCCCGGACCAGGTCGGGGTTTTCGGGGGAGCCCACCCGGCGCAGGGATCAAGCCTGACCGCCCGGAGCCGGGTGGGCCCCGCCCTAAAGCTTCACAGGCGATAGACGACAGCGTCGCCGACGTCCTGCCGGCTGATGCCCAGCGAGTCGACCGGCGCGTCGATGTTGATTTCCCATGGTGTGCCGGCCACCTGGCCGCGCAGCAGCACCACAGTGCGGACGCCGAGCGTGCGCAGGTAGTCGACGCTCGTCTGGTCCGGGAACGACTGGCTCACCCGACGGACGTCGTCGAGCTGGCGCGGCGTGAAGCCGCTACCGCCGTTGACCACGTCGGGGAACCCGCTGGTCGACCAGAGCATCACGTGCTGGTCCAGGCTCTGATTGCTGGGCAGCACCAGCAGCGGGCCCTCCGCCGAACGCATTGCCGCCGGTTGGGTCGGCACCACCGGGTGTGGGGTGGTGTTCAGGCCCTCGACGGTGACCAGCAGCAACGGCAGCAGGGTGGCCATCCGCAGCCACGGGCCCGGCCACGACGGGATCCGTTGCGCTGTCAACTCGCGGACCCGGTCGGTGAGGGCGGTGACCGCGCCCGCCGCGAGTAGGCCGAGCAACAACGTGGTCCAGAGCATCAACCGTCCGGGGGTACGCAGCCCGCTCCAGCCCGGCAGATGCTCGAAGAGAGGCACGTAGGTGAAGGTGCCGTCGAAGAAACGGGTGCCCATGGCAAAGGCCATCGTCAGCAGCACCCCGGCGAGCAGCAGCAGTCGGTGCCGCAGCCGCCACACCGAGAAGAGCAACCCGCCCGCTGCGAGCGCGTAGAGCACGAAGCCCGGCAGCAGGGTCATCTCCGGGTGCCACGGCAGCGCTGCCCGGGCACCCTCGTGCAGCCCACCCCAGATCCGCGACTCCCCGGGCGCCGTCACGAAGCCCGACGCCGGTGGCGAGAAGAGGCTGATGTCGCCGATGGTGCGCTCGGCGTACGGGTGCAGCTCGGTCACCTTGAAGAACGGGAACGCCATCAGCAGACCGACACCGGCGAACAACACCCCGCCGAGCACGTCGGCGACGAACAACCGGCGACCGAACGGAACGGCCTGCCTGGTGCGCAGCCTCCGTGCGAAAAACAGGACGGCGGCAACCAGCACCGCGCCGGCCAGGAAATACGCGAAGGGCAGCCCGATGCCGAAGCCGAGGCTGAGTTGCCAGGCCGCCACCAGCCACCCGGCGTAGACCCAACCGTCATGCCGGCGCTCCGGCCGGTAGCCGTGTCGGAGGGACCACCCGTGCCCGCGCGCCAACATCGCCAGCGCCAGCGGAATGCCACCGTTGGAGAGCACGTGCAGGTGCCCGGCCTGGGCCAGCAGCCACGGCGCGTAGGTGTAGCTCACCCCCGCGACGGCCGCACCGATCCGGCCGGCCCCGAGCTGTCGGGCCAGCGCATACGCCCCGAGCGTGGCGAGCGCGTGCGCCAGCACGAACATGATGTTGTAGCGCAGCATGGCGTCCTCGGGACCGCTGCCGAGCATTCCGGCCGGGGCGTACCCGAGCAGAGTGTCGGAGAACGCGAAGCTCCACAGCTCGGGGAAGAACGTGTTGGACTGCCACAGCCGCGCCGGCTCGGCCAGCAGGATGTGCCCGGACCAGGCCATCTGCCAGGCTTGCAGGCTCGGGTCCCAATAGTCCTGCGGAAGGGTGTAGCGCGGATAGCGCAGCGTCGGCCAGGTCATCAACACGGCCAGTGCCAACGAGCCGAGGGCGGCCAGGGTCCACTCATGGATCAGGAACCGACCGACCGCCCGGCCCGCGCGACTGAAGATGGAGGGCTTCGGCTCAGGGGCGGAGGCGAACGCCTCCCAACGCTCCGGGCCGACCGGCTTGGCCCCGCTGTCGGCCTTATCCGTACCGTCGGTTTCGTCCGCCTTCGCGTCCTTGGCCGCGTCGCCGTCCTTGACCGCGTCGCCGTCCTTGGCCGCGTCGCCGTCCTTGGCCGCGTCGCTGCCCTTGGCCGCGTCGCCGTCCTTGGCTGCGTCGGTGCCCTCGGCGGTGCTGTCGCCGGCCGCGGTGCCGCCCTCGGCGGCATCCTGCTTGGCTGCTGCGTTCTGCTGGGTGGGGGTGCCGGCCGCGGCGGTGGTGGCCTGTTGGCTCTCGGCGGTCACACCGGTGGGAGTGGGCCGGGCGTTGCCGGTCCCGGGCTGTCCGCTCGTCATGCCGCCGGGCTCTCCGCTCCGAGCTGCTCACGCAGGAAGTCGATGTCGGCGGCCTGACCTGTCACACCGCCCGGTGTCTCGACGACCACCGGCGCTCCGGCCGCCCGGATCACCGCCACCACGAGCTCCGGGTCGATCGTCCCGCCGCCCAGGTTGTCGTGACGGTCCTGGCCGGAGTTGAACGCGCCCTTGGAGTTGTTCGCGTGCACCAGGTCGATCCGCCCGGTGATCGCCTTGACCCGGTCGACCAGGCCGAGCAGCTCCTCGCCGCCCGCGAACGCGTGGCAGGTGTCCAGGCAGAAGCCGACCTCGTAGTCACCGATGGCGTCCCAGAGTCGGGCGAGCGCGTCCAGCCGCCGGGCGCAGGCGTTGTCGCCGCCGGCGGTGTTCTCGATCAGGACCGGTACGCCGAAGCCGCCGGAGTCCGCCGCGTACGCGAAGGTCTTGCGCCAGTTGTCGAAGCCGACGGCCAGGTCGTCGCCGGCGTTGACGTGCCCACCGTGGACGATCAGGCCCTTGGCGCCGATGGCGGTGGCCGCGTTGGCGTGCCCGAGTAGCAGCTTGCGGCTCGGGATCCGGATGCGGTTGTTGAGCGTTGCCACGTTGATGACGTATGGCGCGTGCACGTAGAGGTCGACTTCGGCGGCGCGTAGCCGCTCGGCATCTTCGCGAGGCTTGGGCGCCTTCCAACCCTGTGGGTCGGCGAGGAAGAACTGCACGGTCTCGGCGGACCGGGCGGCCGCCTCCGCCAGCGGGTCGGTCGAGTCGACGTGGGCTCCGATACGCATGCGAGCGAGCCTACGTCGCGCCCCCGACCGGCGGGGCGACGGCCGGCGCGGTGTCGCGTCACCGGAGGGACCGACGATCGTTGATGGGTTTGAACCGGCGACCAGCATCCCGGTGCCGCCAGCGGCGCGAGCGTCGCACACGGCGACCGGCGGTCGACGGCCGACAGCGAGGTCACCCCCGCGGCGCGGCCCGGCGCAGCGGGGGCGACCCCATCGCACAGCGGATACCGAGCGACGACGAATCTCGGAAAATTGTGCTTTTCCCCCCGACAAGGTACGAGTGCTGTTGTATCGTCAGATAACAACACGATAAAGCTCCGCGGGGCGTCTTCGGTCCAACCTCATCGGTGTGGTCGTTCCTCCCCAGGTCCCACCCAAGGAATGCGGACCGGACGCCCCGCGGCCTCGTAGGCAGGGGCCCACCACCGACCAATTGACGGTCGGACGGTGGGCCCCTGTCGGCTCGTCCGGGCCCGGGCCCGACCACCCCGGGCATGATCGTTGGGACCGGGTATCCTGGTCAGGTTGTCCGCGTCCGGCCGGGTTCCCTCGGCGCGTGCGGGCAGCGACACAAGACCTCCTGCCACGGAAGGACCGTGGCCGCTTAGCCCACAGGAGGTGAGCACGTCTTGCGTCACTACGAACTAATGGTCATCCTCGACTCCAGCCTCGAGGAGCGCACCGTCGCACCGTCGCTCGACACGTACCTGAACGTGATTCGGACCGCGGGTGGCTCGGTTGAGAAGACCGACGTGTGGGGCCGTCGGCGCCTCGCGTACGAGATCAACAAAAAGGCCGAAGGCATCTACGCCGTCATCGACCTGCAGGCCACGCCTGCTGCGGTGGCCGAGCTGGACCGTCAGCTCCGGCTCAACGAGTCCGTGCTGCGCACCAAGGTCATCCGACCGGAAATGCGCTAGAGCATCCAACCCCGGTTCGTCCGGATCAGCCTCCGCGACTCTGTCGTACGGCTCTGCGAGCCTGTACGACGAGACGCTGAGTGCGCGAGGAGATGGTCATGGCAGGAGACACCACCATCACGGTCATCGGCAATCTGACCGATGACCCCGAGTTGCGGTTCACCCCCTCCGGGGCTGCGGTCGCCAAGTTCCGAGTCGCTTCGACGCCCCGTTTCATGGACAAGGCGTCGAACGAATGGAAGGACGGCGAGCCGCTGTTCCTCGCATGCACCGTGTGGCGCCAGGCCGCCGAGCACGTCGCCGAGTCGCTGCAGCGTGGCGCTCGGGTGATCGTGTCGGGCCGGCTGCGTCAGCGGTCGTACGAGACCCGCGAGGGTGAGAAGCGCACTGTCATCGAGCTTGAGGTCGACGAGATCGGCCCGTCGCTGCGCTACGCCACGGCGAAGGTGCAGAAGATGTCCCGCTCCGGCGGTGGCGGCGGCGGCTTCGGTGGCGGCGGTGGCGGTGGCAACCAGGGTGGCGGCGGAGGCAACTTCGACGACCCCTGGGCTTCGGCTGCTCCTTCTCCCGCGCGTGCCGGTTCGGGCGCCAATTTTGACGAGGAGCCACCGTTCTAATGGCGCCTAGCGCTCGCGATCGCAAACCAGGAGCACGTGCAACGGCCAAGGCTGCGGCACTGCGCAAGCCCAAGAAGAAGGTGAACCCGCTCGACAAGGACGGGATCGCCTACATCGATTACAAGGACACCGCGCTGCTGCGCAAGTTCATCTCCGACCGCGGCAAGATCCGCGCTCGGCGGGTGACCGGCGTCACCTCGCAGCAGCAGCGGCAGATCGCCCGTGCGGTCAAGAACGCCCGTGAGATGGCACTCCTGCCGTACACGGCCACCACCCGCTGAGAGGAGGCACCGATATGAAGATCATCCTGACTCAGGAAGTGTCCGGCCTCGGTGCCCCGGGCGACATCGTCGAGGTCAAGAACGGCTACGGCCGTAACTACCTGCTGCCGCAGGGCTTCGCGATCGTCTGGACCAAGGGCGCGGAAAAGCAGGTCACGGTCATCAAGCGGGCCCGTGGGGCCCGCGAGATCCGCGACCTCGACCACGCCAACGAGGTCAAGGCTCAGCTCGAGGGTCTCAAGGTCAACCTGAAGGTCCGCGCCGGCGACGGTGGACGGCTCTTCGGCTCGGTCACCCCGGCCGAGATCGTCGACGCCGTCAAGGCCGCCAGCGGCCCGGTTCTCGATCGTCGCCGGCTGGAGGTGCCCGGTCACATCAAGTCGATCGGCGCCTACCCGGTGAAGATCAAGCTGCACCCTGAGGTGACCGCGTCGTTCAACCTGAACGTCGTTCAGGGCTGACGTCCGCAACACCACCACGAGGGCCCGCACCGAGCGATCGGTGCGGGCCCTCGTGCGTAGGTCGTCCGACCCGGCACACTGCCCGGGCCAAGGTGGTCGGCGGCTCGCCGACGGCTCACCCGATGGGCTGGCCCGTCACCGCGCTGATCAGCACCGTGGACAGGCCGCCGCCCACCACCGCGGCGGCAACCGCGATTGTCGCCGAGCGCCACGTCGTACCCACCCGCCGCAGCAGCGCCGCCACCACCAGACTGCTCACCAGCGCCAGACCGAAGCGCGGCGAACCGGCCAGTAGTGACTCCAGCGCGCGGGACCGGGCGGACTCACACCCGCCCCCGCTGATGTCGGTCACACAACCAGCCGGCGCCTGGCTGTCCAACGTCAACAGCCAAACGAAGATCAGCATCGCGGGCACCAGGTAACAGGCCGCCGTGTACAGCAGAGGCCGGACGGACCCACCCGGATCCGGGTCCAGTAGGTCGTCCTCCAGACGCCGCGCCCAGGCACCAGTGGCGGCCGACTCGACCCGCCGACGTACCGACGCCGTTCCCACCGCCGGCCGGTCCGCCCGACGCCGGGGCGTACCCGCACGCGGCGCAGCCGTACGCGGTGCAGGCGCGCTGCGCGGCCGCGGAGCGGTGTATCCCACCACCGGAGACCGAGGTGCCGACGTCGTCGGATCCATCCAACGCGGATCGTCATCGGCCAACCGAGTGCCGGACCAGAACCCGTCTTCCCGGCTCGGCGACCCCTCGGCCGCCACCGAGCGATCGGAGCGCGGCGCCAGCGTACGGTCCCACTGGTCGTCCTCGATCGCGGACCGCTCCCACTGGCCGGTGCGGTCCGACCGCTCCCAGCCACCGACGCTCTCCACCGCCGACCACTGCCCGCTCAGGTCCCCGCCGTCCGCGCCGGCCGCCGGCGGCCACGCGTGCACGCCCGAGGCGTCCCACGGGTCCACCGCAGGCGGGTACGACGGTTCGGGCTCCGCCGCCCGGTCCGATCCGCGGGCCCACGGGTCGGCCGCCGGACGGGTCCAGGACTCCTCCGCCGCACGGCGACTTCGCCGGCTGGGACGGCTCGGCTCCTGGTCCGGCACCTGCTCGCTCGGGGCGGACTCCGGCTCCCCGCCCGACCAGATCACCTGCGGACGGCCAACTGGCGCGCGGCGGGGGCGTCGGTCCGAGACAGCGCCGGAGACCGGCTCGTCCTCCCCGGCGTCGGCCCGTCGGCGGCCGGAGTACCCCTGGTCCTGGGGACGGTCGAGCGTCCACTCTCGGGTGTGGTCCGAGTCTGGCGCCGGGCCGATCGCTGCCTGCTCCCGCCGACGCGGCTCGCTGCCCCGCCGCCGACCACCCGACGACTCGGCGGACCGTCGGCCTGCCCCGGAGATCGGCCGCTCGGGCTCGTCCTCGTCGTCGTCCGGTGCCGCGTGGCGACCACCGCCGTCCGCGTGCCGAACCCCTGACTCCAGCGCCCACCGGGGCAGGTAGGCGTCGACAGGCTCGTCCTGGCCCCGGTCCAACGCACGCCGCCGACTGGAGGTGCGGTAGCGCCCGTCCTCGTCGTACGGATCAACCGGAACGGACGCCGCGCGCTCACCCCACGAGGCGGTTGGCTGGCGCTCGCGCGGGCTGCCATCGCCGCGTCCCCAGTCCCGGTAATTCACGGCCGGAGTGTGACCCTTCTGAACCGAAAGCGGAATCCGCTGTCCAGGTGTAGCCGTTCGCTGGAGATAGTACGGGACGATCGTGTCACAGGCCCGACCGAAATATTCTCCTCCACAGGCTGGGGAGTATGTATTCGCAGGTCAGCGACATTTGGCCGAGAATTCCCCAATGGTTATCCACAGGCTGTGCACACGCTGCGCACATGCTGTCCACCGGGATCCACAGGTTGTCCCGAGGCTCGTCCACCGGCGTTGTTGAGTCTCTGACCTCGGGGTCCGTATGGTTGGCCCTCGACCGCCGGCGATGGCCCCCGATCGACCGGCCCGGTCGGACGGAAGTGTCGTACCCCAGCGGTAGAGCTGGGGTTGGATCCGGCGCAGTGGAGGGGGGACCCGTGTCGATCACCGACGACATGCGGGCAGAACCACGCTCCGGCGGAGGTCAGCCACCTGCGCAGCAGCGGGATGGCCAGTTCGACAAGACCCCGCCCCAGGACGTCGCAGCCGAGCAGTGCGTCATCGGCGGCATGCTGCTCTCCAAGGACGCCATCGCCGACGTCGTCGAGATCCTCAAGACCAACGACTTCTACCGGCCGGTGCACGCCACCATCTTCGACATCATCCTCGACATATACGGCCGGGGTGAGCCGGCCGACTCCATCACGGTCGCGGCGGCGCTCGCCGACTCCGGGGATCTGGTACGCATCGGTGGCGCGCCGTACCTGCACACACTCATCGCCAGCGTGCCCACCGCCGCCAACGCCGCGTACTACGCCCGCATCGTCAGCGAGCGGGCAGTGCTACGCCGACTGGTCGAGGCCGGCACGAAGATCGTGCAGTTGGGCTACGGCACCGCCAGCGGCGGCAGCCGCGACGTGGACGACGTCGTGGACCTCGCCCAGCAAGCCGTGTACGACGTCACCGAACGGCGGGTCAGCGAGGACTTCGCGGTTCTGGCCGACATGTTGCAGCCGACGCTGGACGAGATCGAGGCGGTGGGCGCGACCGGCGGCATGATGACCGGCGTGCCGACCGGGTTCAGCGACCTGGACCGACTGCTCAACGGCCTGCACGCCGGCCAACTTATTATCGTGGCCGGAAGGCCGGGCTTGGGCAAATCGACCGCTAGCATGGACTTTGCCCGAAATGCTGCTATTCGCGCCAACCAGGCGGCAGCCATTTTCTCGCTGGAAATGAGCAAGGTCGAGATCGTCATGCGGCTGCTCTCCGCTGAGGCGCGGGTGCCGCTGCACGTGCTGCGCAGCGGTCAGCTCTCCGACGACGACTGGACCAAACTGGCCCGGTGCATGGGTGAGATCAGCGAGGCGCCGCTCTTCGTCGACGACACGCCGAGCATGAACCTGATGGAGATCCGGGCCAAGGCTCGGCGGCTGAAGCAGCGGCACGATCTCAAGATGATCGTGGTCGACTATCTCCAGCTGATGACCTCACCGAAGCGCACCGAGAGTCGCCAGCAGGAGGTCGCCGACCTGTCCCGTGGCCTGAAGCTGTTGGCCAAGGAGGTCGAGTGTCCGGTGATCGCGGTCAGTCAGCTGAACCGTGGCCCCGAGCAGCGCACCGACAAGCGACCCCAGCTGTCCGACCTGCGTGAATCGGGATCAATTGAGCAAGATGCGGACGTTGTCATCCTTCTGCACCGCGACGACTACTACGACAAGGAGTCGCCGCGGGCCGGGGAGGCGGACTTTATTATTGCCAAGCATCGGAATGGGCCCACCGACACGGTGACCGTCGCAGCCCAGCTGCACCTGTCCCGCTTCGTCGACATGGCCATCGGCTGACCGACACGGCAGCCCGTCAGTCAGCCGAGCAGTGGGAACCAGCCCGCCGACTCACCCAGTTCCAGCCGGTCCCGGTCGGTCAGCGGTACCCGCCCGGTGGCCTTCAACAGGAAGTCGTGGTCGTCCCACGCGCTGGGTCGAACGGTGTCGTCACTGAGCAGGCCGTCCATTGTCGCTACCGCGACGCGTACCGCCAGTGGGCCGGGCGGCGGCGCGTCGGGCAGTTCCAGCGTCAGGTCCAGGTGGTGGACGGCGGCCTCGGTGGTCAGGGTGGCGAGGAAATCCGGTACGCGCAGCACGTGTCCCTGGGTGGTCACGTACCCCTCGGGGTCGGCTGACCTGGCGGCGCGGACCGCCGCGGGCGCGGTTTCCCGCCAGAGCTCGACGATCCCGGTCGGACGGTCGAAGGCGGCAGCCGATCGGCGGACCCACCAGGCGTGCCGGGCGGCCTCGTCGTCGCTGCCGGGAAAGTCACGCCAGTAGCTCACGTCGTCGACGTCCGCAGGGCCGTCGACGGGGCTGGCCAGGGTGACGAGTGCCCGCTGGGCGTCGCCGAGCACGTGCAGGAGCAGGTCGGCGATGAGCCAGCCCCGGCAGCGGGTGGCTCGTTGCAGGCCGGCGTCATCCAGGCCACCGACCACCGTGGTGATCCCGTCGTACGCCTCGGCCAGCGCCTCGTCCGGTCGGATCGCGGTCATGCGATTCAGCCTCGCATGAAGCATCGCCCCCGCCAACGATCAATGGCCCGGGTGGTGTGCCCGGGCCGACGCGTGGATCGACCCGGGCGGAACGTCGGCTCCGGCTCAGCCGAACATGTCGTCGAGGAAGCCCTTGCGCTTCTTCTGCCGGTAGTGGCCGTGGTAGCCGTGCTGCTGCTGGTGGCCGTACGCCGGCTGCGGCGGGTAGCCGTGGGCGGGCGGGGGCGGCGGGACGGCGCCGTAACCGGGCTGGTGTGCCGGGGGCGGCGGGGGCGGGTAGCCGGCAGGCTGCTGCGCGGGCTGCCCTGGCGCGCCGCCAGCCTGTTGGCGGCTCCAGTTGGCCTCCGCCTCGAACAGCTTCTCCAGCTCGCCGCGGTCCAGGAAGATGCCTCGGCACTCCCCGCACTGGTCGATGACGACGCCGCTGCGCTCGTACTGGCGCATTTCTCCGTGACACTTGGGACAGGTGAGGCTACTCATCGCCCGACGGTACCCGGTGTTCCTATGCAGTTGCTGTGAGCGCCTCGGTGACCTCTTCGTCGGACACCTCGTGGAAATCGTCGTAGTAGACGCTGACCGCGCCGAAGTCCGCCGGGCGTTGCGCGCAGATGACCTGGTCGGCCTCGGCGGCGAGCAGTTCGTACGCCTCCTGCGCACCGACCGGGACCGCGACCACGACGCGGTGTGCCCCGAGGTGGCGGACGACCTCGACGGCGACGCGGGCGGTTGCGCCGGTGGCGAGGCCGTCGTCGACGATCACGGCCGTCCGCCCGGTGAGGTCCAGCTGTGGGCGGTCGCCCCGGTAGAGCCGTTCCCGGCGCTCCAGTTCGGCCTGCTCCCGATGGCGGACCTCGGCGATGTCGTCGCTGCTGAGTCGGCTGGCCACCGCGTCGTTGAGCACCTGGACACCGCCCGGCCCGAGGGCGCCGAAGGCGACCTCCCGGGCCCACGGCATGCCGAGCTTGCGGACGACCAGCACGTCCAGTGGCGCGCCGAGGCGTTCGGCGACGACGCGGGCGACCGGCACGCCGCCACGGACGAGGCCCAGGACGACGACGTCCGGTTCGCCGATGAGCGCGGTGAGCCGTTCGGAGAGCACCCGGCCGGCGTCGGCCCGGTCGCGGTACGTGGTCATGCCTTCAGGTCTACGCCCTGACGCGCCGATCCGCTTGGAAGTTACGCCGAAGTGGTCCGACCGGACCGCTCATCGGCAACCGCGGCGGTCGGTGTGCCGTCCGGGCGGTGCAGGGCGGGAGCCCAGGTCAGCAGGGCAAGCGGGTACAGCAGGTAGCCGAAGCGGGTCGAGGGCATCAGGGCGATGGCGGCGAGCAGCCCGTACCCGCAGATGAGCGCGGTGGCGACGGCGGTGCGGGGCGGGCGGCGGGCGAGCCGGACGGCGATGGCCACTCCGGCGGCGACAAGCAGCCCGGCGGCGATCAGCCGGCCGGCGGGTAGCGCGTTGGCGATCAGGTAGCCGGGGAACGGGGACTGCGCGGGGCTGGTGACCAGCCCGTGGCCGAGGGGGAAGCGCAGCACGTTCTCGGTGAGGGCGTCGCGGTCCACCAGCAGCGCCGGTAGTAGTGCGGCGACGGGCAGTCCGATCGCGCCGACGGCGACTCGGGCGCCGGCGCGTCGGGTCAGGCCCCAGACGATCAGGACCAATGCGACCGGCCAGGCGAACAGCTTCAGCGCGCCCGCGAGTCCGACCGCGAGGCCGGCCCGGCCGGGCCGGTCGGCGGCGGCGAACGCGAGGGCCAGCAGGCAGAGCGCGAGTACGGGTAGGTCGTCGCCGCCGGTGGCGAGGGTGAGGGCGCAGATCGGCAGTACGGTGGCGGCCTGCACGCCGCGCAGCAGGGCGGAGTCCCGCCGGTGGGTCGCGGTGGTGGTGGCCTGGCCGGCAGTGGCCTCGTCGGTGGTGGCCGGTGTTCTGCGCAGGGCGGCCACGGCCAGGGCGAGCGCCAGCGCGGTGCCCACCGCGAACCAGACCCGGGAGTCGGTCCACCAGGTGTCGAGCAGTGCTCTGGGCAGGCCGAACATCGCCATGCCGGGCTGGTAAGGGGTGTAGCCCATCAGTTGCTCGCCCGGTGGCAGGGCGGCGATGGCGTCGGGTCCGAGGTATGGCGTGCCGTGTTCCAGGAGGCGACTGCCGGCCTGCTCGACGACCAGCACCTCCTCCTGGGCCCGGTCGGTGCGTCCACCGGCGCGGTCGACGCTCTGCCAGGCCAGGGGCAGCAGTGTGGTGGTGGCCCAGGCGAGACCGGTGACCGCCCAGCGGGCTGGCAGACCGCTCAGCCGGGAGGACGGAGAACGTCGACGCAGCAGAAGTTGGGCGATCACCGTCACCGTTGCGAGCAGGTAGCCGACGGCGGCGACAGCGCCCCAGGCGCGGTGCGGCAGCAGTGTCGACGTGACAGCGGTGATCGCGGCGAAGGTGGCCGACACGGCGTAGAGGCCCAGGTCGAGGGCGAGTCCGCCAGCGGCGTCGTCGAGCGTGCGCCAGTGCCAGCGACTGCGGTGGGCGGTCGGGTCGTCGACGATCACGCGCGACAGTCTGGCAGACCGGGCTGCCCGCGCAACGGGGCGATGCCTGCTCAGGCGGGCAGGTGTGGCAGGCGGTCGGGCCTGGAACGGCCGGCCTGGCGGCGGTTCTGGCTCAACCGGATCACCGCCCCGGTGTCGTGCAGCGGCGCGGCGAGGGTGCCCGGTCGGCCGCCCGAGCCGCGCTGCATCGCCGCGAGCAGGGTGCCGGACGGCATCGGCCGGGCGAACAGATGCCCCTGGCCGGCGACGCAGCCCAACTCCCAGAGGGCCCGCCGTTGCGGCTCGCTCTCGACGCCCTCGGCCACCACGTCCAGGTCGAGGCTGCGACCCAGGTCGAGGGTGGAGCGGATGACGGCGGCGGCCTCCGCCGAGCTCTCCATCGTCGTCACGAAGCTCCGGTCGATCTTCAGCTCGTGGACCGGGATTCGGGAGAGCAGCGAGAGCGAGGAGTAGCCGGTGCCGAAGTCGTCCAACGCCAACCGGACTCCCTCGTCGCGGAGCCGGCTGAGCACCCGGTCGACCACGTCGAGTTGGCTGAGGGTCAGCGTCTCGGTCAACTCCAGGACCAGCCGGTCCGGTGGTAGGTCGTGGGCTCTGAGGCGGGCCAGCACCGAGCCGGGGAACCGCGCGTCGAGCAGGCTGCGCGGGGACACGTTGACCGCGACCGGTACGTCGAAGCCGGCGTCGCGCCAACTCACCGCCGCGATCAGCGCCTGGTCGAGGATCGCTTCGGCGAAGGCCGGTAGCAGGCCGGACCGTTCCACCGCCTCCAGGAACCGCAGCGGGTCGATCAGGCCGTGGGTGGGGTGGTGCCAGCGGGCCAGTGCCTCGGCGCTGGTCACCTCACCGGAGCGCAGGTCGACGATCGGTTGGAAGTTGACGACGAACTCGTGGTCGGCGACCGCGCGCGGTAGGTCACCGCCGAGGGTGAGGCGACCGAGGTCGGCGGTGTCGCGGGTCGGGGCGTACGTGGAGATCCGCTGCCCGGCCCGCTTCGCCTGGTACATGGCCACGTCGGCGCGGCGCAGCAACTCGGCCATGCCGCCGTTGGACGGGGCGCCGGAGATCCCGCCGCTGGCTTCGACGCTGATTCGCATGCCATCCAGCTCGAACGGCTCGTGCAGGGCGGCGAGCAACGTCTCGGCCCGGTGCGCGGCGACCGCCGGGGCCGGCAGACCGCGCATGAGTACGGCGAACTCGTCGCCGCCGAGGCGGGCCACCAGGTCGCTCGGCTGGGCGGCACCCCGCAACCGGTCGGCGACCTGCACCAGTACCTGGTCGCCGGCGGCATGCCCGAGCGTGTCGTTGACCTCCTTGAAGTGGTTGAGGTCGATCAGCACCAGCGCTGTCACCCCGTCGGCATGGCGAGTGCTCAACTGCTCGGTGCCCTCGTCGAGGAGGTGCCGACGGTTGGCCAGGTCGGTCAGCGCGTCGTGCGAGGCCGCGTACGCGTGCTCGTCGGCGACCCGGGCCAGTTCGGCGTACGCCTGGGCGTTGCGGACGGCGGTGCACAGCGCGGAGGCGAAGGTCCGCAGGGTGTACTGCTCCCGCTCGGAGAGCTGCACCGGGCCGCGGAAGCGCAGTCGAAGCATGCCGATGTCGACAGTCCGGTCGTGGCCCTCCAGCGGCGCGGGGACGATAGTGCCGCCCACGTCGGTGGGCGTGCCGGTCGGGCCGTCGAAGGTGATGCCGGCGGTGCCGCCGCGTACGGCGCGGCCGCCGTCGCGCAGCTCGATCTCGACCTCGTCGGCGGAGAACAACTCGGCGGCCTGGGTGACGGCGGTGGTGAGGACGTTGTCCAGGTCGACCACGTTGAGCGCGTCGGTGGTGCGGGCGAGCCGTTGCCACGCCTGCTGCTCGGTGCGGCCTCGAATCCGCGCGGAGTAGGCCAGGTGCAGGCTCAGCACCAGGGGTGGGACGGCGAGCAGGAGCCGGGGGTCCATCCGGATGATCAGCAGCGTGCAGGCCGCGACGGCGAACCGCACGGCGAAGCCGGCGAGCCGAAGGTCGAGGTTGCTGCGGAAGTGCTTCGCGATCCTGGTCTGGGAGGCGAGCGCGATGACTGGGATGGCGAGTAGGTCGTCCAGGAGCGCCGCGACCAGGTAGGCGAGTGCCAACGGCCCCAGCAGCATCAGGGGGGCTGTTCCCGTGGGCGGCCAGGTCCAGGTCGTCATCGCGAGTGCCGTGCCGGCGCCCCAGGCCACTATGACGTTCTTGCCGATACCGAAGGCCAGCTTTATCGGTGTGAGGCGAATCGAGGCGAGGGCGATCCCGACTGCGGTGCAGAGCACGACTACTGACGTTGGAGCGATGGCTGCACCGACGATGATCGCTGTCTCGTTCCAGCTGATCGACTGGGTCGTCGACCGGATCCGTACGCGGGCCTTGACCAGCGTGCCCAACGCGATCATGAGCGTGAGCATGACAAGGACCGCAGCGTCGTTCACCGTCTCTGGCTTCGCCGAACGCAACGCGGCCGGAAGTGACGTGGCGACGATGACCGTGGCAACAACGACGACGAGACCGACGAGCAGCAACAGCCGCCGATCGGTCTCAATCTCTCGTCGCTGAGGAAGGGTCATGCCGCTCCCGGAGGACTGCCTGCGCGTTCTCGCAGCCTACTGCTCGGGCCCTCAGAAGTCCTGTGTCGAACTTGTCAGTTCCAGTCGGTGCCACGCATCGCGTTGCCCCCTTCTCTCGCTGCGTCAATTGGAGTACCTGTCCCCGGATGGGGAGGTCTTCCTCCGAAAGGCAGCTTAAGAGCCGGAAGGGCAGGCTAGAAGAAATAAATGTCGGTATGCGCAACATTAGCCAAGTTGAAGCCTGTTTATCACGTTCTGTCCATCGTTACTGAACGCAGTGCGGTCGAGCGTGCCGGCGCTGGATTCAAGTGGCACCTTGCAACTGCGGACGGTATCTGACCAGGTTATGGGACGCGCTATTCCTTGAGTCTGAGGGCTCGTGAGGAGTTGCCTCATCCGGAGTTTGGTCAGGCGTACGGGCGGCATGGGCAGAGTTGGCACGGTCGTAGGTGCCCAACGGGGCAGGTAATAGTGCCGCCCTTCTCCGGGATCGTTGGCGACGACGGGTGGATAATCGCGTTTCAGTAGGCCGCGATGCAACTTGCGGCAGGCAGTGTGCGGTCCCGGACTCGCATTGGCACAGCTCCTCGCGTCACTCCTGGACACTCAGCGGTCGTTCGTATCGCCCCGTAAGCGGTACGCCACGGCGCGGGGTCGTACACTCCGTTGCGTGATCGGCTGAATACCTGATACGGCTGGCGGGGGCGGGTGGAGATTCAGGTTCTGGGCGGCCTTTCGGTGCATCTCTCTGCCCACACCCTGCGCCTTGGCACACCCAAACAGCAGACAATCTTCGCGATGCTCGCCGTTCAGCCCGAGCGACTTGTGACAGTGGACGACCTTGTCGATGAGCTATGGGCCGATCGCCCACCGCGATCGGCCGTAGCTAATGTGCGTACCTACGCCGCTAATCTGCGCCGGGCTTTCGAGGCTTTCCCGGCTGGCGGCGGTGCCATCGAACGCCAGCGCAGCGGCTATCGGCTCGTAGTCGAGCCGGAACGGGTCGACGTCTTTCGCTTCGAGCTGGAACGGAACGCGGCCAGGGAAGCCCTGACGGGTGGCCACTTGGACCGTGCCCGTGAGCTGCTGGGGCGCGCCCTGGCTCGGTGGCGGGGACCGATGCTCGCCGGCGTACCGCTCGGGCCCGTCCTCACCTCCCGAACTGTCGCGGCCGAGGAGGAGCGGCTGTTGACAGTGGAACTTCTCGCCGACGTCCAACTGAGATCGCGCCGGGACGACCTGGCGATTGCGCTGTTGCGGGAGGTGGTTGCCCGCCATCCTCTGCGCGAGCCGGCCTACGTCCTGCTCATGCGTGCCCTGCACGAGCGCGGGGACAACGCGGAGGCGCTGGCGGTGTACGACGAGGTTCGAACAACGCTGACCACGGAGTTGGGTGTCGGCCCCGGGGGCAATCTTGAGGAGCTGCGCCGCTCCATCGTCACGGCGATGTCGCGCCCTGGTTCGGCGCGTGCCGCCGTACGGGTTGGCGGACTTGATCGGGCGCGACTGCTAGCGGGCGGGGCCAGCGTGGCGGTCAGCGCGGCACTGGAGCCGGCCGCTCAGATCAGCCCGGTAGATCACCTTCCCCGAGCTGTCACCGACTTCGTCGGCAGGGCGGACGTGGTGGTGCGGCTGCTGGCGGAGACGCGGCGGATCGAGGAGCGGGTGCCGGCCGTACACATCATCGACGGCATGGCGGGCAGCGGGAAGACGGCCCTCGCCGTGCACCTGGCCCGCCGGCTGTCCGATCGATACCCGGACGGCGCGCTCTTCATCGACCTGTGCGGGCACGGTGAAAAGAACCGGGTCGAGCCATCGAGCGCGCTGGTCACCCTGCTTCGACAGTTGGGCGTTCCGGCTGGCCGTGTACCGGTGGAGTTCGACGACAGGGTGGAGTTGTGGCGACAGGAACTGGCCCGTCGGAGGTCAGTGGTGGTGCTCGACAACGCGGCGAGCAGCGAGCAGATCATGCCCCTGCTTCCGGCCGAGCCGACCACCGTCGTGCTGGTCACCTCGCGGCGGCGTCTGTCCCACCCGGATGTCGGGCCCTCGCAGACGCTGCCGCTCCTGAACCCACAGGAGAGCGTGGACCTCCTCAGCCTGAGCATCGGTCGGGACAGGGTTGAGGCCGAGTCGGAGGCGGCCGCCGACGTGGTGCGTCGGTGCGGGTATCTCCCACTGGCAATCCGGCTGGCCGGTGCGCGGCTGGCGCACCGGCGCGGCTGGCGGTTGGCGGACCTTGCCGAGCAGATGGCTGGCGACGCTCCGGTGCTGCACCACCTGGCCCAGGAAGAGAGCACCGTCACCGGAGCTTTCGCCGCTTCCTATGAGCCGCTTGCCAGTTCGACCAAGCGTGTCTTCCGATTCCTGGGCCTGTATCCCGGTAGTCGCTTCAGTACGCCGGCAGTCGCCGCGCTGACCGGGCTGACGACCACGGAGGCTCGCGCGGCGCTCGACGACCTCGTCGACAGGAACTTGGTGGAGGACGTGGACTCGACGCGATACCGACTGCACGACCTCATGCGGCAGTACTCCATCGAGCTGTGTTCGCACACCGACTCCGCGAGCGACCGAAAGGCCGGGTTGGCTCACCTGTTCGACTTCACTCTGGCGGCGGCGTTGAGGGTCGCCAAGACGCTGGAACTCAACGACCTGGAATCTCGCGTCACACATCTCCCGTTCGGGCGACCTGAGTTGGTCGACGCGATCGGAGAGCCCACCGCTGACTGGTTGGAAGCGGAGCGGACGGACTTGGTGACGATGGTGAGGGCAGCGCTCGATGAGGGCTTCCACGAGCACTCGTGGCGGCTGGCCCGCGCCCTCTGGCGATTCTGTTACATCCGCGGATACTTCGAGGACATCATCACGACCCACCGGCACGCGCTGATCGCAGCGGACGCATCCGGGGACGTTGGTGCGGCGGCATTGATGAACAACTACCTCGCTTCCGGATATATCCGGACTGGCGACAACCGGGAAGCACTGCACCATCTGACCCGCGCTGTCGCCCTCTCCAAAGACTCGCGGGACGTGCTCAGAACCGCGCGGTACCGCGCCAATCTCGCTGCTGTCTACTACTGGAGCGGCAACCTGACCGAAGCGGTGAGGGTCGGTTTTGAGCGCTTGCGTGACTACAAGGGGTACGGCAGAGTCAAGGTGCCGATGGCGCTGCCGAACCTCGGCATGGCACTTACCTCACTCGGTCGCTACGAGGAGGCGCTGCGCCTGCATCGCCTGCACCTGGCGTGGGCCCGGACAAACTCCGACGTCTTCCACACACTCAACGCTCTCAGCCACATCGGCGCCGTGCGGGTCCGAATGGGCGATCTGCCGCAGGCGATCCGAATTCTCCTGGCCTCGTTAGCGCTACGCGATCGCACCGGACACCGGTACGCCGAGGCCGAGGTGCGCAACGACCTCGGGATCGCCTACCGCGGTCTGGGTCGTCTGGTGGAGGCCCAGCAGGAGCACGAGTTGGCCCGGAAGCTGTCGATCGGTTCGGGGGAGCGACACGTCGAGGCGGCTGCGCTCAACGAACTCGGGCGCACCCTGCTGGCGCAGGGGCGAGGTGGCGAGGCGTCCGAGGTGCACCAGGAGGCGTTGCGGTTGGCCACTCGGATCTCACACCCGTACGAGCAGGGACGTGCCTTGGCCGGTCTCGCCGAACACTTCACCCGTGTCGACCCGGCGGAGGCCCGACGGCACTGGGAGCGGGCGTTGGCGATCTTCCGACGGATGGGCGTGCCGGAGCGCTTCGAGGCCGAACGTCGCCTCGCCGAGTTGACCGGCGCCACAGTGGTCGCAGGGCGCTGACCAGCCTGAACGGCGTTTATCGATTTCTTATCGGCAGGCCCGGTAACTTACCGGCCGTATCGGCGAACGGGGGAGGTTCTGCCTGTGGGCAGAACCGGGTCGTCGACACGCCCCGCTGCCGGGTCCCCCCAGCGACCTCGGCGGCGGGCTGGTGAGGGAGGAGCGGCGTCGGGGCCGTTGCGCCGGCAGCACCCGGTGCGGTCGCCAGCGTGACGCCGCTCCTCCCGACCGCCGTCGTACCGCACCGATAGGCTCACGACCGTGACCGAACCCGCGCAACTCAGCCACGTCGATCGCGCCGGCGCGGCCCGCATGGTCGACGTCTCAGCCAAGGCGGTGACGGGTCGGTTGGCCGTCGCTGCCGGCCGGTTGCGGACCACGCCCGAGGTCATCGACCTGCTGCATCGCGACGGGCTGCCCAAGGGCGACGCGTTGGCCGTCGGGCGGCTGGCCGGGATCATGGGGGCCAAGCGCACCCCTGATCTGATCCCGCTCTGCCACCCGATCGCCCTGCACGGCGTCACCGTCGACCTGCTGCTGACCGCCGACACCGTGGAGATCACGGCCACCGCCCGCACGGCGGACCGGACGGGGGTGGAGATGGAGGCGCTGACGGCGGTTGCCGTCGCCGGTCTCGCCCTTGTCGACATGGTCAAGGCGGTCGACCCGGCGGCGTCGGTGGAAGCGGTCCGGGTGCTGCGCAAGGAAGGCGGCAAGACCGGCGAGTGGGTCCGTCCGGAGGGCCGGCCGTGATCCGCGCTCGGGTGATCGTCGCTTCCAATCGGGCCGCCGCCGGCGTCTACGCCGACACCAGCGGGCCGCTGCTCGTCACCGGCCTGCGCGAGCTGGGCTGCCAGGTCGACGACCCGGTGGTGGTGCCCGACGGTGAGCCGGTCGGCGACGCCTTGCGGGCCGCCCGCGCCGACGGTGTCGACGTGGTGCTGACCAGCGGTGGCACCGGAGTGACCCCGACGGATCGGACCCCGGACGTGACCCGGGGCCTGCTGGATTACGAGATCCCCGGCATCGCCGAGGCGATCCGCGCGCACAGTCGTGACCGCGTGCCGACGTCGGTGCTGTCCCGGGGCGTTGCCGGGGTCGCCGGTCGGATGCTGGTGGTCAATCTGCCCGGCTCGACCGGCGGTGCCCGGGATGGCCTGGCCGTTCTCGGGCCGATCCTCGGCCACACCGTCGACCAGCTTCGCGGCGGGGACCACTGACCGCTTCGCGGCGGGGACCACTGACCGGTGCGCGGCGGGGACCACTGACCGGTGCGCGCCAGGCCCGGGCGGGTGTCGGTCAGTGCCGATAGGCTCGGTCGGTGAGCACGGAAACCGCACCCACAGCGGATCGGGTCGCCGCGCCCCCACCAGCCGGGTGGGAAGAAGCCCGTTCGCGGGTCTACGCGGTCGGTCTGGCCGCCGCGCTGCCCGCCGCCGCCCGACCACTTGTCGACACCGACGGGTCGACCCTGGCCGAGCCGTTGACCACCCGCACCGACCTGCCGGCGTTCCCGACCTCCAGCGTGGATGGCTGGGCGGTGCGCGGCAGTGGGCCGTGGCGCGTCGTCGGCCGGGTCCTGGCCGGCAGCACCCCCGCGCCGCTCACCGAGGACGACACCACCGTCGAGATCGCGACCGGTGCGATGGTGCCCGAGGGCGCCACCGCCGTGCTGCGGGTGGAAGAGTCGACGAGCGCTGACGGCCTGGTCACCGGCGTTCCCCGGGAGTCGCCCGAGTGGCGGAACCCCGGCGAGGAGGCGTACGCCGATGAGGAGTTGTTGCCGGCCGGCACGCCGGTCGACCCGGCGGTGATCGGCCTGGCAGCCGCCTGCGGGCACGACACGCTGCGGGTCCGGCGGGTGCCGCGCGCCGCGCTGCTGGTCTTCGGCGACGAGCTGCTGACGGCGGGCCCGCCCGCGGCCGGTCGCATCCGCGACGCGCTGGGCCCCGCGGTGCCGGCCTGGCTGCGGCGATACGGCTGCCAGGTCCGCCCATCCGACGTTGTCGGCCCGGTGGCTGACACGTTGCCCGCGCACGTGGCGGCCCTACGCTCGGCGCTGGGCCACGCCGATCTGGTCTGCACCACCGGCGGCACGATGAACGGCCCGGTCGACCACCTGCACCCGACCCTGGAGGCGCTCGGCGCCGACTACGTGGTCAACACTGTGGCGGTCCGCCCCGGCTTTCCGATGCTGCTGGCCCGACTGACCGGCCCCGACGGGCGAGCCCGGTTCGTGGCCGGGTTGCCGGGCAACCCGCAGTCCGCCATCGTCGCGCTGGTGTCGCTCGTCGCCCCGCTGCTCGCCGGCCTCCAGGGCCGGTCGATGCCGGTGCTGCCGCAGGTCACGTTGGCCGAGGCGGTGCCCGGTCGCGGCGACCACACCCACCTGGCGTTGGTCCGACTGGACCGGTCCGCCGGCGTCGCGCTCCCGGTCCGCCACGTCGGCTCGGCGATGCTGCGGGGCCTGGCCGGCGCGGACGGGTTCGCTGTCATCCGTCCCGGCACCAGCGGCGAGCCCGGCGACCGGGTGCCGCTCGTGCCACTGCCGTTGTTTCCCGGGGAGCGTGCGTCGTGACGGCACCAGCGATCACCTTCGGCGAGGTCACCGACCAGCCGCTCGACCTCGCCACGCACGAGGCGGCGGTCGCCGACCGCCGGGCCGGCGCCGTGGTGTCCTTTCAGGGCGTGGTCCGCGACCACGACCACGGTCGCCAGGTCACCAGCCTGGAGTACGAGGGGCACCCGAGCGCCGCGCAGGTGCTGCGCGAGGTGGCCGCCGAGATCGCCGCGGCGCCCGACGTCTACGCGGTGGCGGTCTCGCACCGGGTCGGCCCCCTGGTCATCGGTGACGTGGCGCTGGTCGCCGCGGTGAGCACCGCACACCGGGCGGCGGCCTTCGCGGCCTGCGCCCGACTGGTCGACGAGGTCAAGGCGCGGCTGCCGATCTGGAAGCGGCAGGTCTTCACCGACGGCACCGAGGAATGGGTCAACTGCCCCTGACCGCTCAGCGGCGGCCGTTGACCACCACGGCCCGCGCGAGCCGGTCGCCGTAGAACGCCGGCTCCGCGCCTGGACGCCAGGGCAGCGCGGCGACCAGGATGATCAGCGCGAGCGCGAGCGAGTTCTCCATCAGTGCCCCGAACAGGCCGTCCTGGTAGTGCGACATCTCCGGCAGTTGGTGTTCGTACGGCCAGATCGGAGAGATCAGGAAGAGCAGGTAGAGCCCGATCGCGGCGAAGCCGTGGCGGAGCCCGGTCAGCGTCGGGTACCAGATCGGTGGGCGGAGCCCGTTGACCCCGGGTAGTCCGCCGAAGACCGGCCCCTGGCCGGTGCGCTGCGGCATCCCCCGGCTCGCCTCGCGGCGACGCACTGCGGCGTCGGCCAGCACGATGATCGCCGGGATCACCCAGACCAGGTGGTGCGTCCAGGAGATCGGGCTGATCACGTTCGCGGTGAGACCGACCAACGTGAAGGCGGTCAGCTCGTCACCGTCGGCGCGGGAACTGGCCGCCCGGGACAGGCCCAGCGCCAGGATCAGCACCGAGAAGGCGAGCCACAGCAGCCCAGGGGTCTCGATCGAGTCGTACAGCCGGGCGAGCAGGCCGGCGAGGGACTGGTTGGGCGTCATGTCCGCCGCGCCGACCCGTTCGGTCTGCCACAGCACGCTGCCGAAGTAGGTCCGCGACTCGTCACCGACGATCACGAAGGTCCCCACCGTCACGCCGATCGTCGTGCCGATGGCGGTGGCCGCCACCCGCCACTGACGGGTGATCAGCAGGTAGGCGATGAACAGCGCCGGGGTGAGCTTGACCGCTGTGGCGAGGCCGATACCGGCCCCCGCCCAGGCCCCGCCGTAGATGAAGCGCAGCAGCGGGCCGTCGGTGGCGGCGTAGTGGGTGCCCCGGCGGGACCGCCAGCGCAGGCCGATCAGGTCAGCCATGATCAAGGCGAACAGCAGGATGTTGACCTGGCCGTAGCCGAGGGTCTCCCGAGCTGGCTCGATGGCGACCGCGAGCGGCACCGCCAGTGCCACTGTGAACCACAGTGGCCAACCCAGTCGGTCCACGATGGGTCGGAGTAGCCCGGCCAGCACCAGCGCCAACGCGGCGATGCTGGCGGCGGCGTTGACCAGACCGGCCGCGCCGATCGGCAGCTGCGCCATCGGCAGCATGACCAGCCCGGCGAAGGGCGGGTAGGTGAACCCGAGTGTGGTTTCGGGCGCGATGAACTCGTAGAGCTCGTGACCGCTCGCCCACCACACCACGGCACCGTGGTAGATCTTCATGTCGAAGAAGTTGTACGGCCGCCCGAAGGTGCCGATGGCAAGCCATGCGGCGTAGGCGACGGCGGCCACGATGGCGCCCCGTACGACGTTCCTGCGATCGATCCCGCGCGTCACACGGTCGAGCCCGCGTGACACACGTTGGATTGGGGCGAGGCGGTCCGCCCGTCTACCGACATCCGTCGGCATGGCGTGGCCACCCCCGTACCAAGGTCGTCCTACCCGTCCAGGTCCTGCACGGAGCCTAGAACGGCGCCTCACGTCAGTGCCTCCCGCGTTATGCGACCGTGTCCGATCCCACACATGTTTTTGACATTTCCACCGCGTTAACGCCTACCGGGTGGTTCAGGTAATTCGTGGCCTTAGCGAGGGGTGGGGGTGAGACGGAGACGGATCGACGCAGGTCAGCCGGGGAGTCGACGTGCGGTGGACGCGGAGCGGACGGCGATTCGGGCCTCGCGTCGGGCGGTGCGGACGGCGCGCTGCATGGAACGTCGAGAGTGGCCGATGCGATGGCCCGTCCGCCACCGCAGACCCGGCTTGCCGCCGGTGTCCGCCGCGGCGAGCAGCAGACCGCCGAGGAGCCCGAGGTTCTTCAGGACATGAATCTGGTTGTTGTTCTTGGCGATCGGGTCGTCGTTGTTCCAGAAGGGATGCCCGGCGATGGTCACCGGCACCAGCGTGCCGGCCAGAACCAGCGCCGCGGGTCGGCTGAACCGGCCGGTGGCCAGCATCAGACCGGCGCTGACCTGCACGGCCGCGTTGAGCCGGATCAACGTCTCGGTCTCGGTGGGGAAGCTCGGGTGTGCCTTCTTCAGCATCGGTGCGACCTTGTCGGTCACCGGTTTGGCGGCCACCGTAAGCCGGTCGGGGTTGCGTAAGTTGCGATACCCGCTGACCACGAAGATGCCGCTCAGCATGGCGCGGGCGAGGGAGCGTACGGGCGTCATGGATCAGTCATACCCCGTCGCGACGTTTGCTACCCCGTCAACCGCAGGATCGGATTGGTGTTCGTACACGTGCGCCACGCCGAATCGAGCGACAGTCACGGATGGACGGGCGCTGGCGGGTAACGTCGCGCGGGTGACCACGCTGCGGCTACGCCCCGAGGACCCGGCCGACGCCGGCCCGGTCCGCCGCGTACTGGCCGCGGCCTTCGCCCGTCCGGACGTGACGACGCCGCCGGAGGTCAGCCTGGTCGACGAGCTACGCGACACCACCGCCTGGTTGCCCGAGTTGGCAATGGTCGCCGAGTACGGCGGTGAGGTGGTCGGCTACGCGCTGCTCACCCGGGCGCGGCTGCGGCCGGAGCGAGGCTCGGACGTGCCCGTCCTGGCCCTGGGCCCGGTGGCGGTCGCGCCGCACCGACAGCGTGTCGGGCACGGCACGGCTGTCGTGCAGGCCGCCCTGGACGCCTCCACCGAGTTGGGTGAGCGGCTCGTGATCGTCCTCGGCGCCCCGGCCTTCTACCGCCGGTTCGGGTTCGGCCCGGCGAGTGAACTCGGCCTGACCGGCCCATGGGCCGGCCTCGGTGAACCCTGGCAGGCGCTGGTGCTGCCGCCGTCCACCAGCGAGGAGGGGCCCCCGCCTCGCGGTGAGGTGCTCTTCCCGGCACCCTGGTCGAAGGTCTGACCGGGGTCGACGCGATTGTTGGGGGTCAGGCCGGCTGGGTCCGCAGGTACCGGCCGAAGTGCGGGACGGTGAAGGCGACAGTGCCCCGCTCACCGGAGTAGATCAGCCCCTTCTTGATCAGCGCGTCCCGGGCCGGAGACAGACTGGCCGGCTTGCGGCCGAGGGCACGGGCGATCTCCGCGGTGGGCACCGCGGCGTCCATGTCGTCGCGGACGACGGTGCCGGGCTCGCCCTCGACCGCTGACATCATCGCCATCGCCCGCATGTACTCGCGTTCGGCGGGAGTGGCCCGTTCGAACCGGGAACCGAAGAACCCGACCGCCAGCTCGGCCTCCGCCTCGGGTGCGGCGACCCGCACGTCAGCGGCGGTGATCGGCGAGCGCGGCGCGTGGTCCCAGGTGGCCTTGCCGTACGCCTGGACGAAGTAGGGATAGCCGCCGGACTTCTCGTAGAGCAGGTCGAGTGCCTTCTGCTCGTACTCGACCTCCTCGCGCTCGGCGGGCGCGCAGAGCGCCCGGTCGGCGGCGATCCGATCGAGCCGGTCGATGCGTTGATAGCGGAACAACCGTTCGGAGTACGACTTGGCGGCGCTGAGCACTGCCGGCAGGTGCGGAAGGCCGGCGCCGACGACGATCAGCGGCGCGCCGAGCTGGGACAGCTCGTGGCAGGCGGCGCAGAGCGCCGACACGTCCTCCGGGCCGAGATCTTGCATCTCGTCGATGAAGATGGCGATGCCGGTGCCGACGTCACTGGCCACGGCGGCGGCGTCACTGAACAGCTCGACCAGGTCGATCTCGATGTCGCCGGAGTCGGCCCGGCCGCTGGCGGCTGGCACGTCGATGCCGGGCTGCCACCGGTCGCGCAGCTTGGTGGCGGCACCGGCCCGGCCGGTCGGGTTGGACCGCTGGGCGAACGCCTTGAGGACGCCGAGGAACGCGTCGATCCGGTCGGGTGCGCGGTGGCGGGGGGCGAGCTCCCGGACTGCCATGTGCAGCGCGGCGGCGACCGGTCTGCGCAACGACTGGTCCGGACGCGCCTCGATCTTGCCGCTGCCCCAGAGCCTGTTGATCGCCTGCGATCGGAGCGTGTTGAGCAGAACCGTCTTGCCGACGCCCCGCAGCCCGGTGAGCATCAGGCTGCGCTCGGGTCGGCCCCGGGCGATGCGTTCGAGCACGATGTCGAAGACGTCCAGCTCTCGCCCCCGCCCGGCAAGTTCGGGCGGACGCTGACCGGCGCCCGGCGCGTACGGGTTGCGGACCGGATCCACGCATCGCAGATTATCGGGCCATCTAGCTGCGAGGCTAGACATGGATAGATGGGGCTACCGGCGTGTCGAGACCGTCGACCACAAACTAGGGCTGTCTAGCGTCCATGCTAGACAGCCCTAGTTTTGGCAATCGGACCAGCGATCGGCCAGATCGGGCTAGCGCTTCTTCAGACAGAGCACGTAGTCGAACAGGTCGACCGAGTTGTCGTGCACGTAGTTCGCGGTCGCCTGCGGCGCGAGCGTCTCGCACCGGTCGCCGTCAGTGGTCGCCGGAATTCGCAGCAGCACCTGATAGGTGTTCGGGCCGCAGGGCACCTTGCGGAGGTCCGCGTCGTTCTCACTGCCGTCGTTCACCACGCAGTCACCCCTGGCGAATTCCTCGCCCGGAGTCGGGGCGGCCGACGTCGGGGCGTCGCTGGGCAGCGCGGGTGGAACGCCCGGGGCGCTCGTCGACGGGGCACGCGCCGCGTCACCGCCGGCGTCGGCCACCTTCCAGATCGCCCATCCGGCCAGGCCGAGGCACGGACAGAGCACGAGCAGCACCACCGCAGTGATGATGAGAGCGACGTTGCGGCCGGTCTTCTTCACCGGCGCGACGGGCGGCATCCCGTAGCCACCGGGAGGCTGCTGACCCCACGGCGCGGGTGGCTGGCCCGGTGTCGGCCCGGCCGGCTGACCGGGCATCGGGCCCGCCGGTGGGAACGGCCCGGCCGGTGGGAACGGCCCGGGCGGTGGGTAACCCGGGCCCGAGGTGGGCGGCGGCGCCCACATCGGCGTGGTCGGCGGCTCCGGGTTGGTGGGCGGCGGCGCCCACAGGGGTGCCGTCGGTGGCTCCGCGTCGGTCGGGGGAGCACTCCACTGCTGCCGGGTCGGATCGTCCGCGGAAGGCGGGGCGCTCCACTGGGGCACTGTCGGGTCGTCCGGCGGTGAGCTGTCAGGCCCACTGGCTGGGCGCTGGTACGGATCGTCCGGCTGATCGGAACCCGCAGGTCCGTAGGTCGTCATGTCATCCCCTGGGGTGGAGGGTCTCAGCGTTGCTTGAGGCAGAGGACGAAGTCGAGAGTGTCCAGCTCACTGTCGAAGAAATACCAGTTGGTGTAGCCCTCGACCTTGCCGCACTTGGCCTCGGCGTCCCGCTCGCCGCTGGTCGGGCCGTCGATCCGGCTCAGCACCTCGTACGACTTCGCGGTGCAGCCGCTGATCAGCAGCTTCGGCTTGCCGCCGGCGGTGCCGTCGTTGCGGACGCACTGGCCGACCTTCGCGAACCGGGGATCGGCCGACGACTCCGGTGCTGCCGCGCTCGGCGCGGGCTCGACCGCGTCCGCGCTGGGTTCACCGGCAACGGCCGAGTTGCTCGGCGCGGCTGCCGGCACCGGGTCGCTCTGCCCACGGCGCAACCAGAACGCGCCAGCGACGGCCACCACCAGCAGTACGACGGCCAGTACCGCGATCAACGGCCCCCGACCGCGCCGGCTCGGTGCCGGATCCTCGCCGTACGGGTCGTCGGGCCGGTACGGCTGCCCGCCGTACGGCTGGGTCGGCTGGGCCGGCTGGTACGAGCCGCCGTAGGGCGTGCGGGGCTCGTGGCCGTAGGGCGTATCCGTTCCGCCGCCGTAGGGCGGAGTTGCACCGTAGGGCGCGCCGGGCGCCGCACCGTAGGGCGGGTTGGGTGGGCCGCCGTACGGCCCGGGTCGTCCCTGCGGTGCGGGCGGGTACGACGGGACCGCCGGCGGGTAGGGCTCCGCCGCGGGCGGGTAGGGCTGCTGCGCCGGTCGACCGGCCGTCTCGTCGGGTCTCTGCCCACGCCACGGCCCCGGGTGGCCGCTCCCCGGTTGTCCGTAGTTCGTCATGCCGCCCTCCTGCACGAGTGGTGAGAGGCCGGCCACCAAAGCGCGACGCGGACTCCGGGGTCACCGTAGCGTGGTCCACTGATGAGCTCACCTTTACCAAGCGCCACGGCCCTCGCCGGCCGTCGTGCCAGCAGCACCCCGACACTGATCTGGACCGCGTTGATCGTGGTCTACGTGCTCTGGGGGTCGACCTATCTGGCCATCCGGATCACTGTGGAGACGATGCCTCCGCTGTTGTCGGCAGCGCTCCGGTTCGCCGTGGCCGGCCTGGTCCTGGCGGTGGTGCTGCGACTGCGTCGAGGCCCCGGCGCGCTGCGGGTGGACCGACGGCAACTCGGCTCGGCCGCGTTGGTCGGGGTGCTCCTGCTCGCCGCTGGCAACGGCCTGGTGGTGCTCGCCGAATCGGGGCCGCCGGGAGTGGCGGTGCCGTCGGGGATCGCCGCGCTGCTGGTGGCCACGGTGCCGCTGCTGGTGGTGCTGTTGCGCTCGGCCACCGGGGATCGACCGCCGATCTGGACGTTCGCCGGGGTCACGGTGGGCTTCGTCGGCCTCATCCTGCTGGTGCTGCCGGGCGGTAGTTCGGCAGCGGTGCCGCTGATCGGGGCGTTGACAGTGGTGGCGGCGGCCACCTCCTGGTCGGTCGGGTCGTTCCTGTCCGGACGGATCCGGATGCCCGCTGACCCGTTCGTGGCTACGGTGTACGAGATGATGGCCGGCGCGCTGTTTCTGGTGGCCGTCGCCGCCGGTCGTGGCGAACTGGCCGACTTCCACCCGGCGGCGGTGAGCACCCGGTCCTGGTTGGCGCTGGGCTACCTCATGGTGGCCGGCTCGCTGGTGGCCTTCACCGCGTACGTCTGGCTGCTGCACAACGCGCCGATCTCGCTGGTGTCGACGTACGCCTACGTGAACCCGGCGGTCGCGGTGGCGCTCGGCGCGCTGCTCGTGGCCGAGCCGATCACTCCGCAGGTGCTGCTCGGCGGTGCTGTCATCGTCGCCGGGGTCGCCCTGGTGGTGACCACCGAACGGCCGCGTCGGGCGGGCACGGGATCACGATCGGGGGACACGCCGGTGCGCGACCGCCAGTAACGTCCGGCTCATGTCGGCCGCCGTGCTGGTGTCTATCGCGCTGCTCGGCGCGCTGGTCGGCCTCGTCGTACCACTGGTGTCGCGGCGTTTCGCCACAGCGGACGCCCGGCCACCGGCGTTTCCACTGCCGCAGCGGCCCTGGGTGGACCCGATGGTGGCGGCCAGCGTCTTCGTCGGCCTTGCCGTCGCCGTGGGTGGCGACCCGGCGCTGCCGGTCTTCCTCGCGGTCGCGGCGGTCGGTCTGGTGCTGGCGCGGGTCGACCTGGCCTGCCTGCGGCTGCCCGACCCGCTGGTGCTCGTCGCCGGCTTGCTGGCCCTCGGAGGGCTGACCATCGCGGCGCTGCTGTCCGACACCCCCGGCCGGCTGCTCGGCGCGCTGGGAGGTGCGGCGGTGGCGGGCGCGGCACACGTGCTGCTGGCCCTGCTGCCCGGCTCACGGCTGGGTTTCGGGGACGTGAAACTCGCCGCCGTCCTCGGCCTGCCGCTCGGCTGGTTGGGGTGGGACGTCCTACTGACCGGGCTGCTCCTGCCGCACGTGCTGCACGGCGGTGTGGTGCTCGGCCTGCTCGCCACCCGAAAGGTGCACCGGAACACCCTGCTGCCCCTCGGCCCGGCCCTGCTGGTAGGCACCTGGCTAGCCCCCCTCCTCACCTAAAACGCCCCGCCCCGCCCCGCCCTGCCCCGCCCCGGCCCCGCCCCCCGGCTTCGTCGATCTTGCAGTTTCTGCGCCGACATAAGGTGCATTCCACGCACAACGACGACCGAAAGTGCAAGATCGACGGGGTGGAGGGGCGCGGGGTGGAGGGGCGCGGGGTGGAGGGGCGCGGGGCGTGGGGACCGGGTTAGATCAGGCGGAGTTGGCGGTCTTTGGGGCGGCGGGGCTCGGCTTCGCCGAAGCGTTCGAAGAGGCCGGGGTCGATGGTGTTGAGGAACGGTGAGGGGGCGCAGTCGCGCTCGGCGCCGTGCCGGGTGCGGCGGGCGGCGTGACTGACGTACAGCCGGTCCTGGGCCCGGGTCAGGCCGACGAAGAAGAGCCGGCGCTCCTCGGCGACGGCGTCCTCGTCCGGCGTCGAGCCCGGCCAGCGCAACGGCAACAGCCCGTCCTCGACACCGACAAGGAAGACCACCGGGAACTCCAGGCCCTTCGCGGCGTGCAGGGTGAGCAGCGTGACCGCCTCGGCACGCGGGTCGAGCGCGTCCACCTCCGCGCCGGTGGCCAACTGCGACAGGAAAGCCTCCAGGTCGTCACCGCAGCGTCGGGCCAGCGGGGTCAGCAGGTCCACGGCCGAGCGGACGTCCTCGGGCCGGACCGCGTTGCTGGCGCCGTCCAGTGTGGGCACGGCGAACCGCTCGGCGACCACCTGACCGGCCAGCCGCACCCGGGCGGCAAGTGAGCCGGCCAGACCGTCGGCGTGCCGTAGCTCGCGGGCGATGGCGGCCACCCCGGGCCGATCCCGCAGCCGGTCGTGGGAACGCTTCTGCACGGGGATGTTGGCCCGGGCCAGGGCGTCCACGATCGGGGCGGCCTGCGCGTCGGTGCGGTACAGCACGGCGATGTCGGAGAACGACAGCGAGGTGGACCGGCCGTCGATGCGGCCCGAGTCCAGCGAACGGTGCGACAACCCGCCGACCAGATCGTCGACGGTACGCACCACGAAGTCGGCCTCCTCTGCCACGGACGCCGCCGGGTAGCGCCCGACCAGCGGAGCCTCCGGGTCGAGCCGGGCCGGGTCCAGTCGTCGGCCCCGGACCAGCGAGGACGGCGCGATGGCCTGCACGGCGGCGGCCAGGATCGGGGCCGACGAGCGGTAGTTGCGGTTGAGCCGGACCAGTCGGGCGTCGGTGAAGTCCTCGGAGAAGCGCAGGAAGTAGCCGACGTCGGCACCCCGGAACGAGTAGATGGCCTGGTCCGGGTCTCCGATGGCGCAGAGGTTGCCGTCGGCGGGGCTGAGCAGCCGCAGCAGCTCGTACTGCACCTCGTCGACGTCCTGGTACTCGTCGACGAAGATCCACCGCCAGCGGTCCCGGTACCGTTCGACAAGCTTCCGGTCGGCCCGCAGCAGCTCCACCGGCAGCGTCACCAGTTCGTCCAGGTCGACCAGGTCCTGCTTGCGCAGCAGCGACACGTACGCGGCGCTGTCGTCGCCGGCCTCGGTGCGCGCTGCCGCCCGCTCGGCGTCGTCGGCGATCCGGAAGTCGGCCGGCAGACCCGCCGCGTCGGCGTTCTCCCGCAGGATGGTCAACCCCAACGCGTGGAACGTACCCACTGTGACGTCTTCGGCGACCGGGCCGAGTAGGCCGTCGAGCCGGTGCCGCAGTTCTTCGGCGGCCCGGCGGGTGAACGTGATCGCGAGGCAGTGCTCGGGGAAGACGTTCAGCTCCGCGCAGAGGTACGCGATCCGGTGGGTGAGCGTCCTGGTCTTGCCGGTGCCTGGACCGGCCACGATGAGCAACGGACCGCCGGGTGCGGAGGCGGCCACCCGCTGCATGGCGTCCAGTCGGTCCAGCAGGCCGGTGCCGACCTCCTCCATGCCGGAGAGCATCGGCTCGAACGGCTCGTGCGGAGACGGCGGCGATGCGATCGGCGGCGCGGGTGCCGGGACCGGCTTCCGCTTCGGCTCCGCCTTGGCCGCCGCCGGGCGTTTGGCCGGGACCCGGGGAGCCGGCTCCGCGGGTCGTCGCTGCGCCGGCACCGGTACGTCGAACAGCGTCTCCTGCGCGCCCAGTTCGGCCCTGTCGAAAAGCGTGATCACGCCGTACTCGCCGTCGTAACCGGGCACCCGGCGGACGTCGCCGCGCCGCAGCCGTCCGATGCCCTCGGCGAGCAGCTCACCACCGGCCTGCGCGATCTCGGCCAGCGGGGTGGTGGTCAGGATCTCCAGCTCGGGGCCGAGTGCGGCCAGCAACTCGTTGAGCCGACCCTCGACCTTCTTCGACCGGGCACCCACCTTGTTGATCTCGCCGAGGATCTCGGCCAGCGGCACCAGGTGGGTGACGTCCCGGGCGTGCGCCGGCCGGTGCCCGTCCGGGCGGTCCGCCAACTCCTCGATCCGGCTGAGGACACCCACGGTGAGGGGTTTGCCGCACTCGGGGCAGCGCCCGCCGGCCGCTCGGGTGCGCTCCGGTGACCAGTTGACCCCACACAGCCGGTGCCCGTCCGCGTGGTACTTGCCCTCCTCGGGAAAGAACTCGATGGTGCCGGCCAGACCGTCACCGGTTCGCAGCGCTTCCCGAACGGCGAAGTAGTCCCGTTCGGCGGTCAGCACCGTCGCCTCCCGGCCGAGCGCCGGCGGCGAGTGCGCGTCCGAGTTGGACACCAGTTGGTAGCTGTCCAGGCTGCCGACCCGCCAGTTCATGGCGGGGTCGGAGGAGAGCCCGGTCTCCACGGCGAAGATGTGCTCGGCCAGGTCGGCGTAGCAGTCCGCTATCGCGTCGAAGCCGGACTTCGAGCCCAACGCGGAGAACCAGGGAGTCCAGATGTGTGCCGGCACCAGGTAGCCGTCCGGGCTGGCCTCCAGCGTGATCTCCAGCAGGTCGCGGGAGTCCAGTCCGAGGATCGGCCGGCCGTCGGAGCCGAGGTTGCCGATCCGGCCCAGCGCGGTGTTGAACCGGGCCACCGCGTCCAGATCCGGCAGGTAGATCAGGTGGTGCACCTTGCGGGTCCGGTCGTCCCGCTTGTAGATGGTGGAGATCTCCACGCTCAGCATGAAACGGACCGGGTCCGCCTCCGCCGTGTGCGCGAGCCGCGGTGGCAGCCGACGGGCGATGTCCCGTTCCGCCTCCGGGTCGAGCCGGTAGAGCCCCGGTTCGGCCGGGCGCAGCGTCTCCCGCAGGTGGTCGTACCAGGCGGGGTGGGTGAAGTCTCCGGTGCCGAGCAGGCCGATGCCCTTACGCCGGGCCCACCACGCGAGGTTCGGCAGGGTGAGGTCACGGCTGCACGCGCGCGAGTACTTCGAGTGGATGTGCAGGTCCGCGACGAATGGCGGTAGGCCACCGGGGGGTACGGCGCTGAACGGAGGCACGCCGCATCCTGTCACGCCCGCCGCGCCGGCCACCCGCCGCCACGCGCGTACGTGACCTCCGCTATGCCGAGCGCAGCTCCACCAGGCTGATCTGCGGCTCCGCGCCGACCCGGACCGGCGGCCCCCAGAAACCGGCGCCATTGGTCACGTAGACCTTGGTGCCGTCGACCTCGCCGAGCCCGCTGACCACCGGCTGCTCCAGCTTGACGGCCAGGTTGAACGGCACCATCTGCCCGCCGTGGGTGTGCCCGGACAGTTGCAGGTCGACGCCGTAGCGGGCCGCCTCCTTGGCGGCCAGCGGCTGGTGCGCGAGCAGGACAACGGGTCGGCTCGGGTCGCGGTCACCGAGGGCGGCGGCGAAGTCCGGCCCGGCGGCGAGGCCGGTGCCCACAGCGGTGATGTCGTTCACGCCAGCCAGGTCGAGCACACCGCCCCGGGCCTGGATCTCCTGCCGCCGGTTCTGCAGCACCCGCAGACCGAGCCGGTCGACCTCCTGGACCCACTCCTCCACGCCGGAGTAGTACTCGTGGTTGCCGGTGACGAAGAAGCTGCCGTAGCGGGAGCGCAGGTCGCGCAGCGGCGCGGCGGCCGAGCCGAGCTCGGCCACGGAGCCGTCGACCAGGTCACCGACGACAGCGACGATGTCCGCGTCGAGCCGGTTGATCGCGGCGACGATCCGCTCGGTGTGTGCCCGCCCGCGCAGCGGGCCGAGGTGGATGTCGGAGACGGTGGCGATGCGCAGGCCGTCCATGCTGCGGGGGAGTTTGGCCAGTGGGATCCGCACCCGGTCGAGGTGGGGCGGGCCCAGCGCCGTGCGGATGCCGTACCCGGTGACGCCGGTGGCGGTGAGGCCGGCGAAGATGGCCGCCCCGCGGGCCAGCAGCAACCGACGGGACGGGTCGTGGTCCGGTGCCGCCACGGCGCCGGCTGCCGGTGGTTCGGTCGGCCCGGCGGCACCGACCAGCACCGGCTCGGGGGCGGCGGTGGTGGGCTCCGCGGCGACCACCCGGCGACGCAGCACCAGCCGGGTGACCAGCATCGGGACTTCCAGCACGACCAGGACGACCAGCAGGTAGAACATCAGCGCGAGCCACAGGTAGCCCGGCCAGGCGAGCCAGTAGAGTCCGGCCTGCGTTCCGGCGAGGGTGACCGGCACGAGCAGGGCCAGCACCAGGGCGGCGATCCCGCCGATCCGTCGCCAACGGCCCGGCGTTGTGGTGTCCCGAACGAGCCGCTTCCACAGGTAGAGGTGGATCAGACCGGTGACCAGCGCCAGGACAGCCACGAACCCCAGAACCGCCATCATGTGTGCGCCTCCCTCAGCCGCCCGCGAACGGGGGCAGGACATCGATCGTGGCCCCGGCCGGTAGGGGTGCCTGACGATCATGACAGGTGACGCCGTTCACGAGGAAACTCGCCACCCGCAGCACCCCGGCGAGACGGTCGCCGTGGCGCTGGGTCAGCTCGGCCGTGAGGTCGTCCAGTGACCGCCCGGCGGAGATGGCCTCCTCGGTGCGGCCGGCGGCGGCGCGGGCGCCCGCGAAGTAGCGGACGGTCAGCGGGGTCCCCTCCACGCTCAGCCTCCGATCGCCGACATCGGGCGGGTCGGTTGGAGGAAGGTGGGGTCGTCGATGCCGTGCCCGGCGCGCTTGCCCCACATAGCGGTACGCCAGCGCCGGGCCAACTCGTCGTCGTCCGCACCGGTGCGCAACGCGGCGCGCAGATCCGACTCCTCGGTGGCGAACAGGCAGGCACGGACCTGGCCGTCGGCGGTCAACCGGGTGCGGTCGCAGTCCCCGCAGAAGGGACGGGTGACGCTGGCGATCACACCGACCCGGGCGGGGCCTCCGTCGACCAGCCAGGTCTCCGCCGGTGCCGCGCCGCGCTCGGCCGGATCGGGGCTCAGATCGAAGACGGTACGCAGCGACGCCAGGATCTCCTCGGCGGTCACCATGGTGTCGCGGGCCCAACCGTGCTGGGCGTCCAACGGCATCTGCTCGATGATCCGCAGCTGGTAGTCGTGATCGAGGGCGAAGCGGAGCAGCGCCGGCGCCTCGTCCTCGTTGACACCACGCATCAGCACTGAGTTGATCTTCACGGGGCTGAGCCCGACGGTCGCCGCCCCGGCGAGCCCGGCCAGAACCGCATCGAGGCGGGGGCGGCGGGTGAGCCTGGTGAACCGGTCGGGGTCCAGGGTGTCGAGTGAGACGTTCACCCGGTCCAGGCCGGCCGCCCGCAACGCCGGGGCGAGCCGATCCAGGCCGATGCCGTTGGTGGTCAGCGAGACCCGGGGGCGGGGTTGAAGGGCGGCGACCGCCGTCACGATGTCGACCAGCCCGGGTCGGATCAGAGGCTCACCGCCGGTGAACCGCACCTCGGTCACGCCGAGCAGCTCGACAGCCACCCGGACCAGCCGGACGATCTCCTCGTCGGTCAGCAACTCGGGGCCGGCCAGCCAGGGGAGACCTTCCGCCGGCATGCAGTAGGTGCAGCGCAGGTTGCACTTGTCGGTGAGGGACACACGCAGGTCCCGGGCGACACGGCCGTACCGGTCGACGAGGACGCCGTCGGTCCTCGGGGCGACGCTCACCTGTCGACCGTAGCGCGCTCGGCCCGGCTCAGGACGCCACGGACGGTCTGGACGACCACATCTCGGAAGCTGACGCCGAAGAGTGCTGTGTGCACGAGCAGCAGATGCAGTTGGTGCACCGGCACGCGGTCACGCCAACCGTCCGGTAGTGGCCAACTTTCCTGGTAGGCGGCCAGCACCCGATCCAGGTGGGGGATGCCGCCGAAGAGGGCGAGCTGGGCGAGATCCGTCTCCCGGTGCCCACCGTGCGCTGCCGGGTCGACGAGCCAGGCCCGGTCGTCGGCACCCCACAGCACGTTGCCCGGCCACAGGTCGCCGTGGATGCGCGCGGGCGGCTCGTCGCCGCCGAGCCCGTCGAGGCGACCGATCACCTGCTCGACCAGAGCGGCATCGGCGCTGGTCAGCGCGCCACCGTCGACCGAGCGTCGCAGGTAGGGGGCGAGGCGTCGCTCGGCGAACCAGGTCGACCAGCGCCCGGCCGTGGGGGTGTTGTCCTGTGGGAGCGAGCCGATGAACCCTGGCCAGGTGGCACCGAAGGCGGTTGCGCCCGCACCGTGCAGCCCGGCCAACTCCCGACCGAAGCGCTCTGCGGCCTCCGGCGTCGGTTCGCCGGGCTCCACCCAGTCGAGCGCCAGCAGCTCCGGCAACACCACGATCACCTCGGGTACGCCGACCGCACCCGCCTCCCGTAGCCAGCGCAGCCCGGCGGCCTCGGCGGCGAAGAAGCCCTCCGGCGCCGGACGGTCGGCACCCTCCGGCCAGGACTTGGCGAAGACGGAGTGGCCGTCGTCGAGGGTGAGCCGGGCGGCCGCGCAGATGTTTCCACCGGCGACCGGCGTCTCCCGGAGCCGCTGATGGGTTCGGAAAGTCGGGAGGTGTGCCGGATGCGCGCGCAGGTACGCCAGGTCCATCAGCGCACGGTAACCGCTCCTTACGACAGCCAGGTGTCGCCCGACGACATCGGCGCTCTTTCCGCACCCGTAGGTGTGGCGTGAGCAGGGAAAACACGTTCAGTAACTGTGGATAAGTCGCGTGTCGTCCACAGGGGTGGCAGGGCCTGGTACACCCGCCGCAGGCTTCCGACATGACCTCGACCGAACGCCCCCAGCTCGCCGTCCGCTCACCCGCCGACCTGATCGCCGCTGTGCCGTACCTGCTCGGCTTTCATCCCACCGACAGCGTGGTCGCCGTGGCGCTGGTCGGCCGACAGATCGTCTTCGCCGCCCGCGCGGACCTGCCCGAGCCGGCCGAGCTGGGCGGATTGGCCGGGCACCTGGCTGGTGTGATCCGCCGGCAGGGCGCGGAGGCCGCCACCGTCGTGGGTTACGGGCAACCGGAGCGGGTCACCCCGGCCGTGGACGCGGTGCGCGACGCGTTGAACGACTTCGGGCTGCACGTGCTCGACGCGCTGCGGGTGACCGACGGCCGCTGGTGGTCCTACCTCTGCACCGAGCCCGACTGCTGCCCGCCCGAGGGGCGCCGCTACGACCCGACAGTCAACCGGGTGACCGCCTCGGCGATCTTCGCGGGTCAGGTCGCACTCCCCGACCGGTCCGCCCTGGTGGCGCAGGTGGCACCGGTGGACGGCCCGGCCCGGGAGGCGGCCCGCGCGGCAACCGCCCGCGCCGAGCTGAGACTGGCCGAGCTGATCGAGCAGGCACCCGAGAGTGACCTGCTCGGAGCGCGGGCGCTGCGCGCCGCCGGGGTGGCGGCGGTCCGCGAGGCCCAGCGCCGGCAGCGGCGTGGTGAGCGGCTCGACGACGACGAGGTGGCCTGGTTGAGCCTGTTGATGACCCACCTGTCGGTCCGCGATCACGCGTGGGAACGCACCGACGGCCGGGACCGGGACATCGCCCTCTGGACCGACGTGCTGCGCCGCGCCGAGCCGGAGATGGCCGCCGCGCCGGGTGCGCTGCTGGCGTTCGCCGCCTGGCGCGCCGGTCAGGGCGCGTTGGCGGCGGTCGCGCTCGAACGCACGCTGAGCCTGCACCCCGACTACCCGCTCGCCCTGGTGCTGGACGACCTGCTCCGGCGGGGTGTGCCCCCGGCCGAGTTGGACGGCTGGCCGTCGGTCGGGATGCCCGGCGTCATCCGGCCCCGCAAACGGAGCCGACGTGGCCGCCGCTGACCGGCCCGGCCATCCGTGCGGTAATACCGCCGGTGCTACCGACGTTGCTAGGCTGGCGAGCGTGACAGTGAAGCGCTCCGTGAGCCTCCCCGACGACGTCGCGGAGTGGCTCGACCAGCAGCCCAACGTCTCGGCCGCCATCACCGCGGCGGTACGGGTCCAGATGGCCCGCGGGCACCTCGACGAGGTGCTGCGGCGAGCCGGCATCGAGGTGACCGAGGCGGGCAGGGCGCGATGGCGGGAGCGCCTGGCGACGCCCATTCCGGCGGACGCTCTCGCCGAGGGGCGCCGGATGTTGGGACGCGCCGGATGAGCGATCAGATCGCTGTCGTGTTCGACGCGTCGGCGTTGACGGCTTACATCGAGGGCAACGTCTCGGTGGGGGAGTTGATGCTGGAGGTCGCCGACGAGGGTCGGCAGGTGGCCATCCCCGCGACCTGCCTGGCTGTCGCATTCGCGAGCGTGGCCGACGAGATCGATGCCGCGCTGCTGGCCCTGATGACGACTGCCCCGATGATCCGACTGCTGCCGCTCGACGCCGAGGACGTGCGCGACACCGGCAAGCTGGCTCGCGCCGCGGCCGGAGACATCTCGTTCGGCCAGGCCGCCCGCGCGGCACTCACCCACGAGGCGCACTACGCGACAGTGCAACCCACTGTGGCGGCGAAGGTGCTCCCCACCAACTGGAGCATCCTCGACCTGGGGTGACGGCTCCGGCGACGCCTCCGTCGAAGGATGTACGCGTTACTCCTGTCCACGGCCGACGCGGCAGGCTCACCGCCGCCGGAGAATGATCTCGTGGCCCTTCTCCGCGTCGGTACGACATGACCCCCGAGTTGCTGCTGTCGCTGGCCGGGCTGGCGTTGATCGACAGCACCAGCATCGGCACCCTCTTCATCCCGGTCTGGTTGCTGCTCGCCCCCGGGCCAGTCAACGTCCGGCGGATCCTGGGCTACCTCGCCACCATCGCGGTGTTCTACCTCGCGGTCGGGTTGCTGCTGGTCTGGGGAGGCAGCAGGCTGGGCGACGCGCTGGGCGGCGCCCTGGACAACCGAGGCGTCCTCTGGGCACAACTCGTCCTGGGCGTGGGAATGCTGGCGCTCAGCTTCCGCTACGACGGCAAGCGGCGTCCCCGTACCGGTGGTGTGTTGCGCTGGCGGGACCGGGCCACCGCCGGAGATTCCTCGGCCCGCTGGTTGGTCGGGCTCGCGCTGCTCGCGGCGCTTGCCGAGGTGGCGACCATGCTTCCGTACCTCGGTGCGGTTGGCTTGTTGGCCACCTCGGAGGTGGGAGCGGCGAGCGTGGTGGTGCTGCTCGCCGGGTACTGCCTGGTCATGGTGCTGCCGGCGGTGTTGTTGCTGGGTGCCAGGGTGGCCCGCCCGCGACTGGTCGAGCCGGTGCTGGCCCGCCTGAACACCTGGATCGTCACGAAGGCGGGCAGCGCGTTGGGTTGGATCCTCGGCATCGCCGGTTTCCTGATCGCCCGTGATGCCGCCGCACGGCTGGCCCTGTTCGACCTGATCGACCGGATCGGTCGCTGACGGGCCACTCCCGTCAGGCTGGCTGCTCCACAGTGATCCGGTGCGGCCCGGCGTAGACGTTCATGGTCCGCCCGCGCAGGAAGCCGACAAGCGTCATCCCTGCCTCGTCGGCCAGTTCCGCGGCGAGGGTGCTCGGGGCGGACACCGCGGCCAGCAGCGGCAACCCCGCCATCCACGCCTTCTGGGTCAGCTCGAAGCTGGCCCGTCCGGAGACCAGCAGCAGGTGCCCGGCGAGCGGCAGTCGGCGTTCCCGCACGGCCCAGCCGATCACCTTGTCCACGGCGTTGTGCCGGCCCACGTCCTCTCGGAGCACCACCAGCTCACCGCCGGGGGTGAACAACCCCGCCGCGTGCAGCCCGCCGGTCCGATCGAAGCCGCGCTGGGCGGCGCGCAACCGGTCGGGCAGTTCGGCGAGCAGCGTGGCCGGCACGCTGAGCGGGTCCGCCGCGACAGGGAAGAGCGACCGGGTGCGTACCGCGTCGATGCTGGCCTTGCCGCAGACCCCGCAGGAGCTTGTCGTGTAGAAGTTCCGGGACGGGTCGGTGGTCGGTTCCGGTACGCCGGGGGCGAGCACCACGTCCACCACGTTGTACGTGTTCGGCGTCTCCGCGCCGGCACAGAGTTGCGCTGTCAACACGTCGTCGGTCGACCGGATCAGCCCCTCCGTCAGCAGGAACCCGATGGCCAGGTCCAGATCGTCGCCGGGAGTACGCATGGTGACGGCGAGCGGCCGGCGTCGGCCGGGGCCGGCCGCGCCGACCCGGATCTCCAGCGGCTCCTCCACGGCGAGCGTGTCCGGCCGGCGGACCGACCCGCGCCCGGCGGTCGCCGCGTCCAGGTCGATCCGGAGTACGCCGCGTCGATCAGTTGCCCGTCCCATCCCGCCATCCTCCACCCCCCGCCGGCACACCCGCACGACCGCCGGCCATCGGGCACCCGCAAGCGCCGACCCGACCGAGCGCCGCCCACCCGCCCGACCCGCCCCCACTCCGACCCGCCCCCACCCCGCCCTCACGCGTTGATCATGAAGTTGTCCGCGCGTGTCGTGGGCGTGTCGAGCGATAACTTCATGATCACCAGGGCGAGGGGCGAGGGGCGAGGGGCGAGGGGCGAGGGGCGAGGGGCGAGGGGCGAGGGGCGAGGGGCGAGGCGAAGGGCAGGCCGGCCCGAGCGGGCGTGGGCACGGCTACGGTGGGCGGGTGGGGACGTACGCCGCAGTGGTGCTCGCGGGTGGGGCCGCCCGACGGATGGGCGGGGTCGACAAGCCCGCGCTTCCGGTCGGTGGCCGGCCGATGCGCGACCGGGTGCTGGCAGCCGTCAGCGACGCGACGCCGCGCGTGCTGGTCGGTGCGGCCGACGCCGTGCCGGCGGGTGTGCGGGTCGTCCGGGAGGACCCGCCCGGCGGGGGTCCGGTCGCTGCGGCGGCGGCCGGCCTGGCGCTGCTGGATCCCGACGTCACGGTGGTCGCGCTGCTCGCCGCCGACCTGCCACTGCTCACCCGGACCGCGATCGGCGACCTGCTGAAACACCTCGACCTTGAGGCCCCCGACACCGAACCGGCGGGTGGCGGCTCCGCTCCGGCGCTGCCGGCGCACGGCGGCTCCGCTCCGGCGCTGCCGGCCCACGGCGGCTCCGCCCCGGCGGCGCCGGCCTACAGCGGCGTTGCGTCGGCGCCGCCGGCCCACAGCGGCGTTGCTCCGCCGGTCTACAGCGGCCTCGGCGGCGCTGAGCGGGGACCGGACGGGGCGTGCTTCGTGGACGGGGACGGGCGGCGGCAGTCGCTCTGCGGCGTCTGGCGGGTCGCCGCGCTGCGGGCGGCCTTGGACCGGCTGAGGGTTGAGCGAGGTGGCAGCCTGTCCGGAGCCCCGGTCCGGGCGTTGCTCGCGGGTCTCGTCGTGCGGGAGATGGCCTGGTCCGGCGAGGGTCCGCCGCCGTGGTTCGACTGCGACACTGACGAGGACGTACGCCGGGCGGAGGAGTGGGCGCGATGACGGTGATGGACGACTGGGTCACGGCGGTGTGCGCCGAGTTGGATCTGGACCCGGCCGCGGTGCCGGTGCCGGCGGTGCTGGATCTGGCCCGGGACGTCGCCCATCAGGTGCTGCGTCCGGGTGCGCCGGTCACCGCGTACCTCTTCGGGTTGGCCGTTGGTCGGGGCGCGGACCCGGCGGACGCCGCGGCCCGGCTCACCGCGCTGGCGGGCGCCTGGCCGGTGGAGCTGGGCGCCGACCCCGCCGACCCGACAGCCCCCTGACCGCCGCTGTCCGATCCCGGTCCGGGCTGATTCGACCAACAGGCGGCGTGGGTAGGGTGATCGTGACGGACGGAGGCGATCATGACGGCTGACCACCCCTCGGCGCCGCACGGTGAGCTGCCCGGCGCTTCGACGGAGCCGGCGGAATCGATCCTGCTCGACGAGCCCAGCACCACCGACCTGCGGGCGAAGGTGACCGAGGCGTGGCGGGAGTTCGCCCGCGCGCTCGCCGTACGGCTGCGGGAACTTCCCGTCGGCGCGCACCTCGACGTGACCCTGGACCCCACCGCCTCCGGCACCGGGGACGCCGTCTATTCGATAAGCGTCGACGTGGACGCGGACCGGGTGTTGTCCGCCCGCGCGGTCGGCAACGCGGCTCTGCCGGCGGGCTACCGACTGGACCGCGGCGCGGTGGCGGACATGGTCGCGCTCGGTTGGTCCCCGCCCGGGGTGGTCGCCGGCTCCGGCGGTTCCTTCGGGCTGAACGCCACGACTGCCGAGTCGACGCAGGTCGCCACGCTGCTCTCCCGCACGCTGCGGGATGTCTACGGTGCTCCGCACCCGGCCTTCCTCGTCTATCTGGTGCATGACGCCGAGGGCGAGCCGTTGGCAGTGGACGCGCTGGGCACCGCCCGTAGCGAGTTCGGTCCGGACGCCGACGTCGAGGCGGATCTGGAGGAGGCGTTGGCCGAGGCGGCCGCCTCGCAGGTCGAGCGGGACGACGTGCTCGACCTGGCCGATCGGGTCCGCACAGTGGTCTCCACCATGTTGAAGTCGGACACCGACCGGTTGCAGATCGACTCGGACGGCGACATCACCATCCGTGCCGGCTCGGCGATGGTCTTCGTGCGGGTGCGGGACAATCCGCCCCTGGTGGACGTCTTCTCGCCGGTGCTCACTGAGGTGGAGCCGACCGAGCGGCTCTACGTCAAGCTCTCCGAGCTGACGAACCGGATGCCGATCGGCCGCCTCTACTGCGCCGACGACACGGTCTGGGCGTCCATCCCGGTGTTCGGCCGTAACTTCCAGGCGACCCATCTGATGCTGGCGGTGCAGGTGATGACCGGTCTCGCCGACGAGTTGGACGACCGTCTGCACGGCGAGTTCGGTGGCAAGCGGTTCTTCGGTGAGGGTGACAAGCCGGTCCGGCGCGACGAGTCGGAGCACCGCACCGGCATGTACCTCTGAGCTCGATCAGGCCACGTCCAGCAGGGTCTTGCCGACCGTCGCGCGCGCCTCGATGGCGGCGTGCGCGTCGGCGGCGCGTTCCAGTGGAAAGCGCTGGCCGATGAGCGGTCGCAGCTGGCCGGCCGCCGCGTCCGCCAGGGCCTGTTCGGTGTACGCCCGCAGCCGGGCCGGCGGCACGTCCGGGCGGACCAGTGTGACCTGCCGAGCCGCAGCGGCCTCCGCCGACACCGGGGACCACTCCCCGCTCGCCAGCCCGAAGCTGACCATCCGGCCGCCCGGGGAGAGCAGGCCGAAGGCCGCCCGGGCCACCGAACCGCCGACCCCGTCGAGCACCACGTCAACAGCGCCCACCGCAGCGCGGACCTGCTCGGCCCACTCGGGCAGCAGGTAGTCGACGGCCAGTTCGGCGCCCAGGCCGGGTAGCAGGTCCACCTTGCGTCGCCCACCGGCCGCGCCGATCACCCGGGCCCCGGCCCGGACCGCGAGCTGCACCAACAGACTGCCGACGCCGCCGGCCGCGGCCTCCACCAGCACCCGGTCATCTGGGCGGACGCCGACCGCCTCGATCAGCATGGTGGCGGTCCGCCCGTCGGCCAGCAGTGCCACCGCCTCGTCCAGAGCCAACCCGGCCGGCACCGCGATCGTCGCCGACGCGTCCACTACCGCGCGTTCGGCGTAACCGCCGGAACCTCCGGTGGCGCTGACCACCCGCTGCCCGGTCAGCGCCGGGTCGACGTCCGGCCCGATCGCCGTGATCACTCCGCCGACGCCGTTGCCGGGGATCAGCGGTGGGGTGAGGCGGAACGGGCCGGGGTGTCCGGCGCGCAGTTGCGTCTCGATGAAGGTGATGTTCGCGTGCGCGACGTCGATCAGCACCTGGCCGGGACCGGGAACCGGGTCGGGCGCGGGGCCGGGCACCAGCACCTCGGGCCCACCGAACTCACGTAACCAGATCGCCCGCATGACAGCCCCCTCGGCCCCGATGGGCTGCCTCGCCCACTCGCTGCCAGTCCACCTCCTCAACCTGGGTTGAGGTCAAGAGGTGCCGGCGGACGGGCCGACGCCGGGCGATTCGACCAGCCGGGAGAGCACGATGGTGCTGCGGGTGGAGGTCACGAAGGACTCGGCACGCAGCCGCTCCAGTGCCGCTTCCAGGTGGGCGATGTCGGCGGCGCGTAGGTGCACGAGCGCGTCCGCCTCCCCGGAGACGGTGTACGCGCCGACCACCTCGGGGTGTCGGCGGGCGGCCACGCCGATCTGCGCGGGGGTGGTCCGGCCGGCGCAGAACAGCTCGACGAAGGCCTCCGTGGTCCAGCCGACGGCGGCCGGATCAACGACGGCCGTGAATCCCCTGATCACGCCGGTGGCACGCAGTCGGTCGACGCGTCGTTTGACCGCCGGGGCGGAGAGTGACACCCGGGCACCGATGTCGGCGTACGACGCGCGGGCGTCCGCGACGAGTAACGCAATGATCCGCTGGTCTACCGCGTCTATCTGCAACGTTCCGCCTCTGGGAAGCAACGCTTGTGGCTGTTTTCAAAGTTCTACGGTACCTACTCTTGGTGACCGTGAACCAGCAGCGTTTCCCGCGAAAGCGGACATATCTCATGTGCTCGCCGGAGTACTTCGCGGTCGAGTACGCGATCAACCCGTGGATGGACGTGACCACCCCGGTCGACCGGGACCTGGCCGTCAAGCAGTGGGACCGGCTGCGCGAGACGCTTGTCGGCCTCGGCCACGAGGTGCACCTGCTCACCGCCGAGCAGGGCCTGCCCGACATGGTCTACGCCGCCAACGGCGGCTTCGTGGTGGACGGCAGCGTCTACGGCGCACGGTTCAAGCACGAACAGCGGGCCGCCGAGGCCGCCGCGCACCACGCGTTCTACGAGGCGCAGGGCTGGCGGTTCATCGCACCCGGCGAGACCAACGAGGGTGAGGGCGACTTCGCGTACGTGCCGGAGGCGCACGGCGGGCTCATCCTGGCCGGGCACGGCTTCCGTACCGAGATCCCCGCACACGCGGAGGCGCAGGAGGCGCTGGGTCGTCCGGTGGTGTCGCTGCGCCTGATCGACCCCCGCTTCTACCACCTGGACGTGGCGCTGGCGGCCATCGACGACACGAACGTCGTCTACTTCCCGGGCGCCTTCTCCGCAGCCAGCCAGCGGGTGCTCACCCAGCTCTTCCCGGACGCGGTGATCGCCGACGACGAGGATGCGATGGCCTTCGGGCTCAACCTGGTCAGCGACGGCGCGAACGTGGTGCTCAACAGTGAGGCCACCCGCCTGGCCGGCAAGCTCAAGGCGGCCGGATACACCCCGGTCCCGGTCGAGCTGGCCGAGCTGAAGAAGGGCGGCGGCAGTGTGAAGTGCTGCATCGCCGAGCTGCGGCACTGACCCGCGAGCGTCTCGGGGCCGGCCTCCCACTGGGAGACCGGCCCCGAATCGTGTTCCGGGTGGGCGTTCAGCCCAGCGTGGCCAGCTCGTTGATCAGCACGTTCGACATGACCTGACCGTCGCGCTGCACCTCGCGTAGGTACCACTTCTGCTGCGGGGTACGCGGCTGGTTGAACTGCCAGATGCCGCGCGGGCTGTCGATCTGGCCGATCTTGCCCAGGGCCAGGTTGACCTGCTGCGGCGTGGGCTTCCCACCGGTCAGCTGGATGGCCTGGTCGAGCACCTGCGCCGCGTCGTACGACGCCATCGCGTACGTGGTGGGGGTGACCTGGTACTTCTTGCGGTACGCCGAGGCGAAGACCCGGTTCGACGTGTTGTTCAGGTCGGCCGAGTAGTTCAGCGCGGTCTGGATGCCCAGCGCGTTGTCCTTCAGGTTCTCCAGCACGGCGCCCTCGGTGAGGAAGCCGGGTGCGTAGATCGGCCCGGCGAACTTCTCGCGCAGCTGCTTGATGAACTCCACAGCGGCCGCTCCGGCGAAGAAGCAGAAGACCGCTGTGGGCTTCTTGGCCAGCGCCTTGCTGATGTCCGAGGCGTACGTCGTCTTGCCGGGGTTGGAGGTGGCGCTGGTGTAGGTCACCGGGTCGCCGATCCGCGGATCGGTAGTGCCGAAGTCCTGCCGGAAGCCACGGACCACGTCCGGGCTGCCGACGTTCTCCGGCATGATGATCGCCACGCGGCCGTTCGCCGGCAGCTGGTCGCGGAGGTAGCGGCCCAGCGCCTTGCCGGCCTCGTCGAGCACGTACGAGGTCCGCCAGATGTAGAAGACGCTCTGGAGGCTGCTCGGTGAGGCGTTGGAGCCGATCAGCGGGACCCGGGCCTGCTCCACGGTGTCCCGGATGCCGACCATCACCGCCGAGTTGACCACGCCGGTGAGCGCGAGCACGCCCTGCTTGAGCAGGCCCTCGACGGCAGCCTTGCCCGTCTTCGCGGTGTCGCCCTCGTCGGCGGTCAACAGCTCCACCGGGTGGCCGCCCAGCCGCTGGTCGTGCATGTCGAGGAAGAGCTGGAAGCCATTGGTGATGTCGTCGCCGATGCTCTTGAAACCACCAGCCTGCGGCGTGATCAAACCGATCTTGATCGGGCCCCGGTCGGCGGTCGGCTCGGCGTCACCGTCTGAGCCACACGCGGTGACGAACCCGGTGGTACCGAGCGCGGCCAACAGTTGGAGCGCCCGCCTGCGATTCATCTGCGACACCGAGTTCCTTCCAAGGAAGCGTTACAGGGCCGAACACCGCCCCACCGGCGTTCTACCTGGTCCGCGACGCTGCGTCAATGGCTAGTGATCATCGTGCAGGGACCGCAACACGGCGAGGACCTGAGGCCAGGCGTCGGCCTCCGGGTCGATCAGCCCGAAATGCTCGCATCCGGGCAGTTCAACAAGGGAAATATCGGAACCTGTGACACGCGCCTCCGTGACGAAATCCCGGCTCATCTCCACCGGAACCTGGTGATCGTCAGAGCCATGAACAACTACTGTCCGTGTTCGTATCGGTACCAACATTCGTGGATCCGTGCTCGCGTACCGGTCCGGGAACTGCGCCGGGCCGCCGCCGAGCAGCGCGGCGACAGCGCCCGAGTCCAGATCCCGCCGGTACGCCTCGCCAAGGTCGGCCACCGGGGCCAGGGCGAGCACCCCGCCCACCGTTGCCGGGGCGGTGGCCGCCACGTACAGCGCCAGGTGGCCGCCGGCGGAGTGCCCGACCAGGATCGGCGGGGCCAGGCTCACCCGGCCGGGCAGCGCCTCGGCCGCCAGCACCGGCAGCTCGGCCACCGCGGTGAGTACGTCGGTCAGGGTGCCCGGCCAGCCACCCCCGGGCTGCCCGGTGCGGCGGTATTCCAGCTGGGCCACCGGGTAGCCGTCAGCGGCGAGGGCCGCGGCCAGCGGGCCGGTGTGCCGCCGGTCGTACTCGGCCCGCCAGAAGCCGCCGTGCAGGACGACGACCAACGGCCGGGCCGGCCCGGTTCCCGCCGGGAGGCGCAGATCGGCCACCTGATCCGGGTGGTCGCCGTACGCCACTGTCCGGTCGGGCTCCGGTGCGGGCCGGGTCAACACGGCGCGCGGGTCGACAGGCATGGCGCGACGGTAGCGCGCCCCGCCCGGGTGGTTCGGCCCCGGTAGTCGGTCCCGGGCGGCATGGCTCCCGCCCGCTGGGTAAAGATGGACCCCATGACCGAAGCGCGCTCCGCTGGACAGAACGACGAGCCCGGCCCCGACGACTCCGGCCACTCCGGCACCGTGGTGGTGGTTGGTCCGGACGGCCGGCCGATCGGCACGATGCAGACCGACGAGGGCCAGGGCGAGGACCCGACCCGCCTGGTCGAACAGCCGGCCAAGGTGATGCGGATCGGCAGCATGATCAAGCAGTTGCTGGAGGAGGTGAAGGCCGCGCCTCTCGACGACGCCAGCCGCAACCGGATGCGGGAGATCCACGAGCGGTCGATCGTCGAGCTCAAGGAGGGCCTCGCCCCCGAGCTGCGCGACGAGCTGGAGCGCATCTCGCTGCCCTTCGCCGAGGACAAGGCCCCCAGCGAGGGCGAGCTGCGGATCGCGCACGCCCAGCTCGTCGGCTGGCTGGAGGGCCTGTTCCACGGCATCCAGGCGGCCCTGGTGGCCCAGCAGATGGCCGCCCGGGTGCAGCTGGAGCAGATGCGCGGCGGCCGGCAGGCGCTGCCCAGCGGCCCCGGTGGGGTGGTCCCCGGGATGCCGGGCATCGGCCAGCCGGGCGGCGGCGAGGGCCACAACACCGGTCAGTACCTCTGACCTCAGTCCACCCCGAAGATCTTCTCCAGGTACGCCGCCACGCCGTCCTCGGTGTTCGCCGTCGTCACGTCGTCGGCGACCGCCAGGACGGCGCGGTGCGCGTTGGCCACCGCCACACCACGCCCGGCCCAGGTCAACATCGGCACGTCGTTGGGCATGTCGCCGAAGGCCAGCACGTCCGCCGCGGCCACTCCGAGCTGGTCGCAGTACCAGGCCAGTCCCGCCGCCTTGGTCACCCCGGCCGCCGAGATCTCCACCAGCCCTGAGGACGACGAGTGCGTGGCCTCGGCCAACCCCGCCACCGCCGTGCCGATCAGCTCGGCGAAGGCGTCCGGGTCCTGTTCGCCGGCTCGGGCGAGGAGCTTCACCGCCGGGACCGACAGCAACTCCTCCGGCGTCTCGATCGGCCGGATGCCGTTGGCGTCGGCGTCCCAGCGCAGCGGGTAGTGCGCCTCGTGCCGCATCTCCCGGCTGTCCAGGATCTCCACTGCGAAGCTGATCCCGGGCACCTCGGCGCGTAGCCTCCGGGCCACCTCGGCCAGGTGGTGCGGTGCGAGCGGGTCAGCACGCACCACAGCGTCCTCGAACGGGTCGTAGACCACGGCGCCGTTGGCGCAGACCGCCGGCAGCGGCCGGGCGAGCTGGTCGTACACCATCTTGAGCCAGCGGACCGGACGGCCGGTGACCAGGACGACCGGCGTGCCTCGCGCCGCGATCCGGGCGAGCAGGTCGGCGGTGCGTGGGCTGACTGTGTGGTCGTCGCGGATCAGCGTGCCGTCGATGTCGGTGGCGATGAGGCGGGGTGTGTCTCCCATTACCGGGACAGTAGCCGGTCGAGATACACCGCCACCCCGTCGTCGTCGTTGCGCAAGGTCACCTCGTCGGCGGCGGCGCGCAGCGCGGGGTGGGCATTGGCCACTGCCACCCGCGACCAACCGGCCCACTCGAACATCGGCAGGTCGTTGGGCATGTCACCGAAGACCAGCACGTCGGCCGGGTCGACCCCGAGGGTCTGCGCCACCACTGTCAGCCCGGTCGCCTTGTCAACGCCCGGCGGGCAGATCTCGATGAAGCCGAGCCCGGCCTGGGTGAGAGTGGCGACCTGCGGCGAGACGATCCGGCGGGCCACCGCCAGCAGCTCGTCCACGTGGTGGTCGGCGGTCCGGGCGAACGCCTTGATCACGTCGCAGGCGAGGCACTCGTCGCGAGTGCGCGCCTCGAAGCGGTCCTGGTAGGGCCAGCTCTCGTGGTAGTCGCCCCACAGCGGGGCGTCGTGCTCGTCGGACGCCTCGACCATCACGGTCAGCGGGCCGACCTCTGCCTCCAGGTCGGCGAGGAGCCGGGCCAGCACCTCGGCGGGCAGCCGCTCGTCGCGGAGCACCACCGGGCCGCTCGGGTCGCTCTGGTCGACCACTCGTCCGCCGCCGGCCATCACCAGGAAGTCGGCGGCCCGGATGTCGTTGCGGGTCAACTCGGTCAACCGAGGGCCGCGTCCAGTCGCGCCGACCACCGGAATTCCGGCGGCGCGCACCCGGTCGAGCACCCCATGGGTGTACGTGGAGACGGTGTTATCGCTGCGGACCAGCGTCCCGTCGAGGTCGGTCGCGATCAACTTGGGCAGTCCCGGGCGGGTCATCGTTCCTCCTTCGCCCGCCGCCGTCGCACCGCCAGGGTCAGGGAAACCGAGTCCCGGAGTGACGGCGGGCAGCAACCGTACCTCGCGGAACGGGTCGCATCCATGGCTTCCAGGCGAATCGGACGCCAACCCTCAGCGCCGGTGAGGTGTCCCGCGCGCACCACCCACACCTCACCGCGCGATCTTGCACTTTCGGTTGCCGTTTCGCGTACTTATGGGCCCTATGCCGGGACAGAAAATGCAAGATCGGCGCGGGGGTGGGGTGGGGTTAGGGCTGGGGGTCGGGGCGGGCGAAGGGTGCGGCGGGGGTGACCGTCAGGTCGGCTGGGGCGGGGAGGCCGTCCTCGATCGGGTCGGGGTCTCGGCGGCGGCGCCAGGGCCGCGGTGCCGGCGGGTCGGCGGGGTGGTCGTCGTGCGGCGGCCCGAACCCGCCGGGGGGTGCGGCGGGAGTCAACCGCAAGGCGGCCGCGAACAGCACACAGGCCACGAACGCCATCACCAACCCACGGCCGTACTCGACCTGGAAGCCGTCCTGGGGCGAGTAGAAGAAGTTTCGCTGACCGGGGTTGTCGAGGCTGGCCGTGGCAGCCACCAGCAGCGCCAGCAGGCCGCCGGCCAGTGTGAGACCGGCCAGCCGGGCGTTCGGCCGCACGGCCGCAGTGCCGCGCAACGTCAGCGCCACGGTGCAGACGAGAGCGAGAAGCCCGACCAGGTAGCCGACCCCGAAGCCACCGACCTCGGACACCCCGGCGGGCACCTTGATCGTCGTGTTTCCCTCGGGCCCGCCGTTCGGCAGGTTCATCACCAGCCACTCACCGACCAGCGAGGCGATCGCGGCCACCGCGCCCAGACCGGCGAGCAGGAGGGGCAGCCGAGGATCCTGCGCGAAGTCGGCCAGGGACCACGTGAAGCGGCGTCGCGGGGCCGGCTCGTCGGCACCCCACTCGATCACCGCCGGGGCCTCGGATCGGTCGCCCTGCCGCGGGATTGGAAGCTCCTCGGACATCGGCCACCCTTCCGCCGGTCACGGACCTGGGTCGCATCATGGCACAGCAAGCTGGTGGTGACAGGGATCGCAGGGCTGGCGAGCGCGCCGGTCTGTCGCTCGGCGGTCGCCTTTCCGCTAGCGTTTGCCCCATGCCTATCCGTACCGCTTCAGCACAATGGCAGGGCAATCTCACCGAGGGCGCGGGCACCATCCGCACCGGTAAGGGCGGCCTGTCCGGCAACTACTCCTTCAAGTCGCGCTTCGAGGAGGGTGAGGGCACCAACCCCGATGAGCTGATCGCCGCCGCGCACGCCGGCTGCTTCTCGATGGCGTTCTCCAAGGCGCTTGCCGACGCGGGCTCGACGGCCACCTCGGTCGAGACCACCGCCAAGGTGCACCTGGACAAGACCGACGCCGGCATGACCGTGACCCGGATCGACCTGGAGACGGTCGGCCAGGTCCCGGGGATCGACGACGCGGAGTTCCAGAAGCTCGCCGAGGCCGCCAAGGCCAACTGCCCGATCTCCCGCCTGCTCTCGCCGGGTGCCGAGATCACCCTCAACGCCCGCCTGGCTGCCTGAGCCAGCCGGCCCACACCGTACGTCCACGGAAGGAGCCTCCACCCGGTCCCGGGTGGTCGCTTCTTCCGTGCATGTGCGGATGACGGCCACGGCCGTACGGCAGGACCGGGCCGCGTGCCCCCGCGTCGGGCACAATGGGCGAGGTGCCGGTGGAGATGAGCCGTGAGCGCTTCGAGGAGTTGGTCGGCGAAGCCCTCGACGAGGTGCCCGAAGAACTACTCGGCCTGATGAACAACGTGGTGATCCTGGTCGAGGACGACCCGCCACCGGGCGAGGTCGACCTGCTCGGCCTCTACGAGGGGCATGCGCTCACCGAGCGCGGTTGGGACTACTCCGGCGTGCTGCCCGACCGGATCTTCATCTACCGCCATCCGATCCTGCGGATCTGCGACAACGACGAGGACGTCATCGACGAGGTGGCGGTGACAGTGGTGCACGAGATCGCCCACCACTTCGGCATCGACGACGCGCGCCTGCACGCGCTGGGCTGGGGCTGAGCCTCCGCGCTCGACCCGCCCGCGCCGCCGCACGATCCGCCGCGCCGCGCCGCCTGTCCGATGGCCGGTGCTTGCCGAGGTCGCCTACCGTCGGTGCAGCGAACGCGACCCTATTCAGGAGGCCCTTTCATGCGCAGCGAGCTGTTCTCCGCGGAGAATCTGGAGAAGGAGTCCGCGCAGCCCGGCATGCGGTTGCAGAACTCCAAGATGTTGAAGATCGAGCTCAACGGCGAGGCGATGGCCCGGGTCGGGTCGATGGTCGCCTACCAGGGGAATGTGCAGTTCCAGGCGTTGGGTTCAGGCGGCCTTGGCAAGTTCCTCAAGCAGAAGCTCACCGGCGAGGGCGTCCCGCTGATGAAGGTCACCGGGCAGGGTGACGTCTTCCTCGCCGAGTTGGCCAAGGACGTGCACATCATCGACCTGGAGCCGGGCGACGCCCTCTCCATCAACGGCAGCAGCGTGCTCGCCTTCGACTCGACCCTCCAGTACGACATCAGGATGGTCGGCGGCGCCGGGATGGCCTCGTCGTCCGGCCTGTTCAACTGTGTGTTCAGCGGCTACGGGCGGATCGCCATCACCACCAAGGGCACCCCGGTGGTGCTGAACGTGGACGCCCCGACGTACGTCGACCCGCAGGCCGCCGTCTGCTGGTCGGCCAACCTCCAGACCGGCTACCACCGGGCCGAGCAGATGGGCCTCGGCACTTTGCTGGGCCGACGCACCGGTGAGTCGTTCACCATGAGCTTCGCCGGTCAGGGCTTCGTGGTGGTGCAGCCGTCCGAGGAGCCGCCGGTCATGGGCAGTGGCCAGCAGCAGCAGGAGGGCGGTCTGCTCGGCGGTCTGCTGAGCTGACCGGGAGCGGCTGGCCGCACCCGATTTGTCGTTCCGACCGCAGCGGCGCGGGCGCTCCCCTTCACGTGGGGGCGCTCCGCGCCGGTCAGGTCAACTCGCCGGTACGCAGGCGGGTCAGCCAGGCCGCCGCGTCGGCGTAGTCGACGTCGGAGAGGCCCGCCGGCGCGGGCACCGGGCGTTCGCCCGCCTCGGCCCACCGGTGCCGGGGATAGGAGCCCAGGAAGCGGACGTCGGCACAGACCCTGCGGAGCCCCTGCAACGCCTCGCCCAGGCGTACGTCGGCCACGTGGCCGGTGCAGTCCAGGAAGAAGACGTAGCGGCCCAACGCCTCGCCGGTCGGCCGGGATTCGATCCGGGTCAGGTTGACCCCACGGACGGCCAACTCCATCAGTACGGACAGCAGCGCGCCGACCCGGTCGTGGGCGATGTAGACCGCGAGCGAGGTGAGGTCGTCACCGGTCGGCGGTGGTGGCGGCCCGGGGCGGGACACCAGCGCGAACCGGGTCACCGCGTCGGGGTGGTCGGCGATCTTGTCGGCGAGTGTGGTGAGTCGGTGCCGAGAGGCTCCGATCGGTGCGCAGATCGCCGCGTCGTACTCGCCAGTGCCGGCACCCGCGGCCGCCGCTCCGTTGGAGAGCACGTCGACCACCACGGCGTCTGGCAGGTGGTCGCGCAACCAGCCCCGGCACTGGGTGGACGCCTGTGGATGGGCCGCCACGGTGCGGATCGCGGTCAGCGGGGTGTCGGGCCGCGCGGCGAGCACGAACTCCACCGACAGGATCACCTCCCGGGTGATCACCAGCGGCTCGCCCTCGGCCATCTCGTCCAACGTGACGCCCACCGCGCCGCCGATCGAGTTCTCCAGCGGCACCAGCGCGGCGTCGGCGTCGCCGGTGCGGACGCTGTCCAGCGCCTCTCCGACGCTGCGAGCGGGCGTACGGGTGCCGCGCTCGGCGGCGGGTATGGAGCGCAGGGCCTGCTCGGCGAAGGTGCCCTCCGGCCCGAGGAAGACGAAACGTGTCGGCGGTGTTCCCGGCATGCCGATCAGCCTACGCACCCGGCCCGTTGGCCGGGCCGGCGTCGCAGGCGAGGGCGCGGATCCCGGCCGGGCTGGTGGCGCGTACCTCGATGGTGCAGACGTCAGTGCCGGCGGTGACCAGCACCGGGGAACCGGGCTCGCCCCGGGTGACCACCTGGAGTTCCTCGTGCCCGGTCACCGTCAGCACTGTGAACTGCCAGTCACCGGCGCAGAGCGGCCCGGTGCGGACCTGGACCCGGACGTTCGCCGGCAGCACTCCGGCCCTGCCGCGCAGCAGTTGCAGCACCCGCTGGCCGGTCGGCCCGTTGCGGCAGGCCGTCGCGACCAACCCGGCGTCCGGGGTGGGCGTGACCGTACCGAGAGACGGCGCTGTGGTCGGCGGGGTGGACGGTGCGGTGCTCGGGCCGGACGGTGTCGGGGCTGCGGTGTGTGTGGGCACGCTGGTCGGCTCCCCCAGCCCGGGTGGGGCGCCACAGCCGGCCAGCACCGCGACGGCGAGCGCCATCGGCAGGACTCGGGCGAGGCCCCGCGCCGGAACGCGATCGGCTGCCCGGCCAGGGGTCGCCGGTGAGGGGTGGATCGTCGACCGCGGCGAGGGGCACGCGGGCGGGGGTGGGGTGAACGGCACGGGCCGATCCTCGGGACATCGGAGAATTCGTCGCGGCCGGGGTGGCCGAGCCCATCGTAGGGTGAGCGGCCGAACGGGAGAAGGTCAGCCGGTGACGCGGTGCCCGGCGCGCTGGAGCGCGGCCGTGCCCTCGGTCAGCCGGACGGTCGGCACCAGCAGATAGTCGGTGTCGAACGTGGAGAACGTGACGGCGTTGACCCGTGCCTCGGCGAGCGGGTCGACCAGCGCGGCCAGGCTGCCGGTGCCGGCCAGCGCCACGGGGGCGGTGACCCGTAGGCAGCGCCAGGTCGTTTCCACCACGGCCTGTGCCGGGGCCCGCTCGGTCGGGCAGATCACAGAGATCCCGTCGGAGGTCCAGCTCACCGTCACCACGTCCGCGCCGCGCAGCCCGCTCGACAGCGCGTACGGCACTGTGGTGCCAGCGGCCAGCCGGCACACAGCGTATTCCCCCGGCAGCAGAGCGATATCGAGCATGAGGGCACCCTACGGCCTTCGTGCGGACCCATCCGGGCAACGCCGCGTGCGGCGAAGGCCACACTGCGCCGCAGGTCAGACCTCGGAGAAGAAGGTGAGTGAGCCGGCGACGGTGCCGTCGGTGAGCACCGGGGTGGAGATCGCGTCAACTGTCGCGTCGGAGCTGTTCGCCGAGGCGGCCTGCACCCTGAGTAGCCCACGGGCGAGTCGGCCGGAGGAGAGCGCCAGCAGGGGCGGAATCTTGTCGATCTCGGCTTCGGTCAGCTCGCCCCGGTTGGCGGTGAAGTCGAGCAGGCGCAGCCCGCCATCGAGCAACGGTCGCCCGATCAGCCCGGCCGGCTCACCGAGACAGAGCAGCTCGCAACCGGCCGTGGAGATCGCCACCACCCGGGTGTCGGCGTCGATCAGCAGGCACGGCTCGTCGGCCCGGGAGACTGTCGACGACCATTGGCCGACGTTGTCGGACTCCGGCTCTGTCGAGGCCCGCGCCGCCGGCACGAACGCTTCCGAGAGCGAAAGTTCGACGTGGGCCACCGCGCCTCCTATGTGCACCGATCGACTGTCCACGCTAGCGGGTCGCCGACGGAATCACCGAGCGCACCGGGTCACCGGGGCGCGCAGCGTGAACCGAGGCGACCGGTGACGGCGCGGAGACCGGTGAGGTGAACGGGGGGACCGGAGCCGCGTGGCGTCGCCGGTGACGTTACCGGCGGTGGGCCGGCTTGTCAGCGGCCGTTCGGCCCTCGTCGTACCACCGGTAGTCGGCGGTTGGACGGTACGTGCCGTTCAGCCAGGTGCCCGGGTGCTGTGCGACCCGGGAAAGCTTCTCGGCGGTGGCGGGGCTGATCCGGCTGCCGCCGGCCACGAGCAGCCGGTCCAGTTCCCGGTGGGTGGCCATCAGGCAGTCCTTCGGGAGGCCGTAGACGCTGATCACGCCCGAGCCGACGAAGGTCAGCACCGGCGTCACCGGAACGGGCAGCCCCACCGCCTCGGAGAGCGCCTTGCTGGCCCGCTTGGCGTCCCGGCGGGACTCGGCCACGTACGGAGGTCGCTTGCCGTTGATCTGCACCACGTCTCCGGCGACGAGCACCCGGGCACGGCCGTGGTCGGCGATGGTCACGGCAAACAGACCACTCGGCCCGATGGCGAGGAACCCGGCTCGCTCGTCCTGACCGCGGTCGAGGACGTCTGTCACGTCGGTGCGCGGCCACTCGATCACGTGCCAGGCAGGCCCGAGGTGGTCGAGTTGGCCCAACGCCCGTGCCCCGGCCGCCTCCAGGCGGCGTGCACCCCGCTCGGCCCGACGGCGGCGGGCCCATTCGAGCGGTGTCGGACGGACCGGTTCGAGAACCCCCGGCGCCTCGACGCGGGGGTGTGGCACCGCGACGGGCGGCAGTGCCCGAGCGGACGGTACGGCTCGTCGTGCGGGAAAGACAGTCATCGCGACCTCCGGCAAAAGGTCCCTCGAAGTTATGTCCTCACTACCCTACGTTGCCACTACCGGTGTTCTGCAAGCCGGAGCGCCGGAGTGACTGTGGATGAATGCCATATTCATCCACAGTTCTTTTCTCGGATGCCGCTAAACCCTGCCCTACGCTGCGGGAGTGACCCACTACGTCGACAGTGAAGTCGGGCGGCTCGGCACCGTACTGCTGCACCGGCCCGGCCCCGAACTGGCCCGGCTCACCCCCCGCAACAACGACTCGCTCCTGTTCGACGCGATCCCCTGGGTGGGGCGCGCCCAGGAGGAGCACGACGCGTTCGCCGCCGCCCTGCGCGAGCGCGGCGTCGAGGTGCTCTACCTGGCCACCCTGCTGGCCGAGACGCTGGCCGTCGCGGACGCCCGGGCCGAACTCACCGAGCAGGTGCTGCGTTCCCGGCGGCTCGGCGACACGCTACGCGCCCGCGTCGCCGACCACCTCTCCTACCTGGACCCGGCAGCGCTGGCCGACGTGCTCACCGCCGGGCTGGCCCACGAGGAGTTGCGGATCAGCTCCGAGCGGCCGGGTGGACTGGTCTACACACTGATGGACCGACACGACTTCGTCATCGACCCCTTGCCCAACCTGCTCTTCACCCGCGACTCGTCGCTGTGGATCGGCGACCGGGTCGGTGTCACCAGCCTGGCCATGCCGGCCCGCCGTCGCGAGACCACCCTGACCGACGCCATCTACCGCCACCACCCCAGGTTCGCCGGCACCGAATTCGTCTACCGTCCCAGCCTCGAGCACCTGGAGGGCGGGGACGTGCTGCTGCTCGCGCCCGGGGTGCTGGCGGTCGGGGTGGGCGAGCGGACGACCCCGGCCGGCGCGGAACGCCTCGGTCGGCAGGTCTTCGCCGCCGGCCTGGCCCACACCATCCTTGTGGTGCCGATCGCCCAGAAGCGCGCCACCATGCACCTGGACACGGTGTGCACGATGGTCGACGTGGACGCCGTCCTGATGTACCCCAACATCGCGAGCACGCTGTCGGCGTACACGGTGATCGCCGGCGGGGACGGCGAGGACCCGCGGGTGGACGGGCCGGCGCCGTTCCTGCGGGCCGCCGCCGACGCGATGGACCTCGACCTGCTCCGGGTCATCGACACCGGGCTGGATCCGGTCACCGCGGAACGTGAGCAGTGGGATGACGGCAACAACACCCTCGCGCTGGCCCCCCGGCTCTGCGTCGGCTACGAGCGCAACACGGAGACCAACGCCCAACTGGAGCGGGCCGGCATCGAGGTGATCCCGATCGCCGGCTCCGAGTTGGGCTCCGGTCGGGGCGGACCGCGCTGCATGTCCTGCCCGATCACCCGCGACCCGCTACCCGTCGCCGGCTGAGCTCGCGACGATCAAACCCACCGCCCGGCTGAGCGGGACGACCGCACCCGCCGCACGGCGGGTGCGGAGCGATGGTGCCCGCTCAGCGCAGGGTGAGCTGGCGGCCGAGCAGCCCCTGACGGGCACGGCGGCCGGCGGCGTCGAGTGGGTCGGTGACGGTGAGCGCCTCGGCGTACCGCTTGGCGAACTGCGCCACCGGCTCCTCCCACTCGGCGGCCGGGGTCTCCTCCGGCAGGTCCCAGACCGGCACGAGTCGACCGTGCGCGCGGAACATGCCGGCGAACTTGGTCTGCTCGCCGAGCGTCAGCGTGCCGGCCGCGCCGAGTCGGGCCAGCGCGTCCAGGGCGGCGTCCTCGTCGTCCGGCAGCACCCAGCGCACGTGGGCCTTCTCCGGGACCTGACACCAGTAGGCGGCCTTCGCCGAGGTCAGCCGGACCGTCGGGTAGATGGCCGCGTTCGCCCGCTCCAGCGACGCCTGGACGGTCGGATCGTCGGCGGCGCCGGGGTCGAGCCAAAAGTCGAAACCCTCGTGCATGGTGATGTCCAGCGGACCGTCCACGAGGATGTCCTGCAGCCGGGGCCCGGGGCCGGGCAGTGGCGGCACCGCCACCTGGCCACCCGGCTCGGTACGCAGCGCGCTGAGCAACGCGTCGGCCAGATCCCGCGACACGTCACCGGACTGCTGGTGGCGCTGGAGACCGATCAGCACCCGGCCGTCCGGCTTGGTGATCGCCGGGGCGGCCATGGGCAGCACCGTGGCGAGCGTCGCCGTCCGGTCGCCGAATTCCTCGACCAGAGCGGGCGCCAGCCGCAGCGGGGCGGAGGCGGCGGGCACCAACTCGCGCAGCGCGATCCACTCGGACTCGTCGACCAACCCGTCGAACGGACGCGGCACGAAGACGTCCCGCACCTTGTCGCGACGGGGGGTGGTGTCGGCGGCGGCGCGCTGGCTCTTTCGACGCTTACTCACGGCGTCACAGCCTAGAGCCCCGGGCGGCTCGCCGTGACCGGGACCCGCCCGAGCCGTTCTCAGCCCGCCGGCACCAGGTCGGGTCGAGGTGTCGGAACCGGCTCGAACTCCGCCCAGACACGCTGGCCCATGCCATCCTGCTCGACGCCCCAACGGGTGGCCAGGCCGGCCACGATGTGCAGCCCGCGCCCGTCCGCCGCGTCCGGGCTTGCCGTTCGGAGCCGTGGCCCGGTGCTCGCGCTGCCGCCGTCGGTGACCCGAAGCTGGATCAGCGCGCCCTCGGCCGAGGGCCGTAACTGCCAGGCAACCCGGATCACGCCGCCGGGCAGCGGTCTGGCGTGTCGCACCGCGTTGCCCACCAGCTCCGCGAGCACCGCGATCAGGTCCGCGAGGAGCGTCGGGGGTACGACATCCGTCAGCTCGGCGGCGAGGCGGTGTCGGGCCAGCCGTGCTCCGCCCGGGTGGTGGGGTACCACCACGCACCAGGCTCGATCCCTCGTTGCCGCTGCCACCGTCGCCTCCACGTCGCGCCACCCCTGGTCAACCGCGTGGTAGCCGCACCTCTGCGACCGTACCGCCGCCGGTCCTCGGACGTAGGGATACCCATCCATTCTGCTGTTCAACGATCCGGCGGACGAGATAGAGGCCGAGCCCGGCCCCCGGGTAGCCGCGACGGTCGCCGGACTCGCCCTGCCAGAACCGGTCGAACGCCCGTTCCACGTGCTCGGGTCGGATGCCGATGCCCTGGTCGCTGACTCGGAATGCCACCAGGTGACCGTCGCCCGAGGCGGTGATCTCGATGGGAGAACCAGGTGCCGAGTACTTGCCGGCGTTGGTCGTCAACTCGGTCAGCACGGTGGCCAGGCTGGGCCGATGACCGAGCGCCTTGGGCAGATCGCTCGGGAGGCGGAGCACCAGCCGGCGGCGCAGCTCCGCCGGCAGGTCGACGACGGCGGAGCGCAGCGCCTCGCCGAGGTCGAACGGGGTGGGAGGGTCGTCGCCCGGCCCCACCTCGGCCGCCGAGCTGAGCAGACGGTCGACCAGCCGGGCCAGCTCGTTGGCACGTTGCCCGATCACCCGGGCCGCCTGCCGTCGGTCGACGTCGGTCAGCGACTCCCAGTGGTCGGTGAGGGTGTCCGCGTACCCCTTGATGACGGTGACCGGCGTACGCAGCTCGTGGCTGGTCACCGCTACGAACAGCTCGCGGTCGTGGTCGCGGCGCTGCTGGTCGGTGATGTCGCGGAAGGTGACCACCCGTAACGTTCCCGGGCCGGGCAGGTCGCCGGAGGTGATTCGCAGCCAGCGGCCGTCCGGCATCCGATGGTCCCGAACCTGCCCGGAGGGCGGCAACGGGAACGGCAGTGGGCGGCTCAGCGCCTGCTCGACCGTCCGGCCGGTGACCTGGGCGGCGGCCGGGTTCCAGAGCCGGACGTGCCCGTCCCGGTCGACGACGGCCAGCCCGTCGGCGAGGGCCGCCACCACCGGGCCGTCGCCGTGCACCGGCAGGCCACTCTGGTCGCCGTACATGTGCCCGACGCAGGAGGCGAGATAGGCGATCACCCCCTGCTGCTCGGCGCCCGGCTCGTCGTCGCCCGGATAGAGCGCGTGCAGGCTGCCGACTGTGTGCCCGCCGATCTCGGCCCGGGAGACGACCATCCGGCGCAGGCCGCTGCCGGCCAGTTCGCCGGCCAGCTTGCCGTTGAGGTCACTCACCCGCGCCTGGCGTACCCGTGGTCCGGAGAGCAGGCAGACGGTGTCCGGGTCGTCAACAGCCAGCGGTCGGCCGAGGGCCCACTCCGCCGCGCCGGTCGCGGCGATGACGCGACCGCCGGTAGGACCGAACTCGACGAACGCCATCCCGGTCGCGCCGAGCGCCGGCTGGGCCACCCGGAGCAGTTGGGTGAGGACCGGCAGGCCCGCGTCCCCAGAATTGATCATCTCGATCACGACGGTGTGGCCGGCGAGGAGAGCGGGGAAATCGATACGCTCCGGCATGTGCCGAGTCTGCCCCGCCGACCCGGTTTTGGGCACCCCCGCCCGGTCGATGGGTCAGCGGTCCAGCCGGGCGAGGGCGTACGCGGGCCGGTCGGTGATGATCCCGTCCACCCCGGCGGCCAGCACCAGCTCCAGGTCGGTCGGCTCGTTGACCGTCCAGACGTACACCTGGTTGCCGGCCGCGCGCAGTGCGGGCAGCAACTGCGGGCGGGCCCGGACCAGGCCGATGCCCGGCCCGGCGATTCGGGTGCCGAACGGCAGCCGACCCAACCGCAGCCAGCGCGGCAGCACCTCCAGCAACAGCACGGTGGGCAGCGTCGGTGCCAGCTCGCGCACCCGACGGACCGCCAGCGGGGAGAACGACATGACGGTGACCTGCACCCTGTCGTCCGGCGCGGGGTCGGCCAGCCCGTACCGGCGCAGCAGGTTGACCAGTCGCCGTTCCACGTTCGAGCCGTAGCGGGACGGGTGCTTCGTCTCCACCAGCAGTCGGACCGGCCGCCCGGCGGCGAGCACCGCGTCCAGGAGGCGGGCCAGGGTCAGCAGCCGGGTGTGTGACTCATCCGGTGGCAGGTCGCCGTCCGGGGCGCTGCCCGGGTGCCACGAGCCGAAGTCCAGGGCGTCCAGTTCGGCGAGCGTACGCGCGCTGACCAGACCGCGACCGTTGCTGGTGCGGTCGAGTCGACGGTCGTGCACGCAGACCAGGTGCCCGTCCCGGGTCAGCCGGACGTCGCACTCCAGACCGTCGGCGCCCTCGTCGAGGGCGCGCAGGTACGCGGCGAGGGTGTGCTCGGGTAGGTCGAACGAGGCGCCGCGGTGCGCGAAGACCAGTGGCCCGCCCATTGCGCCGGCCTCAGATGACCTGGCCGGGCTGCCCGTTCGCGTCGACCACCGGTCGGCCGACCGCAGCCCACTGACGCATCCCGCCGTCGGCGTTGCGCACCTGCTCCCAGCCGTTGTTGATCAGGTAGGCGACGACCTGGGCGGAACGCCCGCCGGAACGGCAGACGACAGCCACCTCCCGGTCGGTGGGCACCTCGGCCAGCCGGGCCGGAAGCTCCATCATCGGCAGGTGGTGAGCGGTGGGCGCGTGGCCGGCCGCCCACTCGTCGTCCTCCCGCACATCCAGCAGGTAGGTCTCGTCGGCGATCTCGGTCACGGGCACTGTGGGAACCTGGGGTCCGAACACAGGAAGCAACACTAGATCCTCATGGCCCGGTTCGGCACCGACCGGGCCGTCGGCACCGTCACAACCGGGTCACCCAGCGAGGGTTGGCCTGCGCCCAGGCCGGCACCCGAGTACCGCGGAGCGCCTCGAAGAGCCCGTTGCCGCCGTTGTCCAGCACCACGTACGAGACCTCGTCGATGGTCTGCGGCGAGGAGGGCACCTGGACGCCGCGCATCCCGTCGGGCGGCAGCGCGCGCAGCGCGAGGAGCAGGTCCTCCAGGGGTACGCCGTTGGTGTCGACGGTCAACGAGCCGCCGACCGCCCGGAGCACCTGGTCCAGTTTGACGGGGTTGCTCCGCAGGTCCGCCTTGCCGGCGCTGTCCAACATTGCCCTGAGCAGCTGCTGCTGGTGGTGCTGGCGGTCGTAGTCACCGCCGGGCAGGTCGTAGCGCTGTCGGACGTAGTCCAGCGCCTGCGCGCCGTCCATCTGGTGGCAGCCGGTGGGGAAGACCCGCTTGGTGTGGATCGAGCGGACCTCGGTGTCCACGCACATCTCCACTCCGCCGAGCAGGTCGATGACCTTCCGGAAGCCGGAGAAGTCGATCAGCGCGGCGCCATCGAACCGGATTCCGGTGAGCCGGTGCAGGGTGGCGGAGAGCAGTTGGGCGCCGCCCTGCCCGCCGCCGCCGTGCTCGTACGCGGCATTGATCTTGTCTTGACCGCCGCCGAAGCCGTTCGCGGGCGGGATGGCGACCAGCAGGTCACGCGGGATGGAGACCAGGTACGCCTCCCGCTGCCCGGCGGGGACGTGCACGATGAGGATAGTGTCCGAGCGTTGGTCGGGGCCGCTGTCGCCCGGGCGCCGGTCGGAGCCGACCAGGAGGTAGTTGAGCGGCCCGTCCAGGTCGGTGCGCTCGGTGCGGGCGTCGGCGTCGAGCAGTTGCTCCTTGGTCACCGTGCGGTCGTAGCGGTGGCTGAGCGTCTTGAGCCCGGCCACGGCGAGCCCCGCCAGCAGGACGAGTGCCAGGCCGATGCCGAGCAGGATCCGCGGCCAACGGGCGCTGGGCGACCGGGCGGACGCGGCCGCTCCGGCCCGGTCCGCTGCGTTCCGTCCCCACCTGGACGTGTCCGCCTCCCCGCAGCCGATACGTGAAACCTGCTCACGTCAGGCTACGGGCGGTGAGGGGACGGTCGCTGGCTTTCCGCGACTCCCGGCCTCACTTGCGGGTGGAGATCACCTCAGGGTGGGTGAAGACGAACTCGGCGAGTTTGTCCTGCTTGACCGCCTGGAACATCGCCATCGTCTCTTCGCTCAAGCCCTCGGTGTTGTTGTTGTTGGCGTGGAAGGTGCCGTTGTTGGTCTTGAGCATGGTCAGCTCGTTGCCGGTGACCCCGCGCATGGTGAAGATGAAGTCCTCGATCGGCACGCCGCCCGTGTCCAGCACGAACGCCTTGCCCGCCGCCTTGATCAGGTTGTTCATCTTGGCCGGGTTGGACAACATCCCGCCCTCGGTGGCCTTCTTCGCCATCGCCTTGATCAGCTGCTGCTGGTTGGCCTGCCGGTCGTAGTCGCCGTTCTTGAGGGACTTGCGCTGCCGGGAGTAGTCGAGCGCGGCCCAACCCTCCATCTCCTGGCAGCCCTTCTTGTGCACCACAGGGGTCCGCTGCTTGCCGGTCTTCTTGGCGTCGGCGTTCCACATCGGCTTGCCGTCGACGTACGACATGTGCAGCGACTTGACCTCCTGGCTGACACAGATCCGCACAGTGCCCAGGGTGTCGATGACGTTCTTGAAGCCGCCGAAGTTGATGATCGCCGCGCCGTCGAAGCTGATCCCGGTGAGCCGCTTGATCGTCTGGGCCATCAGCTGGGCGCCACCCTCCCAGCCGCCGCCGTTGGCGGCACCGGCCTGGAACGCGGCGTTGATCTTTCCGGAGCCGCCGCCGTAGCCGTTCTTCTTGAACGCGGGGATCTGCGCCTCGGTGTCCCGGGGGATCGAGATCAGGTACGCCTGGTCATGCGTGGCCGGAATGTGCAGGATGATGATGCTGTCCGAGCGGACGTCGTCGGCGGCCCAGCGCTCCCGCGCGTCCACGCCGAGCAGCAGCATGTCGATCGGGCCGTCCAGGCTCGCACCGCCCTCGGCGTCGGACTTGCCGGCATCACCCAGCAGGTTGCCCTTCGCGATGCCGCCGGTCGCCTGCCCGATCAACGCCTTGCTGCCGACGATGGCCACCCCGCTGCTCAGCATCAGCACGGCACCGAAGACAACTGTCAGCCTGGCCCAGAGCGGATCCTTGCGCTTGGTCCGCTTCTTCGAACCACCGCCACCCGGGCGGTCGCCGCCACCGCCGCCACCGCCGTTGCCGGGCGGACGCGAGCCTGGCCCGCCCCCCGAGGGGCGTGCCTGCGCGGGTATGGCCGCAGCGACTCGACCGCTGGGGGCGGCGGACCCGGAGGTAGAAGGGCGACGACTGGCCTGAACCGGCATGCGTGCTCCAGCTCGTGATCAGGAGGGGGCGGCACCACTGTACGTACATCAAATCGACTTGGCGAGTTCATCCCGGGTCAATCCGGACGTCGATTTTTCCAGACTCAGTCGATCGTCGTTGCTCGATGACCCGAACGGCTGGTGCCAGCCGGGCCGCGGTCAGCCGCCGTCGTTGCTCTTCGGCGGGTTCGCCTTGACCCAGTCGGCCATCGTGTCCGCGGACATGGCCTGGTACATCGCGAGCGCCTTCTCCCGGTCCGACACCACCACCGACTCACCGTTGATCGTGTCGCTGCCGGAGTTCGGGCTGGTCACGAAGGTGAGGTTCTGGCCGCGCAGGTTACGGAACTGCAGCGCCATGTCTGTAACCGAGAAAGTCTGGTCGACGGTTACGGCTGCGGTCACCGACTTGAGGAAATCGTTTAGCTTCTTCGGGTTCGCCAGCGTGCCGGTGCTGGCCGCCTTGTCCATCAGCGCCCGAAGGAACTCCTGCTGGTGCCGCATCCGGGCGAAGTCCCCGTCCGGGAACTGCTTCCGCTGCCGGATCCAGTCCAGTGCCTCCGCACCGTCCATGTGGTTGGTGCCCTTGGTGAAGGTCCGGTACGGCTTGTGGATCGAGGTGATGGTGCGCTCCACCTTCAGGTCCACCCCGCCGAGAGCGTCGGTTACCTCCTTGAAACCGCCGAAGTCGATCGCCATCACGTGGTCGATCCGAACGTCGGTGAAGCACTCCACGGTGCGTACCGCCAGCGGCAGCCCACCGAACGCGAACGCTGCGTTGATCTTCGCGCGCGAGCCGGAGCCGCAGTCCGCGCCGGCGCTTTTCGGGATCGGCACGTACAGGTCCCGGGGGATGGAGACCAGGTAGGCCTCCTGGTGGTCGGCCGGAATGTGCATGACGATGATCGTGTCGGCGCGCCACTGACTCTTGCTGTCGACCGGCGCGTCCGGGTCCCGTGAGTCGCTGCCGACCAGCAGGATGTTCAGCGCGCCATCGACGGTCTTGGCGGGCCGACCACCGGTGATCTCCGCGAAGGGGTCGGTGCGAGCCAGGTCACTGTTGAGGTTGCGGGCGTACAACCAGGCGCCGACGCTGCCGAGCAACGCCAGCACCAGCACCGCGGCCCCGGCCACCAGGGCGATCCGTCCCCAGCGCGGTCGCGGGCCGCGCCGCCCCGACCCGCCGGTGCCACCCGGGCCGCCGGGCCCGGAGGGCCCCGCCGGGCCGCCGGAGCGAGGCTGCTCCTCGTCGTACGACGGGTAGAAGCGCGCCTCGGTCGGACGGGCGCGCCCGGAGGCGCCCCGATCGGGGCCGGGCACCGACGCGCGCCCGGCGCTGCGGTGCAGGTACGGATGCGGGACGCCGGCTGACGAGGTCGCGGACATGTAACTCAGGGTACGTAGCGGGAGCCACTGCCGCCTTCAGGCGACACTCAGCGGCAGGCGGTACGCGAAGATCTGGTTACCCTAGCCGCGACCGGAAGTACTCGATCGTGCGTCGCAGGCCATCTTCGGGCGCTACCGACGGCTCGTATCCGAGCAGTTCACGAGCGAGCGTGAGATCCGGTCGGCGCATCTCCGGGTCATCCGAGCTGCGGGTGACATAGGTCACCTTCGAGGTGCTGTCGGAGAGCGACACGATCAACTCGGCGAGTTGCCGCATGGTCAGCTCGTGCTCGGTGCCGCAGTTGACCGGGCCCGTCTCGGTCGAGTCGAGCAGCAGCAGGATGCCGCGCACCAGATCCTCGACGAAGCAGATGGACCGGGTCTGGTTGCCAGTGCCGTGCACGGTGATCGGCTCGCCGCGCAGCGCCTGGGAGATGAAGGTGGGGATGGCGCGGCCGTCGTCCGGGCGCATCCGCGGGCCGTACGTGTTGAAGATCCGGACGATCGCCGCGTCGAGCCCGCGGTAGCGGTGGTACGCCATCGTCGCGGCCTCGGAGAAGCGCTTGGCCTCGTCGTAGACGCTGCGGACCCCGATCGGGTTGACGTTGCCCCAGTACGTCTCCCGCTGCGGGTGCTCCTTCGGGTCTCCGTACGCCTCGGAGGTCGAGGCCATCAGGAACCGGGCGCCGTCGGCGGCCGCGCGCTCCAGCAGGTGCAGGGTGCCAACCGAGCCGACCCGGAGGATCTCCACAGGCAACTGGGCGAAGTCGGTGGGGCTGGCCGGAGAGGCCATGTGCAGGATCGCGTCGAACCGCTCGGCCAGCGCCGGGTGGTGGGTCGGCAGGCCGTCGGAGATGTCCGCTTCGACGAGGGTGAAGGTAGGCCGATCCAGCAGGTGGGCGACGTTCTCCTTGGAGCCGGTCACGAAGTTGTCCAGCGCCACCACAGTGCAGCCTCGGGCGATCAGGGCGTCCACCAGGTGCGACGGGACGAAGCCAGCTCCGCCGGTGACGAGGACGCGGTGATCGGAACCAAAGCGCTCAGCAACCTTCATACGGCTCAGCCTACCGACCGCCGAATTCGCGGAAGGGGTCCCCTGTTGACGTCGTACGTCAACAGGGAACCCCTAAACAGGTGCCGCGATCAGTGGGCGCCAGAGCCGGTGAGGGCCCGCACCTCCAGCTCCGCGTACTTGTCCTCGTCGTGCTCCTTGGAGATGACGGTGCCGATCCACCCGCAGAGGAAACCGAACGGAATGGAGAGGATGCCCGGGTTGGACAGCGGGAACCACTGCCAGTCGTGGTCCGGGAACATCGACGTCGCCGCACCGGAGACCACCGGCGAGAAGAACACCAGCAGCACGGCCGAGATCAGCCCGCCGTAGATCGCCCACACCGCGCCGGAGGTGTTGAACCGCCGCCAGAAGAGGCTGTAGAGGATCGCCGGCAGGTTGCCCGAGGCGGCGACCGCGAAGGCCAGCGCCACCAGGAACGCCACGTTGAGGTTCTGCGCGTAGATCGACAGGGCGATCGACACCGCGCCGATCCCCAGGGCGGAGATCCGGGCGACCCGCACCTCCTGCCGCTCCGACGCCTCACCCTTCTTCAACACGTTCGCGTAGAAGTCGTGCGCCAGGCTGGACGACGAGGCCAGCGTCAACCCGGCGACCACAGCGAGGATGGTGGCGAAGGCGACCGCCGCGATGATCGCCAGCAGAGCTGCCCCGCCCAGTTCGCCGCCGAAGAAGTCGATGCCGAGCGCTTCGGCCAGCTGCGGCGCGGCGGTGTTGCCCGCCTTGTCCTGTGCCGTGATCGCCTGGCTGCCGACCAGCGCCGCCGCACCGAAGCCGAGGGCCAGGGTGAGCAGGTAGAAGGTGCCGATGATGCCGATCGCCCAGAGCACGCTCTTCCGGGCCGCCTTCGCGGTCGGCACCGTGTAGAAGCGGATCAGGATGTGCGGCAGACCGGCGGTGCCGAGCACCAGGGCGATGCCCAGGGACAGCAGGTCGACCTTGTTGTAGAACGTCTGCGTCGAGTTGCCGGCGACCTCGACGCCGTACCGGAGCCCGGGTTCGAGGAACGCGCTGCCCTTGCCGGATGCGGCGGCCGCCTGGCCGAGCAGCTCCGACAGGTTGAAGTTGAACTTCGCCAGCACCAGGATGGTCATCAACAGCGCGCCGCCCATGAGCAGGAACGCCTTGACGATCTGCACGTAGGTGGTGCCCTTCATGCCACCCACTGTGACGTAGATGATCATCAGCGTGCCGACCATGATGATGGTGGCCACCTTGGCGGTGTCCGCGTCCATGCCGAGGAAGGTCGTCCCCGGCCGGATGCCGAGCAGCAGCGCGACCAGCGCGCCTGCGCCAACCATCTGGGCGAGCAGGTAGAAGATCGACACCGTGATGGTGGAGACCGCCGCTGCCGTACGCACCGGACGCTGACGCATCCGGAAGGCCAGCACGTCCGCCATCGTGTACCGGCCCGAGTTCCGCAGCAGCTCCGCGACCAGCAGCAGGGCCACCAGCCAGGCGACCAGGAAGCCGATCGAGTAGAGGAAGCCGTCGTAGCCGTACAGCGCGATGATGCCGGCGATGCCGAGGAACGAGGCGGCCGACATGTAGTCGCCGCCGATCGCCATGCCGTTCTGGAAGCCGGAGAAGGACCGGCCGCCAGCGTAGAAGTCAGTCGCCGTCTTGGTCTGCCGGCTGGCCCAGATGGTGATGCCCAGGGTCACCGCCACGAAGACCAGGAAGAGCGTGATGGTCAGGTTCCGGGCGGTGTGATCGCCCGCCTCAGCCGCGAGGAACGTCTCAACCGCGTGAACCGTCTTCACGGGTCACCTCCCCGATCTCGGCGCGGATCCGGTCCGCGATGGGGTCGATCTTCCGGTCCGCGTACCGGGAGTAGAGCCAGGCGATCAGGAACGTGGAGACGAACTGGAGCAGGCCGAAGACCAGTGCGACGTTGATGTTGCTGCCGAACAGCTTCGTGCCCATGAAGTCCCGGGCGTACGCGGAGAGAATGACGTAGAGCGCATACCACAGGAAGAACGCGACGGTCATCGGGAAGACGAAGCCGCGCAGCGCACGCCGCAGCCCGGCGAACTCGTCCGACCGTTGTACGGCCAGGTACTTGTCCGACTGGGAAGCGGCCGGAGCGGGTGTGTCCGTGGACATCTGTGGATCACCACCTTCACAGGCGTCAGAGGAGTTTCGCGCACCGTAAAGAGCGCACTCCCCGCCAGGGAAGGCTGAGATCGACGCCGGTCGGCGAGTGCGCCGAGCGGTTGACTGGCTGCGCCAAGTGACTCAGGTCACTGCGGTGATCGGTCGCCCCTGGCGAGGCGTCCGTTCAGCTCGGCAGCTCGTGGTAGCGACCTCGGTAGTGCAGGAGCGGAGTGGCCTCCTCGGCCAGGTCGACCGCCTCGATCGTGGCCTCGACCAGCAGGCCCCAGCCGTACTCCCGGGCGGTGTCCAGCCGGCACCCGGCCCAGCCGGCGGCATCCGCCGGAACCGGCCCGTACGGCGTCTCGTTCCACGCGCCGGTGGCGAAGAGCCCGCCCGGGGCGGGGAAGAGGCCGGCGAACCGGTCGGCGAGTTGCCGGTGCGGCGGGCCGAGCGGCGTGACAGCGAATCGACCCGACTCCTCGACGGCCGCCCAGAGGTCGGACTCCGGGTCGATCAGCCCGAGCAGCCGGTCTGGCTCCCCCTCGGCCACCAGGGTGGACGAGACGGTCAGCCCGGCAGGACCGGGCGCCGTCCAGAGGGTCACCGGTGCGGCGAGGCGACCACGCAGCCGGCGTACCGGCGACCGTTGCCCGGTCGGAACCGCGAACGGATCGGTGTGGTGGATCTCGGCACCCGGCTCATGATTCACGTGAAACATTGTGCCGCCCCGGACCCTCGCCCAACCAAGGAAGCGCTCGTGCAGGTCGGCGGGTCGTCCGCCGAGCCGAGTGAGCTGCGCGCCGGCCTCCGCCATCAGGGCGCCCAGGTAGACCAGCAGCCCCACCCGGTCGTTTCGGTACTCGGCGAGCAGTGCCAGCCGCGCCGGCTGCCACGGCCAGAGCGCGCCGCAGCCCCGACACCGCCACAGCGGCCGCATCGGCAGGTGTGGCCGGCTCACCTTGGCTCTCCGGCCGGCCCGGGCGGTGGAGTCGCCCGGCTGCGGCGCGATCCGCTCGGCGGAAGGCGATTCCCGAATGACCGTGATGCCTCTGAGTCATATTGATGCCCCTGAGGCATCACGCTCGCGGTGACACACCGATCCCTGGTGCGATGCGCCGTCCGGTGGCTTGCGTGGTCTGAGGTCCGATCCGCTGGCCGGGCTGCGGGCTTCACCAGCGGCCACCGTTCGCGCGCCAGGTCTGCGCCGGGGTCAGCCAACCGGCCCGGCCGGGTCGCGGCGAAGCCACCGTCGGCCGGTTCGCCCACGCGGGTGGTCGATTCGGCGGGCCAGCCGACCGCTCCGATCCGTTCGCGCCCGGCACGGCCGTCGCTGCGGCAACCTTCCTTTTCCGGTACGACCACCGTGCCCCGTTCCTGCCCCGGAAGTTGTGGCAGCGGGCAGAGTCGCCGCAATGCGTCTTCGTCCTGGACGAGACGGCCCTACGCCGCCCGATCGGTGGGCCGGCGGTACTGGACGCTCAGCTTGGTCGGCTGATGGAACTCGCCGTTATGCCGAGCGTCAGACTGCGCGTCGTGCCGCTCGACGCCGGAGCCCACGTCGGGTTGACGGGCGGCTTTCTGCTCGCTGAACTGCCCGACGGTGAACGGGTCACCTATGTCGAGGACGTTGCTCGTGGACACGTGAAGGTGACGCCATGACCGTTCCTCAACCCCGCTGGCGGACGTCGACCAGGTCCGGCGACACGGGCGGTGCCTGCGTCGAGGTGGCGGACAACGTGCCAGGTGTCGTCCTGGTCCGGGACAGCAAGGACCGCTCCGGCCCGACCCTCACCTTCGCTCCGGCCGCCTGGCGCGGCTTTCTTGCCGATGCCGTCCAGGCGGCCAGCCGACGGGCCGGTTAACGGCGCGGCGTGACAGTGGCCAGCAGTTCGGGCTGACGTCGGTCCAGCACGTCGCCGGCCAGGTACGCGCCCAGCAGCGCCGCGCCCAGCCCGTACGCGGCCCCGACCGGCAGGGCCAGCCAGAGCCACGCGTCACCGAGCAGCGCGGCGGCCACCACCATCGGCACCGCGGCGACCACCGAGGCGAGCATTGCCAGCAGGGTGAGCAGCCCCTTCGCCAGGCCCGCACCGCTGTTCATGGCGAACGGGTTGCTCGTCTCCGGCAGTGAGTACGCCCCGAGCACCGAGATCAGGCTGTTTACGGCCAACCCGGCGCCGTAGGTGGCGACCAGGCCGCCGATGGTCAGCCCGATCCACTCCGGTCGGCTGAGCAGTAACGACAACACCACAGCGACGACGCCCAACATCGGCAGCACGTACAGCGAGAAAGCCGTCATGCGGGCCCGCAACTCGACCCGGCCGGGCACCCCGGCCACCACGTTCGCCGCGTACGCGCTGCCGTCGAAGCCGAACTGGTTGGCCAGGGTGACGGAGGCGAGCACACCCACGAAGAGCATGGAGATGGTGACCAGGACCGGGGAGCTGTCACTGGCGTCCTGCGCCATTCCCTCCCCAGCCGCGAACCCGGCGCCACCCAGATTGATCATCACCGGTACGAAGATGCCGACCACCGCGATCGTGATCAGGTTGGCTCGGCGGCGCGCGTCCCGCCACCAGTAACGGGCCTCCCGGGCGACCAGGGCACCGAACCGGTCCCGGCCGGCCCAGGTCGCGACCCGGGGGAACAGTTGGGCGACCGCGCCGCCGGTGACCCCGCGCCGCACCGGGACCTTACCGGTGCTCGCCGCACCCACCATCGCCGACTCGATCGACCGGGACCACCAGGCCAGCAGGGCACCGAGCGCCACCACGGTGATCAGCAACTTGACCGGCGCCGCCCACACCCGCCCCTGGGCCACGTCGATGCCGAGGGTCCACGGAGCACCCAACGGCGTCCAGCCGATCACGGTTGCCACGCCGGTCAAGCGGGTCCAGTCCGCCTCACGGAGCGCGGCGAGGCCGAAGATCTGCAACGGGCCGAGCAGCGCGGCCGTCACCGCCAGCAGCACGGCCGCCAGGTCGCGGACCCGTCGGGACCGCAACATGGTGGCGAAGGCGCTGGTCACCGCCCGGCTGGCGGCCACACAGAGCAGCAACCCGGCGAGCACACCCACGACGGCGACCAGACCCGCAGACCAGCCACCCAACGACCAGGCGGTCAGCACCAGCCCGAACGACGCGATGAGCACCGCCAGCACCGGCACGCTGATCAGGGCCGCCACGAACAGGCCGGTCACCAACGTGCGCCGGGACAGCGGCAGCAACGCGAACCGGGCCGGGTCCAGTGTCTCGTCCACACCGAAGAAGACGAGCGGCAGAAACAGCCAACCCAGCACCAGCAGCCCGCCGCCGGCCGCCGCGATCAGCACCGCGTACCGGCCGTTGCCGGTCAGGCCCGGAGCGGCGAAGAGGAAGAACCCGCTGGCGGCGAACCAGAGCCCGAGCAACGCGCCGCCGACGAACAGGGCGATCCGCCAGCCCTGGCCCCGAAAGTTGTTGCCCATCACCCGCAGCTTGAGCCGTACGAAGTGGCGGGCGGAGACAGCGCGTACCGGCGCGGCAGGGGTGGCGTCCGCGCTCACTGGGAGAGCCACGACAGCTCCTCGCCGGTCGCGGTGCGCCCGCCGACCACCTCGACGAAGACCTGCTCCAACGAGCGACCGCCGCGGACCTCGTCGATGGCGCCCACCCGCTTGATGGTGCCGCCGGCCAGGATCGCCACGTGCGAGCAGAGCCGCTCGACGACTTCCATGACGTGACTGGAGAAGACCACGGTGCCGCCGCCGGCCGCGTACCGGGTGAGGATGTCCCGGATCAGCGCTGCGGAGACGGGGTCGACCGCCTCGAACGGCTCGTCCAACACCAGCACCCGGGGGCCGTGCAGCAGCGCGCAGGCCAGGCCGATCTTTTTCTTCATGCCCGCCGAGTAGTCCACCACCAGCGTCCGACCGGCGTCGCCGAGCGCCAGCACGTCCAGCAGCTCGGCAGCCCGCTGGTCGACCACCACCGGATCCATCCCCCGCAACAACCCGTTGTACGCCAGCAACTCCGCGCCGGTCAGTCGGTCGAACAACCGGACACCGTCGGGCATCACACCGAGCAGCCGCTTGGCGGTGACCGGGTCCTGCCAGACGTCGTGCCCGAGCACCCAGGCCGAGCCGGCGTCCGGTCGCAACAGCCCGACCGCCATCGACAGGGTGGTCGTCTTGCCGGCGCCGTTCGGGCCGAGCAGGCCATAGAAGGAGCCGGCGGGGACGTCCAGGTCGACGCCGGCCACCGCGATCGTGCCGTCGAACCGCTTGGCCAGGCCACGCAGTGCGAGCGCGGGGTGCTCAACAGTCATGCGCCGACGTTATCCGTCGATCGCCAGTTCCGCCGTCCGGCGGCGGGCGGACCCGCGATCATCCCCGAGGCGGACGAAGGTTCCGGGCAACAGACCCGCCGATCTTGCGGTCTCTGTTGTCGACATGGGGGATATGCGTCCTCTGTCGCGACAGAAAGTGCAAGATCGCGGAGCAGGTCGATCCAGCGCGGCCAGCTGTGCAACCGGGCACCGTGTTCGCGGGTGACAGGGGCAGGAGCGAAACGGGGAGAGACATTGGACAGAGATGACGGCTTCGAGGAGTTCTACCGAGCCAGCAGGCACCGGGTCGTCACAGTGCTGTACGCGCTCGGCGGCGACCTCCATGAGGCGCAGGACGCCGCGCAGGAGGCGTACGTGCGGGCCTGGCAGCGCTGGCGGCGCATCAGCGAGTACGACGATCCGGAGGCGTGGGTGCACCTCGTGGGACACCGCCTCCTTCAGAACCGTTGGCGGAAGATCCGGAACGGGATCACCGCCCATCGGCGGAATGGTCCGGTGACCGCGGTCGAACCACCGTCGGAGAACAACGTCGCGCTGGTCGCCGCGTTACGTCAGTTACCGACCGACCAACGCGAGGCGATCGTCCTGCACCACCTCGCGGATCTCTCGGTAGCTGACATCGCGACGCGGACCGCTGTTCCGGTCGGCACGGTCAAGGCCCGGCTCGCCCGAGGGCGCAAGGCTCTCGCACCTCTGCTCGGCACCACCCTCCCCGAGGAGGTCAGCAATGCCTGATCAGCCCTTCGTCGACCTGTTTCGGGACACCGAGCACCTGAGCTGGGCCCCGACCACACAGGTGCGGGAGCGCGGCCTGCGACGGGCCCGCCAGACGAGGATCGCTGCGGCGCTCGCCGCAGTGGTGGCAGTGGCCCTGGTGGCCGCCGGGGCGGTGGCGCTGGCCAGCGGCCGGGAGGGCGCGCCGACGCCGGTGCTGCCGGCGACCGGATCACCCACCCCGACACCCACGCCGTCGCCCACCTCCGCCGCTCCTCGGCCGTCGACGACCAGCACAACTCCCGCCACACCGCCATCGAGCCCGTCACGTACCAGTGGTCGGCCGTCAGCCGGTTCCACCAACCCGGCGATCCCGGCCGCAGCCATGCTGCGGCTCTCGGATCTGCCCGTCGGCTTCACGATGGCAGAGGACGACATTGACGGCGACTGGAGCCTGGAGTCGGTGTCGATCTACTGTCGCGAAGCGCCGTCCGGGACGTCCAGCCGCAGGCTCGCCCAGCGAACCGTGTCGTTCGACTCGCCGACCGACAGGATGATCCAACGCGTCGTCCGTTTCTCGATTCGCGATGCCGCCCGTGAGATGGACGCGGTCCGGGCACTTTTCACCGACTGCAAACCCAGGGGGGCGACCAGTTCGATGTCGGTCCTGGCCGATGGGCTGGGGGCCGGTGACGAGTCTCTGCTGGTGGGCTCGGACATCGAGGGCGTGCGGAGCCGCTGGCTCGTCGTACGGCAGGGTGACCTGGTGGCACAGGTGGCGTTGGACATGGACACCACCCCGAAGGAGGCGCTGCGGTACGCCCGCCCGGTGGCGCAGCGGCTCTGCGCCGGCACTGACACCTGCTGAGGGCATGTCGCAGCGGTGATCACTGCATGCGGAGGGCTTCCGGGGTGTGTAGGCGGAGCATGGTGGCGGCGACGTCGGCCGGGGCCCGCCGGCGGGTCGCCATCGACACGGCGACCATCACCGTGAAGGCCAGTGGCACCGTCCAGGCGGCCGGCTGCGCGATGAGCGTGGCCGGCCAGCCGGACAGCGGTGGCCCGAGCACTGTGACCAGCACCGCGCCGATCGCCGCGCCGCCGCCGGCCACCACGCCGGCGGTGGCGCCCACGTCGGTCAGCCCGCGCCACCAGATGCCGAGCACCAGCAGCGGGCAGAAGCTCGAAGCGGCGACCGCGAAGGCCAGCCCGACGACCTGCGAGACGTCCAGCCCGGAGACGTGCAGCGCCAGCACCGCTGGCACGCCACCGGCGATGACGGTGGCCAGCCGGAACCCGCGTACCGATCCCCGACCGAGCACGTCCGTCGAGATCACCCCGGCGACGCTGGTCAGCAGGCCGGACGAGGTGGAGAGGAACGCCGCGAAGGCGCCCGCGGCGACCAGCGCGGCGAGTAGCCGCCCGGCCAGGCCGTCACCCAGGGCCGCCTCGGGTAGCAGCACCACCACCGCGTCGGTCTGGCCGCTGAGCAGCAGTTGCGGGGTGTAGATCCGGCCGAGGACCCCGTACAGGGTGGGCAGCAGGTAGAACGCGCCGACCAGCGCCAGCACGACCAGTGTGGTCCGACGGGCCGCCGCGCCGTCCGGATTGGTGTAGAAGCGCACCAGCACGTGCGGCAGGCCCATGGTGCCCAGGAAGGTGGCCAGGATCAGCGAGTACGTGGCGAACAGGCCCCGGTCGTCGTCACCGGCGGCGCTGGGCAGCAACCAGTCGCTGGCATCGGTGGCCACCCCGGAGACGTCCGGCACCGGATCACCGGCGGCGAAGGTCAGCTCGTCGCCGGGGCGTACCTCCCGGACGTCACCGTCGGGCAGGGTGAGGGTCGCGCGGTGCTCGACCACGACGGTGGTCGCGGCCCGGAACGTCGGCCCGTCGGGCGGGGTCACCGCCGGGCGGCCGTCGGCCTGCCACTGCAGGGCCAGGAAGATCACCGGTACGGCGAGAGCGGTCAGCTTGAGCCAGTACTGGAACGCCTGCACGAAGGTGATCGCGCGCATGCCGCCCAGCGCCACGTTCGCGGTGACCACTGCCGCCACCAGCAGAGCTCCGAGGGGGTACGGGGAGCCGGCCACAGTGGCCAGGGTCAGCCCGGCGCCCTGGAGCTGCGGCACCAGGTACAGCCAACCGATGAAGATCACGAAGGCGGTGGCCAGGATGCGGAGTCGACGCGACCCCAGCCGCAGCTCGCAGAAGTCGGGCAGGGTGAACGCCCCGGAGCGGCGCAGCGGCGCGGCCACGAAGAGCAGCAGGGCCAGGTAGCCGGCGGCGAACCCGACCGGGTACCAGAGCACGTCCACGCCGTACTTGAGGACCAGCCCCGCGATGCCGAGGAAGCTCGCCGCCGACAGGTACTCCCCGCCGATGGCTGCGGCGTTCCAGGTCGGACTGATCGCCCTGGACGCCACCAGGAAGTCGGAAGTGGTCCGGGCCAACCGCAGCCCGTAGAAGCCGATCCCGACGGTGACCAGGGTGACCGCGACGATGGCCGGGACCACGAAGTCGTTGCCCACTCAGCGCTCCGGCCGTTGCACCAGGTCGGTGAAGTCCTGCTCGTTGCGCTCGGCCAGCCGCACGTACGCCCAGCCCACGCCGATCAGGAACGGGAAGGAGGCCACCCCGAGCAGCAGCCACGGCAGGTTGACGCCGGCGACTGTGGTCCGGCCGAGCGAGGGTGCGATCGCGAACAGCCAGGGCAGCCCGCCCAGACCGATGGCCACCACCAGGGACAGCCGCAGCGCCAGCGCGAGTTGAGCCCGGACCAGGCCGCGGACCAGCGCCTCGCCGACCTGGGTCTGCTGAGCCAGCTCGGCGCGGGTCCGCTCGGCGCGGGTGTCCTGCCTGGTGATCTCGGCCAGCACGATCCGGGACCGCCGGGGCGGCGGTACCGCACCGCTCGACCCCACGTCGGGGAGTTGCTTGGCCACCCCGGCAGTCTCGCCCGCCGTACGCGATTGTCAAGCGTTCATGCTCACCAGCGTTGCAACCCGAGGCAGTCGGTCAGGCTGGCGCTCACCGGGGTCGTGTCGAGAACCCGCCGGGCGCGTTCCCTGCCGAGGTTCGCCGCCCAGAACCCGTCCCGGGGCAGCTCGGCGGCGATCTGCCCCAGCGCGCAGGAGCGCATCGGTTCGGGCAGCCGGTTCAGGGCCGGTACGGCATCGGCCGACAGCCCGGACAGGTAGCTGACGTCCAACCGGCCGGTCTCCAGGTACCTGTCGACGTTCCGATCGGCGATCAGGCGGTCCGGGTTGAGAAGGGCCAACCCGAGCAGCGCCAGCACCGCGGTGCCGACCACGAGCCGGGGGAGCCATTCGGCCCGCAACCGCGCCACGGCAACCCCGACCAGGACGAAGAGCAGCCCGAGCCAGAGTTCGACAGTCGACACGACGAGCCGCAGCCGGGTGGCACCGTACGCGTCGGCGTAGACCTGCATCCGGTAGAGCGCCGAGGCGACGATCACCAGACTGAGCGCGGTGAGTGTGCCGAGCAGTACGCGGACCAGCAGGCGGTCCCTCCGGGTGGCCTTCGGCGCCCGGCGGGCGGCGATCGCGATCACCAGCAGGGTGAGTGCGGTGACGGCGAGCAGTTGCCAGAAACCGCCGCGGGCGTACTGGGCGTAGGTGAGCCCTGCCGTCCGCAGCACGTGCCCCGCTCCGCCGAACAACACTGTCAGCTGGACCAGCACGAACGCGGCGAAGAGGGCGTCGAGCAACACCAGCGGGAGGGTCCACTCCAGCCGGTGGGCCGGCCGTGACGACGCCGGTCGCAGACCCTCCAGGTCGGGTGGGCGGGTGACCAGGTACGCGCCGCCGAGCAGACCACCGCCGATCAGGGGCAGCCGCAGCGACCAGCCGATCACACCGGCCGGGTCGATGTCGGGCAGCAGACCGCCGACCAGGTTGGCGAAGACCGCGTCGGCGGAGGAGAAGAGCAACCCGAACAGCGTCAGCAGGACGGCGGACACCGCCAGGCTGCTCACGATGCGTCCGAACCCGACCCCCGACCCCGCCGGGCGGTTGGTACGCACTCCGCGTACCGCCCACGGGAGCGCCCGTACCGTCGCGGCGGGTGGCAGTGTCACGGCGACCAGCATTCCGAGTGGGCTTCGCCCGCCGGTCACCGCCAGCGTCAGGGCCCCGACCGCTGCGATCAGGCAGAGCGCGAAGAGCCAACCGGCGGCCCGGAACGTGCCGACGGCGATCAACGCGATCGTCGCCGCAGCCCAGGCGACCTGCGCCACCCGCCCCGGTGCCCCCGTGGCACCGGGACGGGCGGGTTCGGCACCGGATGCGGTGCCGGGCTCGGTCGGCTCGGTGCGGGCCGCGACCGGGGAGGGCGTCCCGGACCTGACGGCGGCGGTGGTGAGGGCGGCAGTGCCGGCCAACGCGGCGACCAGCCAGCCGAGGCCCGGACGAACCATCGTGAGCACCGAGGCGCCGACGACTGCTGCCGCCGTCGACGCCACCAGCACCGTCGGACCCGCTTCGCCCGATGGCCCCGGCCAACGCCGCGTGATCATCGATGGTGGCCGGGGCAGGAGCGGTACGGCCGGAGCAGCCTGGGGCCGACCGGCCGCCGGTGGTGCGGCCGGGCCGGGCCTGACGGTCGGGGCGACCTGCGCCGGCCCGGTCGGCCCGGTGGCCGGGAGGGGGGTGCTGCCGGGGCTGGTCATGCTGCCTCTTCTCGGTATGGCCCGTCACACGGGATGGTGACCTGGATGCGGCAGCCGGGCCGGCCACCCCGGTCTGGTTCAGCGGGATCGAGGACACCGATCCGGCCGCCATGCAGTTCGACGACCCACCGGGCGATGGCCAGGCCGAGTCCGGTCCCGCCGCCGGCCGACCGGTCGCCGCGGGTGAACCGCTCGAACACCCGGGAACGCTCGTCCGGCGGAATGCCCTGGCCCTCGTCGCTCACCTCGAAGCGGAGCTGGTCGCCGTGCTCCTCGGCGCACAGCCGTACCGTGCCGCCGGGTGGGCTGTGTCGGGCCGCGTTGTCCAGGAGGTTCGCGAAGACCTGGTGCAGTCGCCACGGGTCCGCGTGGACCGTCAGCGGTGCCGGCAGGTCGCGGAGCTGGAAGCGCACGTCCAGGCCGGCGCCGGACGCGCTGGCCGTGGCGTGCTCCACCGCCTCGTCGAGGAAGTCCCCCACGTCTATGCGTACGCGCCGCAGCGGCACCACCCCGGCGTCGAGTCGGGACAGGTCGAGCAGGTCGGCGACGAGGTGCCCGAGCCGTTCGGTCTGGGCCAACGCCGAACGCAGCGCCGCGGGTTCGGGGTCGGCGACCCCGTCCACCATGTTCTCCAGCACGCCCTGCAACGCGGTGATCGGCGTACGCAGCTCGTGCGAGACGTTGGCGATCAGCTCGCGTCGGCGTTGGTCGGCGGCGTGCAGGTCCTCGGCCATCTTGTTGAACGCCTGGGCCAGCTCGCCGACCTCGTCGCGGGAGGTGGCGCGTACCCGACGTGTGTAGTCGCCGCGGGCCATCGCGCCGGCGGCTGCCGTCATGTCCCGCAACGGCGAGGTCATGCCGTGGGCGAGCACCTGCGAGGTGAGCAGGGCGACGGCGATGGCGGTGGCCGAGGTGATCGGCGGCGGCCAACCGATGCCGTACGAGAAGTAGGCGAGCCCGGCCGCCCCGGAGGCGACCAGCAGCACACCCAGCTTCAGCTTGATCGAGCGCACCGGGTCCAGCGGTCGGGGCAGCAACTCCAGCACCCGGTCCAGTCGGGTGAGCACTGTCGCTGTCATGACGGCAGCTCCAAGGCGTAGCCGACCCCGTGCACGGTGCGGATGAGATCGGCGCCCAACTTGCGGCGCAGAGCCTTGATGTGGCTGTCCACGGTGCGGGTGCCGCTCCCGTCACCCCATCCCCAGACGTCGGCGAGCAGCCGTTCCCGGGGGAGCACCGTGCGGGGCCGCCCCGCGAGGTGGACCAGCAGGTCGAACTCGGTCGGGGTGAGGTGCACGTCCGCCCCGGCCCGGCGGACCCGTCGCTCGGCCTCGTTGATCTCGATGTCGCCGAGGCGGATGGCGGGCGGCGCGGGAGTGGCGGCGGCCCGTTCCATCCGACGTAGCAGTACGTGCACCCGGGCGGTGAGCTCCCGCATCGAGAACGGCTTGGTGAGGTAGTCGTCGGCGCCGACCGCCAGCCCCACGAGCAGGTCGGTCTCGTCGTCCCGGGCGGTGAGCATCAGCACCGGCACCGGCCGGTCGGCCTGGATCCGGCGGCACACCTCCAGGCCGTCGAAGCCCGGCAGCATCACGTCGAGGACGACGATATCCGGCTGTCCGGCGTGGAACTGGGCGACAGCGCTGGGCCCGTCCGCCGCGATCTCCACAGCGAAACCCTCGGCCCGTAGTCGGGCGGCGATGGACTCGGCGATGGTCCGTTCGTCCTCGACCACCAGTACCCGGCGTGCGCTCATGGGTCCTGACTGTAGGGAGCGGCCGTGGAGATCAGTGGTTTGCGTTGTGAATAACCTGTGGAGAACCGGTCACGGCTGTGGATAACTCGGGGATCATGCCGGTTGGCGTGTGGGAACTCCGGAGGCTCGTTGTGGACAACCGACCGAGGTGCTGGAAGTCGGGCCGTCCGGACCGGTGGGATGGCCCGACTTCCAGGAACCCGAGTCGATCATCGTCGGCCCGCGGTCACTCCAGGCCGACGCGCTCCGGCCGGGCCGAGGCGGAGCCGAGCCAGGTGTGCGGGTTGCCGTACCAGCACCAGCCCAGCTTGGGTGCGCCCTGGCTGATCCACAGCGCCGGCACCCGCTTGTCGCCGCACCGGGAGCCGACCAGCGAGAAGCACCTGTTGCTCGCCAACGCGGCCGGGTGCAGCGTGATGAAGGCGAGCCCCTCGTCGATGCTCAGCGGCAGTCGACCCTGGGCGGTGATCCCCTCCATGGCCGTGGCGGGTGCCAGGTTGCGGTACTCCTCGCCCCGGTCGACCTCGAAGAGCAGGTACGCCGGACCGGCGGGCACCTCCAGTTCCTTGATCGGGTCGAAGCGGGGCAGGTCGTCCTCGGCAAAGTTCTGGTCGACGACGCCGGGCTTGCTCTTGCCGGCCAGGGTGGTCACCTCCACCCGTTCCGGCACACCGATGAGGTCCCGGGTGGTGACCAGCAGGAACGGCACCCGGGCGTCGGTGGGTGCGGGCAGGCCGGCGGTGCCCTCGACCGCCCTGGCGCGCAGTGGCGCAACAAGGTCGCGGAAGGCGTTCTCGGTCAGCCCGGCGAGGGCGGGGTAGCCGAGCTGCACCAGTCGGTCGAGTTGGCTGTCGAACTCGGATTCAGCGTCGAACAGGGTCTCGGTCACGGCAAGCCTCCCGGAAGTCGTACGGCTTAGCGTACAACGTACGGTAGGGCTGCTCCCATTCCCGGCTCAGCGACTCCAATCCTGCTTCGCGGCCCTGACCAGCTTGTCCTTCAGCTCCCGGGTGTGCCGCCGGCTCACCGGCAGCTCGGTCGAGTCGATCACCACCACGTAGCCGGAGTTGACCAGGCGCAACTCCGCGATCAACTTCAACTGCACCAGGTACGACCTGTGCACCCGGACGAAACCGGCATCGGCCCAGCGCTCCGCCAGCGTGGCCAGCGAGACGCGCACCAGGTGCGACCCGTCCGCTGTGTGCAACCGGGCGTAGTCGCCCTGCGCCTCCACCCAGCGCACCGCCGAACGGGGCAGCATCCGGGTGGTGCCGGCCAACTCGATGGGGATGGTCGGGTCCTCCTCGGCGCGGGCCAGCGCCGCCGGGTGCGACGGCACCACCCGCGAGCCGATCACCCGACGCAGCGACTCGGCGAGCCGATCGGCACGCACCGGTTTCCGCACGTAGTCGGTGGCGCCCAGGTCGAAGGCGTCCACCGCGCCGTCGTCGTACGCGGTGACGAACACGATCGCCGGTGGCCGGGCGAAGCGGCGCAACACCCGGGCCAGCTCCATGCCGTCCAGGCCGGGCATCCGGATGTCCAGGAAGACCACGTCCACGTCGCCGTCGCGCAGCAGCCGCAGCGCCTCGGTGGCATCCCCGGCCGTGTGCAGGCGGGCCACCCGGGGGTCGGCCCGCAGGTGGTACGCCAGCTCGTCGAGGGCGGGCGGCTCGTCGTCCACAGCGAGGACGCGCAAGAAACCGGAAGCGTTCACCGCACCCGTCCCGGTCCGCTCGCTCACGACCCTGCCCGCACGCCCGGGTGGAACTTCGGCACCCGCATGCTCACCTTCGTGCCCGAGCCCAACCCGGTCTCCACTACCAGGCCGAACCGGTCACCGAAGACCGAGCGCAACCGCTCGTCGACGTTGGAGAGGCCGACGTGCTGGCCCGTGTCGTCGCCCGGGTCGCCGGTGCCGCGGGCCAGCTCGGCGATGCCGGCGGTCAGCGTGGTCGGATCCATTCCCACTCCGTCGTCCTCCACCGTGATGTGGCATTCGGCTCCCGCGTCCCGGGCCTCGATGCTCACCATGCCCGTGCCCGGCTTGCGGGACAACCCGTGGCGAACCGCGTTCTCCACGAGCGGCTGGAGGCAGAGGAACGGCAGCGTCACCGGCAGGACCTCCGGTGCGATCTGCAACCGCACCTGCAACCGGTCGCCGAACCGGGCCCGCTCGATGGTCAGGTAGCGGTCGATCGACCGCAGCTCCTCGGCCAGCGTGGTGAACTCCCCGTGCGCCCGGAACGAGTACCGGGTGAACTCAGCGAACTCCAGGATCAGCTCCCGGGCCCGCTCCGGGTCGGTGCGTACGAACGAGCCGATCGCGGTCAGCGCGTTGTAGATGAAGTGTGGGCTGATCTGCGCCCGCAACGCGCGGATTTCTGCGCGGGCCAGCCGCTCCCGCGACGAGTCCAGCTCGGCCAGGGCGAGCTGGTTACCAGCCCAGTGCGCCGTCTCGAGGGTGGCCTGCACCAACCCCGGAGGTGGCGGGCTGTCGGCGACCGCCACCAGCGCGCCCACCACCCGGCCGTCCGCCGCCAGCAACGGCGCGACCACCGCCCCGCGGACCGGGCAGTCGACCCGATCGCAGTGCAGTTCCTGCTCACCAAGCACCGTCGAGCGGCCGCTGTCCACCGTCCGCTGGGCCGCCGCTAGCAGTTGCTCTCCGTGGTGGGTGCCGCGCCCGTCGAGGGCCAGCAACCGGTCGGCGTCGGTGAGCGCCAGCCCGACCGCGCCCACCAGCGCCCGCAGATGCCGTACGGCCTTCGCCGCGCCCGCTTCACTCAACCCCGCACGCAGCGGCTCGGCCGCCAGGCCGGCGGTGTGCAGCACCTCGTAGGTGGCCCGCTGGGTGGCCGTGGCGATGCCACGGCGGGCTCGTAGCCGCAGCACCGCCAGCAGGGCTGCGGTCAGCGCGGTGACGAGTGAGACGACGCCGACCACGGCGGAGAGGTTGGCAGCCACGCAGCGATCCTCGCCCCTGCGAGCCGGCGCGCCAACCCTCTAGTACGCGCCCTTGCGGGCGAGCACCACCCCGACGGTGCGCCACAGGATGCTCAGGTCGTACGCGAGCGACCAGTTGTCGACGTAGTAGAGGTCCAGTCGGACCGACTCGTCCCAGGACAAATCGGAGCGGCCGGAGACCTGCCACAGCCCGGTCATGCCGGGGCGGACCAACAGTCGGCGCCGCACGTCACCCAGGAAGTCGCCGTCGTCGGCCGGTAGCGGGCGGGGCCCGACCAGCGACATCTCGCCCCACAGCACGTTGATCAGCTGCGGCAGCTCGTCCAGCGACGTGGCCCGCAGGAAGCGACCGACCGGGAAGACCCGCGGGTCCTCCTTCATCTTGAACAGCATGCCGTCGGTCTCGTTCCGATCGACAAGGCTGGCCAGCCGGTCCTCGGCGTTGACGTACATTGTCCGGAACTTCCACACCCGGAACGTGCGCCCCTCGTGCCCCACCCGGGGCTGGCGGAAGAAGACCGGCCCGGGGTCGGAGATCCGGATCGCCACGGCGATGGCCAGGAAGAGCGGAACCAGCAGCAGCAGGCCGAGACCAGCGGCGACCCGGTCCATCAGGTTCTTCGCCAGCAGCGCCGGCCCGGAGAGGGTCGGCTCCTCGACGTGCAGCAGCGGCAGACCCTCGATCGGCCGGATGTGCACCCGAGGGCCGGCGATGTCGGTGAGCTGCGGGGCGACCACCAAATCGACGCCGGAGCCCTCCAACTGCCAGGCCAGACGGCGCAACTCGCCCGGCTCCGCGCTGGCCGACCCGCAGACGGCGATCGTGTCCCCACCGACCTCACGGACCAGGGCCAGGACGTCGCGTCCGGCGTACACCGGAACCGGGGTCGGCATGCCTCGGGCCGCCGCGTACCCGTCGGTGATGTGGATGGCGACGGGCATCAGCCCGGCGGCCGGGCTGCGGGTGACCGCCGCGTAGACCTCCAGGCATTCGGGCAGGGTGCCGACCAGCACCATCCGGTGAGCGGCCTGGCCGGCCCGCCGCCGGATGTAGTGCAGCGCCCACCGGGCCACGAAACGGCCCCACAGGATCAACAGCGTCGCGCCGACCAGCGCCGTGCCGACTGTGAACCGGGAGAGCTGGGTGACAGTAGAGAAGGCGAGGAAGGAGACGCTCGCGGCCACCGTCACCGATGCCCGGATCACCCGCTTGAACTCGTCCGGGCCGAGCCCCAGGTAGCGCCGGTCGTAGGCCCGGTTGCTCCAGAGGATCACCACCCAGCCGAGCGGGAGCAGCAGGTAGGAGACGGTGTGGAACCACGTCGGGTCCTGCTGGGTGCCGGAGAACCCGGAGGCAGCCTGGTCGAAGAGCTGGATCGCGATCCAGCTGGCGAACGCCGCGGCGCCGAAGTCGAGCAGCAGCAGGATCGCGATGTAGGGGCGGTGCCAGCGGGAGACACGGCGTCGCGCCCTCGTCCAAGCCGACCGAGGGACGCCGTTGTGGGACGGCGGCGTCGGCGGCTGGATCTCGAAGCTGTCGACGTGCCGCACGAGTCTGCTCCGGCCTTCGTTGGTTACCGGGCGCTGGAGGCTTGCCGTCACCTCACCCATGTCCTCCCGCATGACACGGGCCGCTCACTCGGCGTGAAGGCCCGGGTCGCCCACCGTCCCAGTCTCCCACGCTGGCTCCGACCGGTCGTCGCCCCGAAGGAGATTGGCGACCGACGGTGCTGGCGGGATCTGGCCGGCTCCGCACCATTTCAGAAGCCGGGGACCGGGCCACTATACCGATGGATGCGCGCGTGGCGAGAAGGGCGGACCGGAGCTTCCGCTCACTGAGGGAGATTCCGCTCCGTAGCCCTGAAGTGCCATTACTCACCGTACGAGGCGAGACAACCGACGGTCAGCGAGCGGCTTGCCGCCGGTCTGGCAGGTGGGGCAGTACTGGAGGCTGGAGTCGGCGAACGACACCTCGCGCACAGTGTCACCGCAGACCGGGCAGGGCAGCCCGGTGCGGGCGTGCACCTTCAGCCCGGAGCGCTTCTCGCCCTTCAGCTCCGCGGCCCGCTGACCGAGGGACCGCTCGACCGCGTCGCCGAGGACCTGTCGGGTGGCGGCGTGCAAAGTGGCGATCTGGGCGTCGGTGAGCCGATCGGTGATCGCGAACGGGGACAGCTTCGCGGCGTGCAGGATCTCGTCGGAGTACGCGTTGCCCACCCCGGACAGCACCGACTGGTCGGTCAGCACCCCCTTGACCTGCCCCCGCCTGCTCCGCAGCCGCTCGGCGAAGAGAGGCAGATCCGCGGCGAGCGCGTCCGGGCCCAGCTTGGCCACACCGGGGACCGTCGCGAGGTCGGTGACCAGATACGCGGCCAGCTTCTTCTGGGTGCCGGCCTCGGTGAGATCGAAGCCGGAACCGTCGTCCAGGCGTACCCGCACCGCGATCGGGCCCTTGCCCGGACGCAGCGGGGTGGTGGCGGGGAACGCCTCCCGGTAGTGCAGCCAGCCCGCTCGCGCCAAATGCACCACCAGGTGCAGGCTGCCCTCGAAGAGGACGTCGAGGAACTTTCCGTGCCGACTGGCGTCGACAACCGCCCGGCCGGCGACCTCGGTCGGCGCCGGCTCGTACGTCTTTAGGGCGCTGATCGCGGCGATCTCCAGCCGATCGACGCGCCGCCCCACCGCGCGCTGACGCAGGTAACCCGCGAGCGCCTCAACCTCCGGTAGTTCGGGCACGACACAACGGTAGCCTTCTTTCCCGTGAGCGTGAGGAATGAGCTTGCGAGTCCCGCAATCGCGAACGAGAGGCAAGCTCCGTGAGAATCGTGGTGGCACACAACCGGTACCGGGAAGCCCAGCCCTCCGGTGAGAACACGATCGTCGACTCGGAGATCGCCCAGCTCACCGCCGCTGGCGTCGAAGTGCTGCCCTTCATCCGCAGTTCGGACGAGATCCCGTCGATGTCGAAGTCGGCGAAGGCGCTGCTGCCGATCTCGCCGATCTGGGCACCGCGCGCCCAGCACGACCTGAGCCGGCTGCTCACCGAGCACCGACCGGACGTTCTGCACCTGCACAACCCGTACCCCCTGATTTCGCCCTGGGTGGTGCGGACCGCGCACCGGCACGGCGTGCCGGTGGTGCAGACGGTGCACAACTACCGTCAGGTCTGCTCGTCGGGGATCTACTTCCGCGACGGCGTGATCTGTCAGGACTGCAAGGGTCGGGCGTTGGGTGTGCCCGCGATCAAGCACCGCTGCTACCGCGACTCGGCGGTGCAGAGCGCGCTGATGGCGACCACCCTGGCCGTGCACCGGGGCACCTGGCGCTCGGTGGACCGGTACATCGCGCTCACCTCGGCCATCGCCGATCACCTCCGCGACTACGGCATTCCCGACGAACGCATCGTGGTGAAGCCGAACTCCGTCCCCGATCCCGGTCGGCCGGCGCCGCTGGGTGACGGGTTCCTCTACATGGCCCGGCTCTCCCCGGAGAAGGGCGTCGACCTGCTGCTGGACGCCTGGCGTCGGCACCCGGTGGGTTCGCTGGGCACGCTGCGGGTGGCCGGTGACGGCGAGCTGCGCCCGCTCGTGGAGGCAGCCGCCGCCGAGCGACCCGACGTGGTCTACCTCGGTCAGCTCGACCGGGCCGGCGTGCAGGCCGCGGTCGAGGCGAGCGCTGTGGTGATCGCCGCCGCGATGTGGCACGACGTGCTGCCCACCGTGATCATCGAGGCGTTGGCGAACGGCCGACCCGTGCTCGGGACGGCGTTGGGCGGCATTCCGTACCTGGTCGGTGCCGACGCTCCGCACGAGCCCGCCGGCACCGGGCCCGCCGAGATCGCCTCCGCTGTCGCCGGGGGCGGCGGCGGGTCAGCCATGCCGGCGGGGATCGGTCTGGGCGAGGCCGGTTGGGTGGTCGCCCCGGAACCGGCCGCGCTCGCGGCCGCCCTGCCGGTCGCCCGCGCCGGTGCGTCCGGGCTCACCCTGGGAGCCCGCGCCCGCTACGAGCGCACCTTCCACCCCGACGTGGTCACCAAGCGACTCATCGACATCTACGCGGGCCTGGCCCGGACCCCTACTCCATGATCGGCGAGCCTGAAGGTCGCGCGGGGGCGGGGGTCAGCGGAGGGAGGCGCGGGCGGAGAAGGCGATGCTGGCCAGCAGGAAGCCCCCGTTGACGATGGTGAAGGCGACCATCACCCAGAGGACCAGCGCGGGGGCCACGGCGAGCACCACGGCGGCCACGAAGATCACCGCGCCGTAGTCGCGGACCAGCTTCACCAGGCGCACCGGCAGCGAGGTCGAGGTGACCATGCTGGCCGCGTTCGGGCCGGCCTGCATCACCGACGTCACCAGGTTGACCATCCAGGTGCCCGCGAAGGTCGCCACGAGCCAGGTCGGCGTGCCCGGCTCCTGCGCCACGGCGGTGGCGCCCAGCGCTGCCACCAGGGCGATCTGCGCGGCCACGTCGCAGAGCACGTCGACGCGCGCGCCGGCCGCGCTGCCCTGGCCGGTCACCCGGGCCAGCTGCCCGTCCGCGCAGTCCAGGGAGTACGCCACCTGCCAGCCGACCAGGGCGAGCAGGCCGACCACCCAGGCCGGTACGTCCCCGGCGGCGACCGGGCCGGCGAGCGCCACCACGGTGACCGAGGTGGCCAGCCCGAGCACCAGGTTGGTGATAGTCAACGCTGTCGGTCGCAGCCCGAGCCGCTGGGCGACGAGCGCGAACACGGCCCCCAGCCACTGGCTGATCGACTCGCTGAACAGGCCGCCGCCCCGGTTCACCCGGTGGAAGTCGGCGACGGTGGGACGGGGGTCAGCCAAGCTGGTCGCGGATTGCACCGGCGTAGTCTGCCAGCCGCTCCCGGGTCTCGGTAGGCGACAGTGCCAGGTGTTCGAGGATGGTGTACCGGTCCGGCCGGGTACGCGGCGCGAACTGCACCGCCTCGATGAACTGGTCGTCGGTGAGCGCCACCTCGGCGGGGAGCCGGGGCAGACCGTGCCGGGCGAGGCAGGCCGACATCTCCCCGAAGCGGCGGAGATCTCCGCGTAGCCAGGTGCAGAACAGCGCACCCAGCCCGGCCAGCTCGCCGTGCGAGGCGGTCCCCGGAAAGAGCGAGTCGACAGCGTGCATGATCTCGTGGCAGCCGCCGCTGCACGGACGGCTGGTGCCGTCGACAGCCATCGCCAGGCCGCTGGAGATCAACGCTTCGGCGAGGACGATCACGAAGGCGTCGTCGCTCATGTCGCCGGGGTGGTTGAGCACCGCTTCGGCGCCGGCCCGCGAGAGCGAGGCGGCCAGCCCGTCGACCGGCTCACCGCGTACCTGTCGGGACAGCTCCCAGTCGGCAAGCGCGCTGATGTTGCTGATCACGTCGCCGATGCCGGCCCGGTTGTGCCGGTCCGGGCCGCTCTCCACGAAGTCCAGGTCGACGATCACACCGATCGGAATGTGTACGCCGTAGGAGCCCTTGATCCCGTCGGTGATCAGGCTGGCCACCGGGGAGGCGATCCCGTCGTTGGCGAGGCTGGTCGCCACCGACACCATCGGCAGCCCTCGGCGGGTCGCCGCGTACTTGGCCACGTCGATGGTCTTGCCGCCGCCGATGCCGACCACCGCGTCGTAGGACCGGGCGCGGAGTTTGCCGCCCAGGTCGTCGGCGGCGTCCAGCGTCCCGCCGGAGACGGTGAACACGTCCGCCGAACGCAGCGACGGTCGGATCAGCTCAGCGATCTGGGCACCCTGACCCGGGCCGACAACCACAGCGACGTCGCCCCCGGAGGAGATCCGCCCGTCGGCCAGGATCGCGCCCAGGTCGGCGACCGCCCCGCGTCGCACGTCGATGTGCAGCGGGGTGAGGACGCTCCGAGCTAGTAGAGGCACGCGATCTCCCGCGCGCGGGCCAGGTCGGCGTGGTTGTCGACCTCGACCCACGGGACGTCACCGATCGGCGCCGCCCGCACCTCCCCGCCCCGGTCGGAGAACTCCTGGTAGCCGTCCTCGTAGTAGAGGTTCGGGTCCCGTCGCCAGGTCGCCTCCAGCGCGTCGGCGAGCGCGTCGGCGACCTGCGGCTCGATCAGCGTCGCGCCGATGTACTCCCCGTACGCCTCGCCCGGGTCCATGATCTTGGTGATCCGGGTGAGCTGGCCGGCGGCGTCGAAGGTGGTCTTCATCTCCTCCTCGGCCAGCGGCTTGAGGGTGTCCACGGCCAGCAGGATGCCCGGGCCACGCTCGGCGAGCAGGGTCTTCTCCACGCTCACCGGGTGCACTGTGTCCCCGTTGACAAGCAGCACCCCGCGCGCGAAGTACTCCCGCGCGAGCCAGAGCGAGTAGGCGTTGTTCCACTCCTCGGCCTTGTCGTTGTGCACAAGGGTGAGCGTGACCCCGTACCGCTTCTCCAGGTCGGCCTGCCGCTCGCGGACCGCGTCCGCCGCGTAGCCGACGACGATCACGATGTCGGTGAGCCCGACCTCGGCGAGGTTGCCCAGCGCGATGTCCAGGATCGTCGTCTCGCCGTCCACCGGCACCAACGCCTTGGGCAGGGTGTCGGTGTACGGGCGCAGCCGTCGTCCCGCTCCGGCCGCGAGCACCATTCCGATCATCGCGACATCCTCCCTAGTCCTGCTCCCGTCACCGGTGGAGGATAGCGCCGGCCGGGTGCGCCGCTCCGGCCAACCGGGTCAGCCGGGCAAGGCCGCCAGGTCGGCGAGCATCATCAGGCGCTCCTCCGCGCTGAGCACGGCGTACGGGCCGGCGGCCCGCCGGTCGGTCTCCAACTCGATGGCGAGCCGCTCGGGACCGGCTGGCAGGGCGGCGATGCTCGACGCGGTGTGCCCGGCGGCGGTCCAGGCGGCGGCGTGCGCGTCGGCCCGGTGGTGTCGCAGGGTGCTGAGCCGGTTGAGCAGCAGCACGCCCGACGGGGTGCCGTCCGGCTCGTAGGGGGGCGCCAGCGCGGCGAAGGAGGAGGCGACCGGGTTCGCCTCCTCGTCGGCCAGCACCAGGGCGTACGACAGCAGTCGGCCGAGCATGGCCACCAGCCGTGCCACCCGGTCGTCGTGGCCGGCCCACAACTCCTCGGTGACCTCGGCGTGCACCTGGTACAGCTCGGCGAGGAAGGCGGCGCCCCGCTCGGTGGCGGACAGGGCGCCGTCCGTGCCGCGGTAGATCATCCCGTGGGCCACCTGCTTGTCCACAGTCCGCCGGCAGGCGACCGGGTCCTGGTAGCGGGTGATCGCCGCGAAGCCGGGCCCGTCGACGGTGCCACCGGGTGCGGCCAGCCGGGTGCGCAGGTCGACCAGGAAGCCAGTGGCGGTGACTCCGCCGTAGCGCTGGGACAACTCGGCGCCACCACCGTCGCGGCCGGCCAGGATGCCGGCGCGGAAGGTCCGGTCCACTGCCGGTGCGAGCAGCCCGGCGATCCGGTGGGGCGCGAGTTCGACGGCGTTCACAGACCGATCGACCGCAGGACGGCGAAGCCCTCCTCCGCGATCCGCCGGATCAGCCCGTCGTTGACGTCGCGGTGCTCGTCGAGCACTGTCACCTCGTGCTCGGCCAGCCAGCGGTACTCGGTGTGCTTGCCGGCCTCGAGCATCGGGCGGTCGAGGTCACCGTCGACGCGGACCAGGAAGTCGTACTCGGTCCGGGTCAGGCCGTCGTCGCCGACGTAGCTGTACTCGCCCACCTGCCCCAGGACGTGGGAGAGGACCCAGCCGGTCTCCTCGGTGATCTCCCGGCGCAGTGCCTCGTCGATGTCCTCGCCCGGCTCCACGTGGCCACCGACGATGTCCCAACAGTTGGGAAACAGGCGTCGGTGTGGTGAGCGGCGCTGAAAGAAGATGCGGCCGTCATGGTCGACGATCAGCGCGCCGGCGCAGCGCAGGGGCTCGGTGGACACCATCCGACAGTAGCCAGCGTCCGCAGCTTGTGCGATGCCGCTCTTGTCCCGGAAACATCCACCGACCACCATGTCCGTACCGAATGCCACCGTCCCAAAGGGGTGATGTGTGATGCAGGTACGGGATGCGATGTCCAGCCAGGTCCTCGTCGTCGGTCCGGAGCACACGCTCCGCCAGGCGGCCCGGATGATGTCGGCCCGCGGTGTCGGGTCGGCGGTCGTGATCGACCCGGATTCCGAGGGCGTGGGGATCATGACCGAACGTGACGTGTTGAAGGCCATCGGCGCCGGCCTCGACTGCGACGTGGAACGCACCGGCGCCCACCTGACCTGGGACGTGGTCTACGCGGGGCCGGAGTGGACGGTGGCCGAGGCCGCCGCCGCGATGGCCCGGGGCGGATTCCGGCACCTGGTGGTGCTGGACGGCCGGGAGGTGGCCGGCGTGATCTCCGTGCGGGACATCATGCGGGTCTGGTCGGAGAGCCAGGCGGTCGCCACTACCTGACCGACTGTGGTGTGCGGGGCCGGAGCGATGGGTAGACATCCCTTGCGGGCGCGGAGATGCCGTGGCCCGTGGGGGAGGTCCCGATGCGCGACGCGGAGCGGCTGGTCGAGCAGCAGTACGCCATGCTCCTGCGTCGGGACGTGGCCCGGTTGCCGGATCTCTACGCCCCGGAGGCGTTCTACGCCATGCCGGGCGTGACGGTCCGTCCGATCGAGCTGCCCGCGCTGCTGCGTACCTGGACCGGCGCCTTTCCGGATCTGCGGGTCGACCCGATGGGCGCGGTCCGCACGGGCGGTGGCGCCGCCGTCGAGCTGCGGCTGACCGGCACCCACACCGGCACCCTGCATTCGCCGTACGGCACCGTCGCGCCCACCGGCCGGCTGGTGAGCTGGGAGGTGGCCGACGTGGTCCGGGCCCGCAAGGGTCGGATCACCGCCTGGCGCTCCTACTTCGACTGGAGTCAGCTCCTCGACGCGCTCGGCGTGCAGCTGGAGGGACTTTCCCGGGCCGCGCAGCACGACGCGCTCGCCCTTCCGGTCTGATCTGCCGCCGACCGGCCCAGTGGGGTCACCCGACCCGGTGGCTCAGGATGCGGACATCGCCGTGCCGACCGCGCGTCCCCCGCCGCCGCCCGTACGCTCAACATCCATGACCGCCGAGCAGTTGATCTCCTTTGCCCGTGGGGCTCCCTCGCTGGACATCGTCGATGTCGAGGGGCTCAAGGCCGCCGCCGTCCGCGCCTTCGACGCCGACCCCGCTGGGGTGACGGCGTACGGCACCTCCGTCGGGTACCTTCCGCTGCGAAAGTGGATCGCCGAGAAGCACGGGGTCGAGGCCGACCAGGTGCTGGTCACCAATGGGTCGCTTCAGGCCGACGCATTCCTCTTCGACCACCTGGTCCGCCCCGGCGACGCGGTGGTGGTGGAGCGCCCGACGTACGACCGGACGCTGCTGAACCTCCAGCGGATGGGCAGTGAGCTGCACGGCATCGCCGTCCAGCCGGATGGCCTGGACACTGCCGAGCTGCGCAAGCTGCTGGAGTCCGGGGTCCGCCCCCGGCTCGCGCACGTCATCCCCAACTACCAGAACCCGGCCGGCATGACGCTGTCCCTGGAGAAGCGCCGGGAGCTCCTCGACCTGGCCGCCGAGTACGAGTTCACGATCTTCGAGGACGACCCGTACGCGGACATCCGCTTCCGTGGTGAGGCGCTGCCGTCGATGCTCTCGCTGGACACCCGCAACGTGGTGGTGCACGCGTCGAGCTTCACCAAGACGGTCTGCCCGGGTGTGCGGGTCGGTTACCTGGTCGGCCCGGCCGACCTGATCGCCTCCATCGCGAAGAACGCGACGAGCCTCTACATCTCCCCCGGGATGGTGTCCCAGGCGATCGTGCACCAGTTCTGCGTCTCCGGTGACATCGACCGCTCGATCGAGACGGTCCGGGCGGCGCTGGGCGAGCGGGCCCAGGTGCTCGCCGAGTCGTTGCGCCGGCACCTGCCGCAGGCTCGGTTCGTGGAGCCCGACGGAGGCTACTTCCTCTGGGTGGAGTTCCCGGAGGACGTGCTTGTCGACCGGCTCGCCCCGGCGGCGGCCGAGCGTGGGGTCGCCGTGGTCAAGGGCAGTGACTTCGTGCTGGACGGCGGGCGGCACGCTCTCCGACTGGCCTTCTCGGCGGTGACCGCCGACAAGATCGACGAGGGTGTCCGGCGGCTCGCCTCGGCCGTCGAGGCCGTCCGCAGCTGACGTAACTGTCGGGTTCCTGACAGAACGACGATGCCGGCCGTCCCGGGGCTCCCCTCCGGGCGGCCGGCTGGCCCACAATGCTGCGAGCGTCACCCCGCCAGCTGCGGAGACACACCGCCCGGCCTCCGGGCCGGCCCCGCCGGGTTGACGCGGCAGCACAACCTCCCGCCCCCACAGGTGCCGGGTGGGCCGTGTCGTCCCCCGCACACCCCCCGATGCGGCCCGGCCCGCCCGGCGCCGCCCCCACGCGACCGCCGTCACACCGGTCCTCGACCGCGATCGGCGTAGCCTGCAAGCCGCAGCCGAGCGCGGGAGGTGACGCGATGACGGATCGGACAGAGCGGGACCGGACGGCACCGTCGACCACCGGTCGGGTGTTACGACCTCGGGCGTGGCCCTCCCCGGTCCGGGCGATGACCCGGATCCTCAACGCCGACGGCTCGCCGCCCGTGCCGGCCCCGACGGGCACGGGCACCGGTCGCAGCGCTGTGGTCGACTGCGCGCTCTACGTCGACGGCAAGCGGCAGCCCGGCGACTGGACCTACGCGGAGGCGTTGGCCGCTGCCCGCCGCGAGGAGCACGGCTTCGTCTGGATCGGTCTGCACCAGCCGGAGCTGGCCGAGATGACCGCCATCGCGGAGACGTACGGCCTGCACGAGCTGGCGGTCGAGGACGCGGTCAAGGCCGAGCAGCGCCCCAAGCTGGAGCGGTTCGGCGACGTCGTCTTCCTGGTGCTGCGCACCGCCCGCTACTGCGAGCACACCGAGCTGACCGAGAACTCCGAGGTGGTGGAGACCGGGCAGGTGATGCTCTTCATCGGCCCGAACTTCGTGATCAGCGTCCGGCACGGCGATGCCTGCCGGCTCGCCCCGATCCGCGCCGACCTGGAGACCAAGCAGGAGTTGCTGCTGCACGGCCCGTGGGCTGTGGCGTACGGGGTGACCGACCGGGTGGTCGACCTCTATCTGGAGGTGGCCGACCAGATCGAGGACGACCTGGACATGCTGGAGGCCGAGGTCTTCGACCGGCACGGCCACGGGCGGATCCAGCGGATCTACCAGATGAAGCGGGAGCTGGTGGAGTTCAAGCGGGCGGTGGTGCCGTTGCAGCGGCCGCTGATGACGCTGACCTCCCAGGTCAACCGGGACGTGCCCAAGGAGATCCGCAAGTACTTCCGGGACGTACAGGACCACCTGAGCCGCACCGTGGAGCAGGTGAACTCCTACGACGACCTGCTGAACTCGATCCTCCAGGCGCGGCTGGCCCAGGTCACGGTCGACCAGAACAACGACATGCGCAAGATCGCTGCCTGGGCCGGTATCGCCGCGGTCTGGACCGCCATCGCCGGCATCTACGGGATGAACTTCGACAACATGCCCGAGCTGAAGATGACCTACGGCTATCCGGTGGTGTTGGCCCTCATGCTCGGCGTCTCGCTGGCCCTCTACCGCTGGTTCCGCCGCAACGGCTGGCTCTGATCCTGCGATAGCGCCGCGCACGCGAAAGCGCCGACGAGTGGGTGGACCCACTCGCCGGCGCCCGATGCGCTGCTGTTGACGTCAGCGGCGGCCGTTGGTGCGGGCGGTGTCCTTGCCCAGCGCCTTGGTGAGGTCGTCGGTCGGCCGACCGGAGACGTCGGTGGCGCCCTCGGCGACCGACGGGACCTTGTCGGTCGGGCGGACACCGGTCTGCTTGGCCGGGGCGGTGGTGCTGGCGCTGGAGCCGCCGGCCACCGCCGAGCTGCCCGCGCCGGTCATCGCCGCGCCGGACATGGCGGACCCGTCGGACCCTCGGGCGGCGGACGGCGTACGTACCTCGATCGAGTCGACCTCGTCGCGCATCGGCTCCAGGGTGCTGCGGGTCGGGTCGTACTCGGCCCACTCCTGCTGCTCCCGGCGGCGACGCAGCGCGACAGCGCCGGCCACGCCGGCGATGGCACCCGCCGCCAACAGGCCGGTCATCATCGAGCCGCGACGACGCGGCTGCTTCTTCTTACCGGTGATCCGCATGGTCTTCGACTTGGCCTTCCTGGTCAGCGGCCCTGCCTGCGCGGCGCCGTCACGAGCAGCCGCCGCCAGCGGTGCCAGCGTGGTGAGAGTCGTCCCCCAGCCGGTCGACGCGCGGTCGCGTACCTTCGCGGCGGTCGGTGCGACGTAACCCCGGGCCACCTGGACCCGCGGGCCGACGGTCGCGCCGGCGCCCTTCGCGGCGTGGTTGGCTGCCAGCATCAGGTGGCTGATGCTCTGGTTCAGCTCGGCCTTTGCCAGCTGCCCCTGGGACTTACGCCGCCCGAATCCAAACACGGTCCTACCTCCTGGGAGTTGTTCCTTCGTCATCCTCCACCTTCGGATGCCTCCGCGATGCCAGATCGGGCACATGGGAGGATCCGCATGGAACTGACCAACGAGTGAGGAGTACCCGTGGCCGAGGCTATCTACGCCACCCTGCACACCAACGCTGGCCCGATCCGGCTGGAGCTCTTCCCCAACCACGCGCCGAAGACCGTCCGCAACTTCGTCGACCTGGCCGAGGGCAACCGTGAGTACACCGACCCGCGCACCGGTCAGCCGGGCAGTGGTCCGTACTACGACGGCACCATCTCGCACCGGGTGATCAGCGGTTTCATGGTCCAGATGGGCGACCCGACCGGCACCGGCCGGGGCGGACCGGGCTACAAGTTCGCCGACGAGTTCCACCCGGAGCTGCGGTTCGACCGTCCGTACCTGCTGGCGATGGCGAACGCCGGACCGGGCACCAACGGTTCGCAGTTCTTCATCACGGTGTCCCAGACGCCGCACCTCAACAACCGGCACACCATCTTCGGCCAGGTCGCCGACGAGCAGTCGGTGAAGATCGTGGATTCGATCGCGAGCACCCCGACCGGTCCGAGCGACCGTCCGCTCCAGGACGTCGTCATCGAGCGGGTCGAGATCGAGCGGTCCGCTTCCTGAGCGACTGGCGAGGTACCTTTGCTCGCATGATTGAGCGCTCCGGAGCACGGCCGGTGCCAGCAGACCGTGTGGTGTTGGACGGAGGGTCGGCCCGGTGAGCGAGTCTCCGCCGACCACCCCGGTCTGCTACCGGCACCCCGGCCGGGAGACCTACGTCCGGTGCTCCCGCTGTGACCGGCCGATCTGCCCGGACTGCATGCGGGATGCCGCGGTCGGGCACCAGTGCCCGGAATGCGTCAACGAGGGACGTCGCAGTGTCCGGCCGGCGCGTACCGCCTTCGGCGGCGGTACGGCCGGCCGGCACGGCTATGTCACCAAGGCGCTGATCGCCGTGAACGTGCTGTTCCTGCTGGTGTCCATCGCCTCCGCGCGGGGTGGGGACGCGGCTGTGGGTGGCTCCGGCTTCGGCGGCCTGATGGGTGGCAGCACGCCGCTGACCGAGTGGGGTGCGGTGCTCGGCCGGGCCTACCTCTCCGACTACACGCTCGGCGGGATCGCCGAGGGCCAGTGGTACCGGCTGGTCACGGCGATGTTCCTGCACTACGGCGTGCTCCACCTGCTGCTCAACATGTGGGCGCTGTGGGTGCTCGGCCGGTCGTTGGAGGCCAACCTCGGGCGGGTGCGGTTCGCCGCGCTCTACCTGATCGCGGGCCTCGGCGGCAACGTGGCCGCCTACCTGTTCAGCAGCCCGCGGGCGGCCACCGTCGGCGCGTCGACGGCCGTGTTCGGTCTGTTCGCCGCGCTGATCATCATCGAGCGCAAGTTGGGCCGGGACATCTCCCGGATCATTCCGATCCTGGTGATCAACCTGGTGTTCACGCTGGCCGTGCCGGGCATCTCGATCCCCGGGCACCTGGGCGGCCTTGTGGTCGGCGCGTTGATGGCGTTGGTGCTCGCGTACGCGCCGCGTGGTCGGCGCACGCTCGTGCAGGTCACCGGTGGGGCGCTGATCCTGCTGATTCTGCTCGCGCTGGTGCTCTTCCGGACTGCCCAGTTGCTCACGTAACCGGGCGGGCGGCCCGCAGCGCGGCGGCGACCTCCTCCGGGGTGGTGTCCAGCTCAAATCGGCCGAAGAGGTGCAGCGACTCGCCAGCGTCGATCTCCAGAACCTCGGACGTCAGCCCCAACCGCGGTCGACGATCCACCGTGATCGCCTCGATGGTCGTCCAGGGCAGCAGCCGGCGGCCGGCGAACCCGTGGATGACGGTGAGTCCGGTCGGATCCACCGCCAACCGGACCGGTGCGACCAGGTCGCGTACCGCCCAGCCGACCAGGACGGCGGCGGCCAGAATGGCCAGCACCAGCCGGACCGCGTCGCCGTCGGCGAGGAGCAACCCGAGCGCGATCAGCAGAACCGCACCGGCGAGTTTTGCCGCCGGCAGGCTTGCCGGGACCCGCCACTGCCGGTTCGGGGAGATCTCATCCACCCGCCCAGCATGCCAGCGGTCCGCCGGATCGTAGCCTCGCGCGGGTCGATCATGGAGTTGTGGTGCCCCCCATATCGTGCGAAGTGGAAACTTCTACCCGCCACTACTCCATGATCGACGCGGGAGGGCCTGGGGGCGGTGCCGTGGGCGCCGGACGACGTAGGATCGGGGCAGCCCAAGTTACCGGGGAGTAAACATGAGTGACGCGGTCATCGTCGGCGCGGTACGTACCCCGGTCGGGCGGCGCAAGGGCAGCCTCGCCAGCGTCCACCCGGTCGACCTCTCGGCGCACGTGCTGCGCGCCCTCGCCGAGCGCACCGGGCTCGACCCGGCCCAGGTCGACGACGTCTTCTGGGGCTGCGTGTCCCAGGTCGGTGAGCAGTCGTGGAACATCGCCCGCAACGGCGTGCTCGCCGCCGGGTGGCCCGAGACGGTGCCCGGCACCACACTGGATCGCCAGTGCGGCTCCAGCCAGCAGGCCCTGCACTTCGCCGCCGCGACTGTGCTCTCCGGTCAGGCCGACCTGGTGGTCGCCGGCGGCGTGGAGTCGATGACCCGGGTGCCGATGGGTTCCAGCGTGGCCGGCGGCATGCCCTTCAGTGACCAGCTTCGCGCCCGTTACCGGGGCGTCGAGGGCTTCGCCGACGACGCGCCGCTGCCGTTCAACCAGGGGGTCGGGGCCGAGCTGATCGCCCAACGGTGGCGCCTCTCGCGCACCCAACTGGACGAGTTCGCGCTGGCCAGCCACGAGAAGGCGGCAGCCGCGCAGGACGCTGGCGCGTTCGACCCGGAGCTGGCAGCGGTGCCGCTCGCCGACGGTGGGAAGTTCGCCGCAGACGAGGGCATCCGCCGGGAGACCTCCCTGGAGAAGCTGGGTGAGCTGGCCACCCCGTTCCGCGCCGACGGCGTGGTGACCGCCGGTTCCGCGTCCCAGATCTCCGACGGCGCCGCGGCCCTCGCGGTGACCACGTCCGACTGGGCCAGCCGACACGGCCTGCGCCCGTTGGCTCGGATCCACACCGCCGTGGTCGCCGCCGACGACCCGGTCGCCATGCTCACAGCGCCCATCCCGGCCACCGCGAAGGCGCTGCGCCGCGCGGGGCTGGGCATCGAGGAGATCGGGGTGTACGAGGTGAACGAGGCTTTCGCCCCGGTGCCGCTGGCCTGGCTGGCCGAGACCGAGGCGGACCCGGAGCGGCTCAACCCGCGCGGCGGGGCGATCGCCCTCGGCCACCCGCTCGGTGGCTCCGGCGCCCGGATCATGACCACCATGCTCCAGCACATGCGGGACAACGGCATCCGCTACGGCCTGCAGACCATGTGCGAGGGCGGCGGCATGGCCAACGCCACAATCGTCGAGCTGGTCTGACGCGGGGCGGAAAACGCCTCGCCTCGACGCGGAACGGCCGCCTAAGGTGCCCAGCGTGACGACGATCGCCGGTGAGCGCGCCCCCGACTGGTCCAGCGAGCAGTGGCAGGTGCGGGCCCGATCCTGGGTCGACGCGCAGCTGAGCCGGGCCGGCCGACGGGTGACCGGTCTGGTGGAGCCGAGGCTGCGGCCCTGGTCACTGGTGTGGCGGGTGCCCACAGACGACGGTCCGGTCTGGTTCAAGGCCAACAACCCGGGCACCGTGCACGAGGCCGTCCTGATCGCGGCGCTCGCCGAGTTGACGCCCGACCGGGTGCTGACGCCGATCGCTGTGGACCCGGCGCAGGGCTGGTCGCTGCTGCCCGACGGCGGCGAGTCGTTGCGCGACGTGCTGGCCCGCGACCCCGACCTGGCGCACTGGGAGCGGGCACTGCCCGGGTACGCGGCGCTGCAACTGGCGAGCGCGTCGCGCGCCGACGAGCTGGTCGCCCTGGGCGTGCCGGATCAGCGTCCGGAGGTGCTGGCCGGCCTCTTCGCCGAGCTGCTCGACGATCACGAGGCGCTGCTGATCGGTGCCGAGGGCGGGCTCGGTCCGGAGGTGCACGAGCGGTTGCGGGCCGAGCTGCCGGCGTACGCGCAGCGGTGTCGCCGGCTCGCCGACCTCGGCATTCCGGCGACGGTGCAACACGACGACCTGCACGACGGCAACGTGTTCGCCGGCGCGGCCGGGTACCGGTACTTCGACTGGGGCGACGCCTCGGTGGCGCACCCGTTCGGCACGCTGCTGGTGACCCTGCGTTCCATCGGGCACGCCGGGAAGCTCGCCCCCCACGACGCCCAACTGGTGCGGTTGCGAGACGCGTACCTGGAGGTGTGGACCGACAGGTACGACCGGCAGACCCTCGTGGAGGCCGCCGACCTCGCGATCGGCCTGGGGCCGGTGAGCCGGTCGCTCTCCTGGCGTCGGGCTCTGGACACTACCGAGGAGTCCCGCGCCGAGTACGCCGACGCGGTCCCGGGCTGGCTGGAGGAGCTGTTCGCCGCCAGTCCACTTCAGCCGAACTCCTGACCATGATCCGTCCGAGTCGGAAGTCGGACAGGCAGTGCGACAGGCGGCGTGGAACTTCCAAAAATCCCGCGTGACCCACGTCACCCTGCTGGGGGCGTCGTTGGGCAGGTCATGGACGTCTTCTCCCGAACGTTCCTCCCGGCCGCCGCCGAGGCTGGCCTGGCCGTGCAGACGGTGAGCCGGCACATGCCGGTCTTCCGGCGCTGCGTCGGCTCCGGTGACGCCACCATCCTGGTCACCCGTTGTAGCCGCCCCGACCGCCCGGTCACCGGCGACTACCTGTTGCTACTCACCCACCGCCGCCTGGTGGTGACCCAGCAGACCCGGCTCCTGCACCGACTGCGTCTGCACCTCAACACCGAGTTGCGCGAGCTGAGCAACGTCACCTGGAGCCCGGACCCGCGGCTGCAGTCGGTAGAGATGGCGGCCACCGCGATCGACGGGATCCGTGAGCGGTTCCTGATCCGGACCAGTCACCCGAAGCAGGTCTGGCAGCTCGACGCGTTGCTCAACCAGGCGTTCCGGACCCGCCTACGGCCGCCCGGCGCGCGGGTCGTCGCCAGCATCGGTGACGCACCGGCCACCGCCCGGCCCGGGATGTTCGCTCCGTCCTGGTGAGCTGACCCCGACCCGGGCGTCACTCCGCCTTTACCGAACTCGAACACACACCGATCGCGCCGAGGCCTCCCAGTCGGCAATCATGGGCCGGTGACCGTCGAACCACCGCATCGCGGGCTCGTCCTCGTCGTGGAGGACGAGCCGGCCATCGCCGACCTGGTCCGGCTCTACCTGACCCGGGACGGGTTCGGCGTCCACCTGGAACGTGACGGCGAGGCCGGTCTGAGCGCGGCCCGCCGGTTGCGCCCGGTGGCCTGCGTTCTGGACATCGCGCTGCCGGGTCTGCCCGGCACCGAGATCTGCCGCCGACTGCGCGAGGCCGGCGACTGGACCCCGGTCATCTTCCTCACCGCCCGCGACGACGAGGTGGACCGGATCGTCGGGCTGGAGTTGGGCGCCGACGACTACGTCACCAAGCCGTTCAGCCCCCGGGAGCTGGTTGCCCGGGTCCGGGCGGTGCTGCGCCGATCTGCCGGCGGCCCGGAGGGCGCGGACCGGCCACGTGTCGTCGGCCCGGTGACGCTCGACCCGGCCCGCCGCACGGTCACCGCCGCCGGCGCCCCGGTGCAGCTCACCTCCACCGAGTTCGACCTGCTGGCCCACCTGATGGCCCGGCCCGGCCGGGTCTTCACCCGGGAGGAGCTGCTGGCCGGAGTCTGGGGCTACGCGGCGCACGCCGGCACCCGGACGGTGGACGTGCACGTCGCCCAGGTGCGGGCGAAGCTCGGCCCGGCGAGTGTGATCCGGACCCATCGCGGCGTCGGGTACGCGGTCGATGCCTGACCACCCCGGGCACGTCGAGTCGCCGACCATGGCACTGCCGGTGGTCGGCGCCGCCCCACCCACCGCACCCCGACGAAGCCGACTCGGCCGTACGCTGACCGCCCGCGCGGTGCTCGTCACCTGCGCTGTGGCGTTGGTGTCGGTGCTGGTCACCGCCATCGTCGCGGTGCCGTTGGCGATCCGTGGCGCGGAGCGCAGCGAGCAGGAGGCGCTCGCCGCCCAGGCCCGACTCGCCGCCGAGGTGCTGCGGACCCGCCTCGACCGGGGTCGCAGCGCCGACGAGGAACGGCTCATCCAGCAACTGCGTGACCAGGGCATCGACGCGTACCTGATCCGCCGTGGGGCGGTCGACCGGGCGGGTCTGCCACCCCGGGTGGTGCAGCGGATCGGGCAGGGCCGCAACGTGTCGGCTCGCCGCTCGGTCAACGGTGAGCGGGCCCTGGTCGAGGGTCGGGCCCTGCCCGGCGGCAACGGGGTGGTGCTCTCCCGTCCGCTGGCCAACGGGTTGTGGGCCCGGGTGCTGCTCAGTCTCTGGTTGCCGCTGCTGGCCGGGTTGACCGCCGGTGTGGTGGCCGGGCTGCTGCTGGCCCGTCGGTTGGCCCGGCCGATCCGGGTCGCGGCCACCGCCGCCGCCCGGCTGCGCGCGGGTGACCGTGCCGTCCGGGTGCCTGTCGAGTCGCCGGACGAGGTCGCCGACCTGGCCAAGGCGTTGAACGGTCTGGCTGCCGCGCTGGCCACCAGCGAGGGCCGACAGCGGGAGTTCCTGCTCTCCGTCTCGCACGAGCTGCGCACCCCGCTGACAGCGATCCGGGGGTACGCCGAGGCGCTCGCCGACGGGGTGCTCGGCGCCGACGACACTGTGGACACCGGTCGGACGATGCTGGCCGAGGCCCAACACCTGGACCGGCTGATCGGCGACCTGTTGGCACTGGCCCGGCTGGAGGCCGCCGACTTCCCCCTGGAACCGGTGCCGGTGGACCTGACCCAACTGGCGGTGGAAGCGGAACCGACCTGGTCCGGTCGGTGCGCGGCGGTGGGTGTGCCGTTCCGGGTGGAGACGCCCGGTCGGCCGGTGCCCGCGTACACCGATCCGGGGAGGATCCGGCAGGTGCTGGACGGGCTGCTGGAGAACGCGCTGCGGGTCGTACCCCCGGGGTCGCCGGTGGTGCTCGCGGTCCGGCCGACCGGCGCGGACCCGGCGCACGGCGGCGTGTTGGAGGTTCGCGACGGCGGGCCCGGCTTCACCGACGACGACCTGGCGGTGGCCTTCGAACGCGGTGCGCTGCACGAGCGCTACCGGGGGGTGCGCAAGGTGGGCAGCGGACTGGGGTTGGCACTGGCCGCCGGGCTGGTCCGCCGGTTGGGCGGGGAGATCGCCGCGGGGCACGCGCCGGAGGGCGGTGCCGCCTTCACCGTCCGCCTGCCCGGTGATCCTTACCTGACCCGAACATCGGCCTGACGCTCCGCTCGTCGTTCCCGGGAAGGCTGAGGGCTCCACTGACGAGAGGAAGAGTCATGCCACGTTGGGGTATCGCCACCGGCACCACGGCACTGCTCGCGGCGGTCGCGCTCGGCGTCAGCGGCTGCGGCGCGGCCGAGGTGGCCAGCCAGCCCGCCCGGGATGTCGCCGTCGACGTCGCCGCCGCCATGGGAGTCGAGGGTCAGGCGCTGACCGCGATGGGCTTCGACGCCGACGACCTGGACGTGCGGACCGTTGCCGCACCGGCCACGCCGACGCCGGGTGCGTCCCCCAGCGCCCAGGAGAAGGCCCGGGAGAAGCGCGGTGAGGAGTGGCGCAAACGTCGCCAGGCCCGCGTGCTGCTGCGCAAGAACACACTGCACGGTGAGGCGGTGGTGAAGACGAAGGACGGCGGTACGCAGACTGTCGCCGTGCAGCGCGGCGAGGTGACAGCGATCGACGGCGACTCGATGATCGTCAAGTCCACCGACGGCTTCACCATGACCTGGACCTTCGGCGACGACCTGCGGGTGGTCGAGCGGCGGGCCACGGTGCAGCCGAGCGAGGTGAATGTCGGCGCGACGCTCGGCGTCGCCGGCGCGAAGGACGGCGACAAGGGCGTGGCCCGGCTCGTCCTCGTACCCCGCGCCAAGTGAGCGAAGGGGCCCTGGCCGACGCCAGGGCCCCTGCCCTCGTCAGTAGACGCGGGAGCCGATGAAGTCGTCGTGACCGTAGCCGACCGGGTTGGCGGCGGTACGGGCCTCGAACGACCACTGCTGCCTGGTGCTGCTGGAGCAGTTCGCCAACCGCAGGCGAGAGCTGCCCAGCAGCGGGTTGTCGAACGCCACGCAGAGGTTGTTGGCGCTCGCCGGCCTGATCTGGTTACCCACGAAGACGAACTGCTGCGCGCCGGTGCCGTTGCAGTCGTAGATGTTGACGGTGGTGCTGGCGGTCATCGAGCTGTTGGCGACGTCCAGGCAACGGTCGTGGGACAGCTCCGAGTGCAGCGACCGTCGGGCCGAGTCGTACCAGAAGCCCTGGTTACGCCCACCGTGGCAGGAGTACGGCTGCTGCGCGGTGCCGTTGCGGGAGTCGTACCCCTTGCCATCGACACAGGTGCCGGTGGCCACGTTGCGCAGTTGCTTGAACTCCAGCAGCCCCGGGTAGAGCACGCCACCGCCGGTGCTGGCCGGGTCGACGCAGCTCGCCCGTGTCTGCCCGGAGTTCCAGAACTGGGTGATGCACTGGGCGAACATGCCGTGCCCGCGGGCGTTGGGGTGGAACGACTGTCGGGCGGCATTCTCGTTCCAGATGCCGACCTCGATGAAGAGGCCGCGGACCGAGGTGTTGTCGGTGCACACCTCGTGCCCGTGGAAGAGCCGGCTGGCGTCCAGGTAGCGGGTGCCGGTGTTCGCCGCGGCCGAGCGCAGCGCCGACTCGAACATCGGCACCGCCTTGTTCCGGGCGAACGCCGCGTCGGCCAGGTAGAGCAGACAACCGCCGGAGTACCAGCCGGGGAAGTTGGCGTTGTCCTCCACGTCGGGGCTGCCGGGGCTCGGGTACGACATCAGCACCAGTTCGTAGTCCGACAGCAGGTAGCCGGCGTTGGTCATGGTCTGCCGGATGTCGGTCAGCGCCGACTCCACGGCCTGCCGGCTGCCGTCGGTGCGGATCGTCCACTGGTCGGTGTAGGTGGGGTAGCAGGCGCCCTGGAAGAAGACCCGGCGGACGGCGCAGTCGGTGGCGACCGGACCGAACTGGATGGTGCCGTCGCCGTTCGCGCCGACCACCACCCAGATCAGCTTCACGTGTGTGTTGCGCGCCTTGATGCCCAGGTGGTCGCCCTGGTTCAGCTCGTTGTGCTGGGTCGGGCCGCCGGCGATCAGGTTCCAGGGGGTGGCACCGGAGCAGGCGATGTTGTACTGCGCGTCCGACGTGATGCCGGTGCGGAAGACCGCCTGGTCGTACGAGCGGTCGCACCAGTTGCCGTCCTGGTGGGTGCCGGGGACGTAGTTGCCGACCCCCTCACCGGAGATCTCGCTGTCACCCATGGTGATCAACGAGGTACGCCGTTGCTCGATCGGGCGGATCGCCGGGCTGCCGTAGAGGGCGGTCGCCTCGGCGGCCCGGATGGCTTCGAGGTTGGCGGGGAGTGGTTGGACGGTTGGTCGGTCGGCGGCGGTGGCGGGGGTGGCCGGTCCGGCGAGCATCGGTAGGACGAGAGCGGCGACGGCGACGGCGACGGTGATGGCCCGTCGTCGGGTCGCGCGTTCGGGCCTGGCGGGAATTGCAGGCATCGACGCACTCCTTTCGGCTCAATCGCGGGACGTCGATTGAGTTACCAGACGGTAACGTGCGGATCAACGGATGTGAATGCGCTTCAGGTCCTTGCGCGCGGGATGCAGAACCGCCCGGATCGGACTATCCGGGCCCCCGCGCCAGCGCCACGACGGCGATGGGCCGGCTCCTGGTTCAGCGGGCCGGGCGGCGGTGCGGCGGGCATCTGGTTCAGCGGCCCGGCGGCGGTGCGGCGGGCTTCTGATTCAGCGGCCGGGCGGCAGGGCGTAGCCGACGTAGCCGCGGAACTCCAGCCGCCAGCCGGCCGGGACGAGTTTGGCGCAGGCCGCCTCGTTGCCGGTGCAGACGATCGCGTCGACCGAGGAGGGGTCGGCCGGTGGTCGTTCGGGCAACACCGACTGCAACGCCACCAGGTCCGGTGAGCCGCCGTCGGGCTGCCGCAGCAGCAGCCACCACGGGTACTCCCAGTTGTCGTTCTGCTGCACCAGCCCGATCCGTCGCGCACCGCTGTCCTGGACCGCTGTCGCCGCCCAGCGGAACTCGTCGGCCCACTGGGGGCGGCGCAGGAACCGGGTGTCCCAGTCCGAGGTGGTGAAGACCGAGCCGGCGCCGACCAGCCGGCGCGGGAAGCCGTACGACAGTGCGAGCACCCCGGCCAGCGCCGAGGTGGCCAGCACGGTGACGGCGGCCACTGTGGCAACCGTTCGACGCCCACCCGCACGGTTACGCAGGAGTGCGTCCAGCCAGAGGCCGGCGAGGGGCACGGCGAGCACCACGGCGTAGAGCAGCAGCCGGTTGCCCCACGGCTGCCACTTGATCATCGCGGTGTGCAGCAGCACGGCGGTCAGCACCACAGCGGCGTACGCCCGCAGCGACCCGGCCCGCTCGGGAGCGACCCGCCGTGGCCGGGCGAGCGCGATCACCGCACCGATCGCCGCCAACGCTCCGGCCAGCGGAAACGCCACCCGGTCCTCGTCCGGATACCAGGCGGGCTCCGGGAACAGTTCCCGCCCGAAGGTGATCGCGCGGTCCTGCGGGTCGACCCCGATCGCCTCGGCGCCGCTGATGATCACCTCGGCCCCGGCCCGACGCAGCGGCGCCAGCGGCGTGTCGAACGCGGTGTGCCCGATCCGCAGCGCGTTGACCACTATCGACGCCGGGTCGTGCCGCTCCATCGGGATGGACTCGCGCAGCCGGGGCGGCCCCAGCGGATGCCCGAACTCGGCTGTCACCCGGGCCAGGAACGGGCCGACCACCACGGCCGCGACCACCAGGATCAGCACCGAACCACCGACGGTGCGGGCCAGCCCTCCGACCGGCCAGGACCGCCGACCCCCACCGGGTCTCGCCGGGCCCGCCGGTGCCGATCGATCGTTCCGAGTCAGCCTCAACTGGGCCAGTCCCCAGAGCACCAGCAGCGGGCCGACAGCGATCAGGCCGCTGGTCTTGGTCACAGCGGTCAGCCCGGTGGCCGCCCCCAGCCCGAGTAGCGTGCCCCAGCCGGTCCGTCGACTCACCCCGTCCAGCACCAGTGTCGCCGCGCAGGCCACCCAGGCCGCGCAGATCAGGTCGGTCTGCGTGCTGGTCGCCTGGAGCACCACCATCGGCGTGGTCGCCAGCACGAACGCGGTGAGCAACTGGGCCCGCCGGCCGCCACCGAGCTGTGCGGTGATCCGTGCGGCCACCAGGAGGCAGACCACTCCGGCAGCCCACTGCACCAGGTTGTGCAGGTGGTCCCCACCGGTGAGCAGGCGAAGGTGCAGCAGCAGGTACTCGGCTCCGGGCGGGATGGTCACCTGCCGGTGGATGGCGGTGGGCCAGAAGTCCAGGTCACCCTGGGCCACCCAGTGCTCCACCTTCGGCAGGTGGTACGTCTGCGAGTCGAAGTTGTTCGGCTCGGCCAGCAGCGCGACCAGCAGCTCCACCAGGACCAGCCCGCCGACAGTGGCGGCGAGGAGTCGCTCACCCGGTCGGGCCGTACGCCAGGCGTCGACCGCCACGGCACGAAGGTCAGCGAACCCCCGACCAGCCCGGGTCGGCGCGAGGACGGGCTCACCGCTCTCGACGGCCGGGGCGGACACGTCGGGTCCGCCCCCGGACACCACAGCGCCGACCGGTACCGGCCGCGGTGCGGTGCTGACTGCCGGCGCAGCGCTGACCGGCACCGGTGTGGCAGCGGGCGGCTGCCCGAGGCGGGTCGCCCGTCGCCAGCGCAGACCGGCGGCCGTCGCGGCCGCGACCAGGAAGAGCAGCCAGGCGACTGTGAACGCGCCTCGGGTCAGCGCGTGCGACGCGCCGAGGACCTCGACGACGAGCACCGCGTACGCCCCGCTGAGCAGGGCGGCGCGCACCACGGCGAGCCGCAGCGGTGCCACCGCGCCAGCCTCACGTGGCATCGTCGCGACGATGAGCAGGAGCACCGCGGCGGCGGGAACCACCGCGAGCAGGGAGCCGGCAGCCGACATGGCGGAAGTAAACACCATTGATCTGAGGCCGCCGCGCCGGCTGCCCAGCGGTAGCGGTACGCGGTAAACAAACCAACCAGGCTAGGCTATGGCCGACGTGTTGCCGCCACCGTGGAGATCCCCGTGAAGCTCTCGATCCTCATGCCGGTCTACAACGAGGAAGAACGCATCGCGGATGCCCTCAAGCAGGCATTGGCGGTGGACTATCCCTGTGAGATCGAATTGGTAGTCGTCGACGACGGCAGCCGCGACGGCACGGGCGAGGTCCTCGGTCGCGCCGACGACGCACGCCTGCGGGTCATCACCCACCAGCGCAACGCCGGCAAGGGTGCCGCCATCAAGACGGCTGTCGACAGCGCCGAGGGCGACTACATGGTCATCCTCGACGCCGACCTGGAGTACGACCCGCAGGACATCCCCAAGCTGCTCGACCCGGTGCTCGACGGTCGGGCCACGGTTGTCTACGGCAATCGCACCTTCGGCAGCCACAGCGCCTACAGCTTCTGGTACGTGATGGGCAACAAGGGCGTCACGATGGCGGCCAACGTGCTGTTCAACTCCTACATCGGCGACCTCGAGACCTGCTTCAAGCTGATGCCGGTGGCGCTCTACCGGTCGCTTGAGGTGCGCTCGCGCGGCTTCGGCATGGAGGCCGAGGTGACCGGCAAGCTGCTGCGTCGCCGGATCCGGCCGTACGAGGTGCCGATCAGCTACCGGGCGCGCGGCCGCGAAGAGGGCAAGAAGATCACCTGGAAGGACGGCGTCGAGGCGATCTGGATCCTCGGGCGCGAGCGCGCTCGCCGCCGCCCCGCCGTCTCAGCCGCCAACTGACCCCAGGAACGCGCTGATCGACCGCCGCAGGCCGTCGGCGTCAAGACCATGCCACCGGGCGTGGTCGGCCGGATCGCCGTACCGTCGCAGGTCGGTCTGACGCACCCCGAGGGCGAGCAGCCGGTGCGGTACGTCCGCCAGGGCCCGGCTGACGAGCGCGCTCGACGTTCCCGCCAGATACGGCTCGACCAGCACCACGTCGGTGTTGGCGAGCGCCCGCAACCCGGGCGTGTCGAGCGGCCGGGGCGTGTGGGTGTACGCCACTGTCACGTCCATTCCCTCGGTCGCCGCCAGTGTGGGGTCGAGCATCGGTCCGACCGCCACCACGAGCGGCGCGTTCGTCAGGCCCCGCCGGAGCACCCGTAGCCCTGTGGCGTCCGGGTACGCCTCGGCGTTGCGCTGCTCGGAGAGCCGCAGGTAGATCGGATCGTCGTTGGTCACGGCGTTGCGCAGCAGCGGCGCCACCTCGTCCGGGTGGCCGGGGACCCGGACCGTCCAGCCGTCACCGAGCGAGTCGAAGAGCGCCACATCCCCGGGTGACTGGTGGGTGCGGCCCTCAGCCGACCCGTCGTACGACGCACCGATGCTGACCAGGACGGCACCCACGCCCTGGTGGTCCAGATCCAACTTGATCTGCTCGTATGCCCGGTCCACCAGGAACGTCGCGTACGAGTGCGCGATCGGACGCAGCCCGGTCAGCGCGAGCCCGCCGGCCACACCGATCATCAGTTGCTCCCGGATCCCCACGTTGAGCACCCGGTCCGGGTGGCGATTGCCGGCTGAGGCGAACTGGCTCGCCGAGATGTCGGCCAGCACCAGTGCGGTACGCGGATCCTCGTCGAGGAGCGCTGTGGTGGTGTCGATGAAGGCGGTACGCATGTCGGTCATCCCTTGCTCTCGATGCGGGCGACCACCAGGTGGGGGTGTCGTGGTCGGTGTCCGGTCAGCGCCGCGTACAGGGCTTCGTGGTTGCGGCCGTCGACGGTGTCGGCGGTCCACCCGTTGACTGTGAACCGGCTGGCGATGCCACCAGCCCACCCGTGGCTGGCCGACGAGTTGTCGACAACGACAGCGGTGAGGCTGTCCAGGCCGGTCGCCCCCGCGTACGCGATCGCCTCGTGGTTGGATCCCTCGTCCAGTTCGGCGTCGCCGAGCAGCACGTACACCCGGGGGTTGTGCAGCCCCTGGGCGCGCAGGCCGAGCGCTGTGCCGACGGCCAGCCCGAGCCCGTGCCCGAGGGAGCCGGAGCCGATCTCGACCCCGGGCACCAGGCGTCGGTCCGGGTGGTGGCCGAGCCGGCTCTCCGGTCCGGCCAGGTCGTCGAGCCAGGCGTCCGGGATGAAGCCGTGCGCGGCGAGCACCGCGTAGTAGGCGGCCGGTCCGTGGCCCTTGGAGAGCAGGAACCGGTCCCGCTCCGGGTCGTCGGCGGTGTCGGGGGTGACCCGCAGCACCCGGTCGTAGAGCACCTGGAGCACGTCGACGGTGGAGTGCGCGCTCGGCGCGTGTTTCTCGTCGCCGGTCAGTCGCCGGATCAGCCCGGGCAGTCGGGCGCTGCTGTCGGTGGTCAGTGTCGTGGTCATGCCACTACTGTGTGAGTTGAAGTGGACTTCAACTCAAGGACCTGGTGATGCCGGATCTATTGACCATCGGTGAGCTGTCCGCCCGCTCCGGGGTGGCACCGTCGGCGCTGCGCTACTACGAGCGACTCGGGCTGATCCGCGCCGACCGCACCGGCGGCAACCAGCGCCGGTACGCCCGCGCCGAGCTGCGGCGGGTCGCCTTCATCCGGATCTCCCAGCAGGTCGGCGTCTCGCTCGACGAGATCCGGGAGGCACTCGACTCGCTCCCCGAGGCCCGCACCCCGAGCCCACAGGACTGGGCGCGGCTGTCGGCGAGCTGGCGCAGCCGGCTGGACGAGCGCATCCGACTGCTCACCAAGCTCCGCGACGATCTGGACGGCTGCATCGGCTGCGGCTGCCTGTCCCTGCAGCGCTGCATGCTCAACAACCCGGGGGACACCCTGGCCGGCGAGGGCCCGGGCGCCCGGCTGGTGCTGCCCCGACCGACCGACGACCCGACGCTGGCAGGCTCGCTCAACTGACGGCCGACCGTCCCTCCGGCGGGCGGGTGAGCAGCACCTTGCCGAAGTGGTCGTTCGACTCGACGAGCCGGTGGGCCTGCGCCGCCTCGGTCATCGGCAGCCGCCGGTCCACGATCGGCCGGATCCGACCCGCCTCGACCAACGGCCACACCTCGTCCCGTACGCCCTGGACGATCTCCGCCTTCTCGGCGAGCGGACGGGACCGTAGCGACGTCGCTGTGACGCTGGCCCGCTTACTCACCAGCGCGCCAAGATCCAATTCGGCCTTGCGCCCGCCCTGCATCCCGATGACCACGAGCCGACCGCCGGTGGCCAGCGCGGAGACGTTCCGCCCCAGGTAGGACCCACCCATGATGTCGAGGATGACGTCCACGCCGCGTCCGTCGGTGACCCGGCGGACCTCCTCGACGAAGTCCTGCTCCCGGTAGTCGATGATGTGCGCAGCGCCCAGCTCACGCAGCCGGTCGTGCTTGGCCTCCCGCGCCGTGGTGAGCACTGTCACGCCGAGGGCCGCCCCGTACTGGATGGCGAAGGTGCCGATCCCGCTGCCGCCGCCGTGCACCAGCAGCGTGTCGCCCGCGCCGAGCCGCGCCACCTGGACCAGGTTGGACCAGACCGTGCAGGCCACCTCGGGCAGCGCCGCCGCGTCGACCGGGTCGCAGGCCGGCACCGGCAGCAACTGCCCGGCGGGCACCGCGACCCGCTCCGCGTACCCGCCGCCGGCCAGCAGCGCGCAGACCTGCTGCCCGACCGCCCACCCGGCGACCTCCGCGCCAACCTCCGTGATCACCCCAGAACATTCCAACCCGGGGTACGCGGGCGCGCCCGGCGGCGGCGGATAGTGCCCCTGCCGTTGCAGCAGGTCAGCGCGGTTGACGCCGCTGGCCCGCACATCCACGATCACCTCGTCCGGGCCCGGCTCCGGGTCGGGCACCTCGGCCCAGACCAACGCGTCGGGTCCACCGGGCTGCGGAATCGTGATGGCTCGCATGGGCCCAGTCTTCCTGATCTTCCCGGGCGTCGCAGGCGCACCGTCCAGCCCACTGTGGACACGGCAGACCGCCTGGCTGGCGCACCGGGGAGGGACGCCGGGCCGACCGGAGCGAGCCGTGGCAGACTATGCGTGGCCGTACGCCCACGGGTGGCGGTCCAGGAGGGTTCGCCTAGTGGCCGATGGCGCTGGTCTTGAAAACCGGTAAGGCAGCGATGTCTTCGTGGGTTCGAATCCCACACCCTCCGCCACCTTGATCCACTCGACTTCCCGGAAGTCGGGGTGTCAGGACTCCGGGGACACCCCGACATCATTGAACCGAGTCGATCGCCTGGTCCACGCCTCGTAACTGAGCAGGACGGCGAGGAACGCGGTGAGCAGGCCGAGCGCGGCCAGACCCGGCAGGTGCCGGCCGGCGGGGAGCAACAGCAGCGCCACGACGGGAGCGACGAACTGCCCCGGTCGTACGCACCGGACGCTGAGACTGAGGAACGTCGCCCGGCCAGCGAGGAACAGGGCGGTCCCCCCGAACAACGCGACGGCAGGCATCCAGTCCGAGATGCCGTGGGACTCCTCATGTGCCAGGCCGGCAAGCACCTGCTCGACTCCCAGTGCCACGTAGATGGTCCCGGCGAGTACCGGGAAGTGGGCGACGCTGTAGGCGTTGGCACCCACGTGGGCCCGCCGCAGCCCGGACTCCGTCGTCAGCGCGTGCCTGGAGGTTGCCGCGCTCGCTGAGTAGAGCCAGTACAGGCACACAGTGACGGCCAGGGTGAGGAGCGCGGCCAGCAGGATCGGTCCACGGATCCGCTGAATCCCGACGCCGGCGGCAACCGAGATCAGGGATTCTCCGAGCGCAATGATCACCACGAGGCTGTGCCGCTCGGCGAAGTGGCCGGGGCTGCGTACGGGCCACCCACTCAGCATCGAGGAGACCACCCCGCCGCCCATGTCGATGGTGAGGGCCAGCGCCCAGAGCAGGATCTGTGCGGCGCCGCCGAACACGGCGCCGAGGACGAGTGGAATCCAGGACAACGTGGTGGAGAGGGCGTAGAGGCGAATGGTCCTGCGCAGCTGCCGGTTTCCCGCCGACACCCAGCGGAAGAGAACCAGATCGATAACTCGAAGTGCGATGTAGGCCAGTACCAGGATCAGCCGGGACCCCGTCGTACCCGGTCCGGTCCTCCAGGCGTCGGGGATGACGAGAGCGATGAGGAAGACGGCCGCCATCGCGACGGTGACGCCGGCACGGATCAACCCGACGTCGATCCGGACGTGGTTGCCCAGCCAGGAGTAGACCAGCCAGGAGATCCAGAGCAGCAGGAGTACGAGGAATCCCTGCATCAAGGTCACCGGCGCGGGTCGCTGGCTCATGAACGTGGTGACCCGGATCAGGCCGAAGACGAAGACCAGGTCAAAGAAGATCTCGAACAGAATGGGTCGGTGTGTCTCCGGGGTCACCATCGGTCGTGCCCCGACAATCCGCCCCATCAGCACATCTTGGCTGCTCGCCCCGAAGCGGTCCGGCGCGCCGTGTCCCGGTCACTCCGGCGGGTCGGTGGCCCGGCGCTGCTGGCGGATCGTCTCCTCGGCCAGTCGCTCGACAGCGCGTCGGCGTTCGTCGGCGATGGCTCGTTCGTCCCGGCGGCGGAACGCGGTGACAACGGCTACCACGAAGTCCCGCCAGATGCCGGCCACGATGTCCCCCTGCGGAACGTTGCCCGACCTCAAACGTAGCTCCGCGAAACCACAGTCGGTCAGCGCGTGCCTTCCGGTCGTTGGGAGGGCTGTGGCGGGGTAAGAAGGGGCTGGTATCTCCGCACATCGGAAGGACGCGTCCCCATGACCCTGGAACGACCGATCGCCCCGGACCCGTACGAGCTGCTGCCGACGCTGCCCTCGTTCACGCTGACGAGCGACGACGTGCAGAACGGCGAGCCGATGGACGCCCGGCACGCGCATGGCAGCACCGGGGGTGACAACGTCTCGCCGCAGCTGACCTGGTCGGATTTCCCCGCCGAGACGAAGAGCTTCACTGTGACCTGCTACGACCCGGACGCGCCGACGGGCAGCGGTTTCTGGCACTGGGTGCTGGTGAACGTGCCGGTCAACGTCACCCAGTTGCCAAGCGGGGCTGGTGGCGCGGCGGGCACCGACCTCGGCGGGGCGTTCTCGGTCCGCAACGACTACGGCGAGCAGGGCTACGGCGGAGCGGCTCCGCCGGCCGGCGACCGCCCGCACCGGTACGTCTTCGCGGTGCACGCCCTGGACGTCGACCGCCTGGACCTGACCCCGGACGCCACCCCCGCCTACGTCGGCTTCAACCTGACGTTCCACACCCTGGCCCGAGCGGTAATCCGCCCCACGTACCAAATCAAGGACTGACCCCGCCCCCAGCTCCCGCGATCTTGCACTTTCTGTCCCGACATCCTTGACATAAAGGGCATAAGGACGACAGAAAGTGCAAGATCGCCGGGGCCGGGGCCGGGGCCGGGGCCGGGGCCGGGGGTCAGGCTGGAACGCGGGCTACGGCGAAGACGGACTGGCCGAAGGGCGGGAGGACGAGCTGCTCGGCGGCCTTGGTGGCGGGCAGGACGAGGGTGTCGTACACCTTGACCATCGGGCCCTCCTTCGGCATCAGCCGGAAGACCTTGGTGGCCATGAAGTAGCCGATCAGCCCGAGCGCGTTGGCGTAGTGCATCTTCTCGATCGTCAGACCGGCGTCGGTCATCGCCGCCCCGAGCGTCTTCTTCGTGTAGCGGCGGACGTGCCCGGTGGCGATATCGGCAGGACCCATCGCGAACTGGAACGCGGGCACGATGATGATCACGGCGCCGCCGGGTCGGACCAGGTCGCGCATGCTCTGTAGCGCGCCCACGTGGTCCTCGATGTGCTCCAGAACGTTGTACGAGACGGCGGCGCTGTAGTCGCCCCGGTCGTTGTGCGGCAGCAGCATCTGCCGGACAACGACGTTCGGGCGGTCGGCGAGGCGCTCCTTGAGCTGCACCAGCCGGTCCGGGTCGGCCTCGGTGGCGGTGAACCGCGGCAGCCGCTCGGACCATTCCAGCGCGTAATCACCGAGACCGCTGCCGATCTCGATCGGGTCGTCGCCGAGATACGGCACGGCCAGTTCGATGAACCAGCGACGGTGGTTGACAGCGGTTGCCAGGCCTTCCAGCACCTCGGACTGCACGCGCTGATCCCCAGTGATTTCTGCCATGCGTCGATTCCTCACGATATGAACTCGACCCGTGCCTGGACCGACAGAGTGAATCATCCGCTGGGACGGCGAAAGAATCGGGGCATCGGGGTGGCCGAATTGTGGTCGGGGGGTGGGTTCGTGATCGGCGGTCGGCGAACCCGGCACATAGTACGGCAGTACCCCGAAACATGTCACGGCGGTGCCATACGCTGACTACCCTATGAATTGTCATGACTACTCCTGAACCGGACGTGCCCAGCGGCAGCGGCGGCCCGGCCGCCGCGCCGTCGGCGGAGGGGGCTTCCGGTGCAGTTCGGCCTTCCCGCAGGGGGATGTGGGCCGATCTGGCCGCCGTGCTGAGCTTCGTGGTGCTCGGCTTCTGGGTCACCTGTCGACTCTGGCTGGACCCCGGCAGCGATGTGCGGGACAACCAGTCCGATCAGTCGCAGTTTGAATGGATGATGGCCCACGGTGCGCGAGTAGTCACGCACTTTGCGTATCCGTTCCATTCCAATCAGATGAACGTCCCCGACGGCGTCAATCTGATGGCCAATACGTCCGTATTATCCATTTCATTGCCAATGACGCCGATCACCCTGCTGTTCGGGCCGCGAGCGTCATTTCTGATCTTTCTCACCGCCGGCATGATTGCCACCGCCACGGCCTGGTATTTCCTGCTCTCCCGGGTCCTGATCGGCAGCCGGGGGCCGGCGTGGCTGGGCGCCGGCTTCTGCGCGTTCGCGCCGGCCATGGTGTCGCACGCCAATGGGCATCCGAACATCGTGTCGCAGTTCGTCGTCCCGCTGATCATTTGGCGCACGCTACGACTCGGCGAACCGGGCCGCTGGCTGCGCAACGGGGTCCTCCTCGCGCTGGTCATCGTCTGGCAGGCGTTCCTCAACCTGGAGATCCTGCTGATGACCGCGATCGGGCTCGGCGTGATCGTCGGCGTGCTCGCTCTCGGCCGCCCGGATCTACGGTCGCGGGCCCGATCCTTCCTCGCTGGGCTGGCCGTCGCCGCGGGGGTCGCCGGGCTCCTGCTCGCGTACCCCCTGTACGTCCAGTTCTTCGGACCTGACGCGTACTCCGGGTTGTCCCGTCTGATCCGCGGCTACTCCAGCGACGTGGCCTCGTTCGTCGCGTACTCCCGGGAATCGCTGGCCGGCAGCGCGCGCACCGCTGCGGGCCTGGCCAAGAACCCGACCGAGGAGAACAGCTTCTTCGGTTGGGCGCTGGTGGTGCTGGTGATCGCAGTGGTCTGGTGGCTGCGCCGCTCGATCGTGGTGCTCGCGCTGGCCGCGCTCGGGTTGCTCTTCGCTGTGCTCTCGCTGGGTCGGGAGGTCCGCTTCGACAACCGGGGTACGGGTGTGCCGGGCCCCTGGGCGGCGCTGGAGAACCTGCCCATCCTGCACTCGGTGGTGCCGACACGCTGGGCGTTGGCGATCACCCCGATCATCGGGCTGCTGCTCGCCTACGGCGCCGAACGTGCCCGCGAGTTGGCCGACGCGCACCCGGCCGATCGGAGGCAGGTCCGCTTCGTCACCGCCACAGTGCTCACGATGGCCCTGTTGCCGATCGTCCCCACCCCGCTGCCCGTGGCCCACCTCGACCCGGTCCCCAGCTTCGTGACCAGTGGGGCGTGGCGGCCGTACGTGGCCGGTGGGCGCAGTGTGGTGACCCTGCCGTTGCCGGACACCACCTACGCCGAGCCGCTGCGCTGGTCGGCGGCGACCCGGCTGGACATGCCGCTGGCCCGTGGCTACTTCCTCGGCCCGGACACCCGCCCGAACGCCGATCCGCCGAAGGTCGCGTTGTTCGGTGCGACTCCCCGTCCCACCAGTAGCTTCTTCTCCACCATCCGGCGCACCGGGGCGGTGCCGCCGATCACGCCGCAGAGCCGGGTCCGAGCGGTCGACGACCTGCGCTATTGGCGGGCCGGGGTGGTCATCCTCGGGCCGCACGAGCACGAGGCAGCGCTGCGCCGGGGGATGACCGAGCTGACCGGGATCCAGCCGGTCTTCACCGGCGGCGTGTGGGTGTGGGACGTCCGGTCGTTGACCGATTGAGCAGTGCGGTCCAGCCCGGCTCGGCGGATGCAGCCCGGCTAGCGGACGCAGCAGCCCTGGCAGACCTTCGGGTGGGGCAGGGTGAAGGCGAGGCAACAGGTGCGACGCTGCACTGTCGGCTCACCGGTCGGCCCCGGCACCAGCTCGATCAGGTCGGCCAGGTCGAGTGCGCCGAGCACCGTGTCGATGCTCTGCACAGTGGAGCCGGGCAGAGCGTCAGCGGCCCGCAGGATGCCGTGCGCGATGCCGGAGGCGACCGAGCCGAGTAGCGTCCGGGTGCCCACCCGGACCTCGGACTGGATCGCTGTGATGAGCGGCGCCAGGTGGGCGTCGAGCAGGGACGCGCGCAGCGCGGCCAGCAGCTCCGCCTCGTCGGCGACGACCCGCACCTCCGGAAGGCCGACCAGCGCCAGCGGATCGTTCGGCAGCACCGCCACCGTGGTGCCCCGGCGCATGCCCATGGTGAGCAGCTGGCGATGGTCCTCGAAGTGGATCAGCAGGTCGGCCGGATCGAGCAGTGGCACCCGCCGGGCGGAGGCCCAGCCGAGCACTACCGGCAACGCTGCCCAGTAGCTGTAGGACTTCCAGGCCAGCGCAGCGCAGGCGTGCGGGGTGCCGCCCCAGCGGACGGCGGCGCCGTTCAGCAGCTCCGGCAGTCGGGTGCCGTCGATCAGGGTGGTGGCGGGCGCCCAGCCGAGCTCGTCGTCGACCAGCAGGCCCCGGGCGAGGCCGGGGAGGTCGTCGGTGCCGAACATGGCCCGGAGCGCCGCGGTGACGGGGGCGAGCGGCGTGGTGGCGGCCTCCCGGCGTGGCATCACCGCTGTCACCTGAGTCGTCCCCTGTCTGTGTGACCGAGGAGTGCGCCCCGGCGGACGAACCAGTGCCGTCCTGAGCTAAGGCTAGCCTAACCAAGGCCCTGGCCGTAAGGGAAGCCTCCTTGGTCGCATCCCGGACGCCCAGGTCACCCCGTGAATGACGGGAGTAGTGCTTCGCCTACTACCCGGAGTCAGTGCTGGGAAACGCCGCCGCACGATCGATGGCCATCGGTGAATTGTCAAGCGGTGTGTCGAAAACATGCCACTTGCGTGTGTGCTCGCGCACGGAACGTGAAACTTATAGCCCCGGCCACGAGGAAGCTCATGACGACCTCACCCCTCGAACGGGCTGCCGACTCCTTCGCGGCCGAACTCGCCCGGCAACGGACCGGGCGCGGGCTGTCCAAGAAGCAACTGGCCGTCCTGATGGGGTTCGACCCGTCCTACGTGAGCCACGTCGAGGGGCGCCGTCACCGCCCGACCGAGGACTTCGCCCGCCGCGCGGAGGCCGTGCTGGAGGCGAGCGGCGCGATCTGGCAGCGCTTCCGGGAGTACGACGACCTACGGCACGCTCGGGCGGGTCCACCGCACCGCGAGCAGTACCTGCCAGGCCAGTGGCTGCCGCCCGGCACCGGCTTGGTCGTGGAACGGGAGCTGGCCACCCTCACCCACGCCGACGACGGCTACCGGTGCGTCATCCACCGTGAGCTGTACAACGCCGGCACCGAACCGGTCACCCGCTACCTGGTCCGGGTCGCCGTCGACCGCTACCCGAACGACCCCGGCCGTTCCAATCGGCACCACCGGGAGCACCCCCTCACCTTTGCCGAGCTGCAGATACAGGCCCGTCGAGACGACGGCGGCGGCGACCCGGAGCCGATGCACTGGCGAGCCAAGCACGATCGGGACGCGTTCAAGGAGATCTGGCTGCTCTTCGAGAACGGCGAGCGACGATTCCCCCTCTACCCGGGCGACCGGGCCACCATCGAGTACGCGTACAGCGTCGGGCACGAGAAGTGGGGCCCCTGGTTCCAGCGAGCCGTCCGACTGCCCACCCGGCAGCTCGCCGTACGCCTGGATTTGCCCGCGGCACTCGACCCGCAGGTCTGGGGCGTGGAGACCTCGCTCAGCGCCGAGGAGGGCCCGCTGCGGACGGCCCCGCAGCGTCACGACGAGGGCGACCGGGTGATCTACGACTGGCAGACCGACGACCCCCCGTTGAACGCCCGCTACCGGATGCAGTGGCGGTTCCGTGCCCGTCCGGACACCGAGCCGGACGTCGGCCCCGGCGGCGCCCGGGTCCGACCCAGCGACCGGATGCGCGGCCTCGGCATCGTGCAACGCGGGGACGACCTGCTCCGCCAGCGGGCCCGCCCGTTCGACCTGCCCGGGGAGGAACACGCCGCCAGGGACGTTGTCGACCGGCTCACCATGGCCCTGGCCCGGCTCGACGAGCTGCACCCGTTCAGCAAGGGAGTGGGCGTTGCCGCCCCGCAGTTCGGCATCGGCCGCGCGGCGGCCGTGGTGCGGCCCCCCGACCGGTCAGCGGAGCCGGTAGTGCTGCTCAACCCACGGGTGGTCGACGCCGACCCGGAGACCGACGAGCAGTACGAGGGCTGCCTCTCCTACTTCGACCACCGAGGTCTGGTGCCCCGGCCGCTACGCCTGGACGTGGAACACGCCCAGTGGGACGGCAGCCGGATCATCACATCGTTCGAATTCGGCATGGCCCGGCTGGTCGCACACGAGATCGACCACCTGGAGGGCCGGCTCTACGTCGACCGGATGGCACCCGGCGTGCCGTTGGTGCCGGTGGAGGAGTACCGCGAGACCGGGCACCCCTGGCGGTACTGACCACGAAGGGACCGGGGCGCGTGCCCCAGGGGGCAGGGGCACGCGCCCCGGTGTGGGGGGAGGAACGTCTAGAGGTCACCGAAGGTGTCGTAGCGGATGTGCGGCGGCGGCACGTTGTCCGCGGCGAGCACCCGCAGGGTGGACCGGACCATCCGGGCGGCACCGGAGACGAAGCAGTCGTGCGTGGTCCACGGGCCGTACCGGGCCACCACCTCCGGGATCTCGCCCTGCTCGCCGTCGAAGTCCGGATCCTCGCTGCACGCCGCGGTGACCGACAACCACGGGTGTACGGCCACCAACTCCTGCAACCCGTCCAGGCCGTACAGGTCGGCAGCCTGCCGTGCGCCGTAGAAGACGTGCACCCACCGGGTCCGGTTGAAGGTTGCCAACTCCTCCACCAGCGCCTTGATCGGCGCCAGCCCGACGCCGCCGGCCACGCAGAGGATGTCCCGTTCCGAGGCGCGGTCCAGGGTCATCGACCCCATCGGCGCCGCCAGGCGGAGCAGGTCACCCGGCCGCACCCGCCGCACCAGGGCGCCGGACACCCAGCCGGCCCCCGGAGACCGCACGTGGAACTCCAGCACGTTGTCGTCGTTCGGGGCGTTCGCCACCGAGTAGTTGCGCCACACCCGGGGGTGGTAGCGCGGCGCCTCCAGGCTCACGTACTGCCCCGCCTGCCAGCGCAGCGGATGCTGCAACGCCCGGCAGGTCAGCACGGCGGTGTCCGGGCCGTACCGCTCGTGGGTCAGCACCTCGGCGTGCCAGAACGGCGGGTCGTCGTCGGAGGCGGCACCGGCCACCATCAGGGCGGCGATGGCGGCGTACGCCTCCCGCCACGCCTGGTCGTACTCCAGGTTCCAGCCGTCACCGGCGGTGCTGCGCAGCGCGTCCAGCAGTGCGACGCCCATCGTGGCGTAGTGCCGCTCGTCGACGTGGTACTTGCGGTGGTCGCGGCCCAGCGCCCGGAGGAACTCGTCGAAGCTCTCCGGGTCGTCGACAGTGTGGATCGCCGTGATGATCGCTTCGAGTAGGCGGTCACCCTGGCCGGTCATCTGCACCGGGAAGAGTTGCCGCAGGGTGGGGTCGAGCAGGAACACTCGGGCGTAGAAGTGCTCGGTCAGCCGGACCCGGTCGTCCTCAACCAGGGTCCAGCTCTCCTTCAGCAACCGCGCGAGGTTGTCCATGGACGCTCCTCCTCCAGACGGCAACGGATCGGGCGCTCATAGAATCTCCACGGAGCGTGTCGACTGGTCGCACAGAATGTGCGATCGGCTCATGGTGGCCGGTCGGCCATGTCACGGGTGCCGTACGTCGGGCAGAGTGGTGCGGTGACCGTTGAGCTGACCCGCCCGGTGTCCCGCCGACTGCTGGGCACCGAGACGCTGCTGGTCCTCGGCCTCTCCCTCGGCCAGTCCGCGATCTACGCGGTGGTCTCGATCATCGCGAAGTTGACCGCCGACGGTCCGCTCTCCAAGCAGACCGCCTCGCTGAACACCTCGGCGTCGGCCCGCCCCTGGCTGGACCTCACGTACCAGCTACTCGGCATCGTGTTCGCGCTGCTGCCGGTGCTGCTCGCCGTACACCTGCTCAGCCGTGACCCCGGCGACCCGGCGCGGACCCTCGGCCTGGACGCCCGGCGGCCCGGTCAGGACGTGGCGCGTGGCGCCGGCCTCGCGGCGCTGATCGGCCTACCCGGGCTGGCGCTGTTCTGGGTGGCGGCCCACCTGGGCCTCAACGCCACGCTGGTGCCGGCCGCGCTGCCGGACGTCTGGTGGACGGTTCCGGTGCTGATCCTCGCCGCCGTGCAGAACGCCGTGCTGGAAGAGGTGATCGTGGTCGGTTACCTGGTCACCCGGCTGCGTCAGCTCCAGTGGCGGCTGGCCGCGATCATCGCGGCCAGCGCGCTGCTGCGCGGCTCGTACCACCTCTACCAGGGCTTCGGCGCGTTCGTCGGCAACGCGATCATGGGCGTCGTGTTCAGCGTCTTCTACCTGCGCACCCGGCGGGTGATGCCGCTGATCATCGCGCACACACTGCTCGACGTGTTCGCCTTCGTCGGCTACGCGCTGCTGCCCAGGGAGTGGTTCGACTGGCTCTGACCGGTCAGCGCCGGTCGGGTCGGTAGGCGGCCACCGCTCGGGCCGCGAGCCGGTCGGCCGCCGCCGAGTCACCCAACGCCGCCGCGAGCACCGCCGCGCCCGGCAGCAACCGGGCCACCAACCGCAACACCACCCAACCGCCTGCCTGCGCCGTGAGCGGCGCGGCCAACCGCCAGGCCGCCTCCGCCGTGCGCGGCCACGCCCCCTCGACCGGGTCACCCGCCGCCTCGGCGGCGGCCAGAGCCGCCGCCGCGCTCGCCCGATCCGGGTGCACCTGGGTCAGCACCAGCAGGTCGGCGGCCCGGTCGGGATGCGTCGGATCCTTGCCGTACGCCGCGGCCAGGTGCAGCACCAGCTCCGAGTGCGTCCACAGCACCGCCGCCAACTCGGCCAGCGGCGCGAAGAAGCCGGCCAGCGCGGCGGTCGCCCCACCCGCACCCGCCGAGCGGACGAACCGCCGGGTCGCCAACCGCGCCAGGCCGTCCGCCGAGGCGTCCGGATACCTGTCGCGCAACCCAGCGGCCCACCCGGCCGCGCCGGGCCCGAACGTCCGCACCGCGGCCAGAGCCAACAGCTCCGGTGCGAAGCCAGGGTGGTCGAGCACGCGCGCGGCGACCGCGCGCAGCTCCGATTCGGGGGTACGCCCCAGAGCCGGCTCAGCCTGCCGCACGGCGGGTGTTGCCGGTGCCAGCTGCGGCTCGGCGGGCGCCGTCTGCTGCGTGACCACGGGTTCGGGGGCGGGCTTTGTCGGCGTGGTGCTCTTTCGCGGGGTGGCCGCTCGCTTGGTGGTCTTCGCGGCTTTGGCCGGGGCCGTTGGCGTGATGGTGCTCGCTTCGCCGGTGGTGGTCTGCGCTTCGCCGGTGGTCTGCGCTTCGGTGGTGCTCGCGGCCTTGGTGGGTTTTGCGGCGCGCTTGCGGGGTGCCGGCGTGGCCGGGGTCACCTCGGCGGGCGTGTCGGCTGCCTGTCGAGGCAGGGGGCGATCCGGCTCCGGTGGTTGGAAGAGGACCGCCGGGGCGGCCTTGGCCCGTCGAGGACGCTGGGTCGCCGGGGTCGCCGGCGGCGGCGTCGACGCCTCAGGCTCCACCGTCTCGGTGGGCTCCTCGGCCACGATCGGCGGCCTGAAGGTGGCCCGTGGGGAGCGCCGAGGCGCTCGTTCAGCAGGCTCTCGACGGGTCGACTCGCTGGGCGGCTGCTCCTGCATATCGATGGAGCGTAGTCCCGATCACGCCGACGCACAGCGTGGAAACACGGGGGCGGGCGGGCCTCGGCTGGCGTACCCCGGAAGTCGTTTTGCTCCCGGTGGGTGGCGACCTGTATTCTCGGGCGCGGTGGTCTGAGGATCACCAGGGAGACTTCGCCTAGTCTGGTCTATGGCGCCGCACTGCTAATGCGGTTGGGGTCTTAAAGCCCCTCCCGGGTTCGAATCCCGGAGTCTCCGCGCGAAAGCCGGGTGTGTACACTGGCTGAGCACAAGCGCCCGTAGCTCAATGGATAGAGCATCTGACTACGGATCAGAAGGTTAGGGGTTCGAGTCCCTTCGGGCGCACAGCAGTTGAGCAGGGACAACGCCTCTTTGGCCATCGACGGAAGTCGACCAGAGGGGCGTTTTTCGTGCACCCATGGGTGCACACCCGGCCGCTGACGCGGGCCGGCCTGCGGCGGGCCCGAACGACGACCGACGGCGTTGCGGTTTCGTCCAGATACAACACAGGTATCCGGATGAAACCGCGCCTTGCCGGATCGCCGCCCGGACTCCGCCTCGGCTCGACCGCCCTTCGACGACGATCCTGCCCGATTCGGTTACTGGGAACGGCACGTACCCATCGACGATCGAGGCTGCGGGATGCGGCCGAAGAACCGCGCCGAATGCGAACCGGACCCCGAGGAACTCGGTGCCCGGCGGGACCGGTGCCGTAGTCGCCCTCATCTCCGGCCCGCGCAGGCTGGCGAGTAGACGTCCCTGCGCCCACGAGAGGATCAGATGCCAGCAGGTGCGTGCTGCGGACGTCATCGTCTCCTCCGCGTCAGAGCGGGTGCGCAACACGCGGTCGACGAGGCTCACATCGATCTCGGTGTCGCGATGCTCGAACCGCAACGCCATGGCCTCCTCCGTCTCCAATCTGCCGAGGTATCCCCCCCATGCGAACGCGCTTCATGATCGCCCTGGCCGTAGTCGGTCTGGGTGGGCTGATGGTCACCACCGGGTGCTCGTTCCAGGAGAGCATCTGCTCTGGTGGTGAATATCCGGCGATCGCTGTGGGCGGGCTGGGCGGCAGCGCCTGCTTCCCGGATGGGCAGGAACCGACCCCGCCGTACGTCCGCTACCCGGAGGGCAAGGTCCCGCAGCACGTCGACGACGAGTGGGACGTCTACTGGCGCAGCCACGGCATCGACGAGAACAACAACATCATCGATACCTGAACCGCCGCACCCGGAGGATCGTCGAACGCCAGAGGAACGACGGTTCGAGTCCCTACGGTCGTTCCGCAGACGGCATCCGGTCCCGCGCGGGTCCGATCTTCGTGACCGAACCTGTGCGGGACCGGATGCCTACCTCGTGCCACCCGAGTGCCGGGGCGATCGGATGATCAGCCGAAGCAGTTGGGCACCGGTGGTGAGCTCGGTGTGCAGTTCGTGGGCCGGTTGCCGCTGATCACCGTCTTCTGGTCCACGTTGACCTGGCCACCGTCGTTGAAGATCCCGCCGGGTGCCAGGATGGAGATGTTGTCGGTGACCTTGCTTTCGGTGAGGGTGAGCGAGCTGTTGTTGTAGATTCCGCCGCCCTGGGAGTTCGAGCCGATGGCCCGGTTCCGGTCGACGTGGGTGCGGCGTAGGACGACGGTGCCGCTGCCGTTGTAGACGCCGCCGCCGTGTTCGATGGTGCTGTTCGTGCTGGCGACGTTCTCGTTGATCCAGCTGTCCTCGGCGACGAACTGGCCGATCTGGTTGTAGACGCCGCCACCCCGTTGGCCGGCTTCGTTGTGGTGGACCTTGCCGTGCTTGAGGTGGAAGACGCCGTCGGAGAAGATTCCGCCGCCCTCGCTGCCGGCTCGGTTGTCGTTGACTTCGACGTTCCTGGCCTCGGTGGTGGAGTTGATGCCGCCGCGGATGCCGCCGCCACGGAAGCCTGCGGTGTTGTTGTCCAGGTGGACGTTCTCGAGCACGGCGACCTGGCTGTTCGACAACCCGCCACCAGCACCACCGATGGGCAGAACGGTGACGACCCCGATCGTGTTGTTGTAGCTCAGCCGGGTGTTCCGCACGGTGAGGTTGCCGTTGTTGTGGACGCCTCCGCCGTCGTACAGGGCGCTGTTGTTGCTGATGTTGCTGCCGCTGTCCTTCTTCTTGTCCCTGTCCTTGCCGTCCCAGTCCTTGCCGTGGTCGTTCCCGCCGAGGATCTTCGTGACGCCGAAGTTGGCGATACCACCGCCAGTGCCGTTGGTGTGGTTGTAGACCACGTCGGTGTTCTCGATGGTGGCCCTGCCGCCGATGTCGACCCGGATGCCACCGCCGCCGGCGCCAATCCCGCCGTCGGCTTGGCCGCCCTTGATGGTCGCGTCGCGCAGCGTCAGGTCGCCGCCGGCTCCGACCTCCAGGATCCGGAACGGGGTGGCGTTGGCCGCGCGGACGATGGTGGACCCGTTCCCGTCGATCACGACCTGCTGGGTGATGATCGGCAGGCCGACCGCACCGAAGGGCACCGGTGGCTGGGGTGCGGATCTGTTGAGCGTGTAGGTGCACTTCTCGGCGAGCCGGAGCTTCGCCCCGGAGTCGGCGTTCGCGCGGACGATCGCCGCGATCAGCTCGTCGGCGTTGCAGGGTACGGACCGGAAGTCGTCGCCCCTGTCGTCTCGATGGTCGCCGTCCTTCTTGTGGTCCTTGCCGTCGCGGCCGCCCGGGTCCCGGCCTCCGTGGTCGTCGCCGCTGCCCCGGTTGCCGTCGGCGAGGAGCTGCGCTCCGGCGTTGGAGGGGTTGCTGCCGCTCTTCCCGGTCGCTCCGCTCACCCCGGCCGGCGTGAAGGCGGCCAGACCGACCACTCCGGTCAACCCGGCCACTCCGGCGACGAGCCAGCGCACCCGGCGCCGCTTCGGCGGACTGGCCTGACCTGCCGCTACTTCGCTCATGTTCGGGTGCAGATAGTTGGACATCGAGCTACCTAGCCCTTCTCCGTACACCAGGTTTCCGCACGTCACAGTCGGCGCAGAAGGCGACAAATCGGTTGTCGCCACCAAGGCGAAGGTAGTCGAACGATCCTCACCTTAAATGGTGTTATGCGAAAAATGCCTACATTCGGCGTACGCGTCACTGGCGCCACGGCAGCCTCGCCATGCCCTTCTGTCCTGCCGACACCTCGTGCTCCAGTGGCCGCCCTGGCCAGGTGCCCGGGGTTGCCGGCGCTTGACGTGGGCCAAATCAGCGACAAGAATTTATAGGAATCGCTGTTAGCGTTAACAATCCGTCCCAGTGCTGCGACGGCATCGTCATGCCGATGTCGCGGCGGTCGCGACGGCCTGACTCCTCGGTCAGCACTACCACTGCAGGGGAGAAATCTATGCGAACGAGGGCAAGATGGCTCGCGGCGACTGCCGCACTCGGTGTTGTCCTCGCCGGGGTGCTGACCTCGACCGGCCCGGCCAACGCGGAATCCAACGGCGGGGTGCGGGTGATGCCCCTCGGCGACTCCATCACCGAGGGCACCCAGGTGCCGGGCGGGTACCGCATCGGGCTCTGGCAGCGCCTCGTCAACGGTCGATACACTGTGGACTTCGTCGGGTCGCAGTTCAACGGGCCGGCCAGCCTGGGTGACCACGACCACCAGGGACATCCCGGCTGGCGCATCGACCAGATCGACGCGAACATCGTCGGCTGGCTGAACACCCAACGGCCGCAGACCGTCCTGCTGCACATCGGTACCAACGACATCCTGCAGAACTACAACGTGAGCACCGCGCCGAACCGGCTCTCCACCCTGATCGACCGGATCACCACCACGGCTCCCACCGCGGAGGTGTTCGTCGCGCAGATCATCCCGCTTTCCAACAGCAACCAGGAGGCGGCCGCGCGCACCTTCAACGCGGCGATCCCCGGCATCGTGCAGAGCAAGGTGAACGCCGGCAAGCGTGTGCGCCTGGTCGACATGCACAGCGCGCTCACCACCGCCGACCTGATCGACGGCGTCCACCCCACGTCCGGCGGTTACGACAAGATGGCTGCCCGCTGGTACAGCGCGTTGCAGTCGGTGCCCGGCAGCATCGGCGACCCGGGCAGCGGCACCGGGCCGACGACCGCGATCGTGGGTGCCCTGTCCGGTCGCTGCGTCGACGTCCCCGGTTCTTCCACCACCAACGGCACCCAGGTGCAGTTGTGGGACTGTCACGGCCGCACCAACCAGCAGTGGACCTACACGAGCAGCAAGACGCTGACCGTGTACGGCAACAAGTGCCTCGACGCCGCCGGCTATGGCACCTCCCCGGGCACCCCGGTCACCATCTACGACTGCCACGGCGGAACGAACCAGCAGTGGAACGTCAACGCCAACGGCACCATCACCGGAGTGCAGTCCGGCCTCTGCCTGGACCCGTACAACGTGGGTACGGGCAACGGCACGAAGCTCGTCCTCTGGACCTGCACCGGTCAGACCAACCAGCAGTGGAGCCGCCGATAGCTCGTACGGTCGCGCCGGGTGGTCGGATCGCAGGTGATCCGACCACCGTCGCCTTCCCGCACTTCGCCGGCAATGAAGCTCTTGACCTGCCCGCGCTACCCCGTGGACGCCGCACGCCGGAGGCGCCAGGTGTCGGTGAGTGTGATGCCGACCAGGACGCCTACGGTGACGAGCACGACGAGGATCGGCGCCAGCGTGGTCATCGCGGGCGTGGTGCCGATCAGCAGTGCCAGCCAGGCCAGCCGCGACGGTGGGAGTTGGCCGAGCAGCACGTACTCGGAGCCCATCCGTCCGAGCACGAACAGGACCGGCCCGCCGACGATGAGGACGAGCCAGGTCGCAGGAGTGCTGCCGAGGGGTTCATGGAGAACGAGGTCCACCCCGGCCGAGGTCGCGATGATCCCGGTTATCACGACGGCGTAGACGTAGGGCGCGAGGCGAGCCGCCTGCCGCGGATTCTGGTGCGCGGACCGGTCGACGAGTTTGTTGCTCTGCAGCCCGTAGATCTGCCAGAACAGCAGCGCGGTGACGATCGCTGCGAAGAACGCGACGGTCCGAGCGGGGGTGTACACAGCGGTGGCGAATTGCAGCGTCGCCATCAGCGCCAGCTCGCCGAGGGCGAGAATGGCGATCTGCTGGTACCGCTCCCCGAAGTGGACGCTCAACTGACCGTACTGGTCGAGTGGTGTGCGGCCTCGTCCGGGCGTTGGGTAACGCAGCGCGGATGCCACGTAATCGACAATGAGAGCGGTGGCCCACAGGCCGGTGCGCCAGGCCGGATCGGTGAACGCGCCGACGAGCCAGAGGGTTCCGGAGACCACGAACCAGAAGAGGAACCGCTGGGCTCGAGCGTGCGCCCTGTGCGGGCGCAGCGCGACGACCAGCATGATCCCCCGTGCCAGGTGCAGGCCGACGTACGCGCTGGCGAAGAGGAGGCCGCGCCCGCCGTAGGCACCTGGTACGGCGACCGCCATCAGGACCACGCCGAATATCGTGCTGACGACCACAACCTGGATCACCCGTAGCCGGGGGTCGTAGTACTCGGTGTCGATGGCGGTGCCCGCCCAGGTCCACCACGCGGCCAGCAGCAGGATGACGCTCTGTCCCAGTCCGCCCCAGGTGGGTTTCATTGCCAACTGCATCGAGAGTTGCGCGAACATGGCGACGTAGATGCTGTCCGTGCAGAGAAAAGTGGGCGTAGGTGCGCCTGCCTGAAACGGAGGAATCGCATGCTCAGCACGTTTCACTCGCGGGTCCGAGCGGTTGCCGTCGTCGGTATGGCCGGTGTTGTGGCGGCGATCGGCGCGGTGACCCAGCACGCGTCCGCTGCCGTGGTAGCCGCGCCGGCTGCCGTGGGCGCCGACGCACGCCGGGTCGACATCCCGCACATCGCCTCGACAATCAAGCCACCGGCGGGATCGCGCCCCGTCGGCGCGTACGTCGTCACTCGCGGAACGCAGACCTACACGTGTGCTGGCGGCGTGTTCACCGGCGCATCGGTGCCGGAGGCGCAGTTGATCGGCACCGGCGGCCGGGTCCATCACTTCAAGGGCCCGAGCTGGCAGTCCGAGCGGGACGGCTCGCTGATCACGGCGAAGAAGACAGCGGAGAGCCCACGGCCGGGGACCATCCCCGAGCTGCTGCTGACTGTGGACACCCATGCCGGCACCGGCATTCTCGGCAACGTCGCGTACATCAGCCGTCTGCTGACGTCGGGTGGCGTCGCCCCGGCCGGTGCCTGCACCGACGGCACGACGGTGGCCGTGCCGTACGGCGCTGTCTATGTCTTCTGGGCCTCGAAGCGGTAAGGGTCTCGTCCCGGCGGAAGCCGCCCCTGCCCGGCCAGGCGGACGGGGGCGGCTTCAGCAGCGTCAGCCGTGACGGGGCGACAAGCCCCGGTAGTGGCCGCCTGATGGACGGCATCGACGGGATTCGGTGGGCGGGAGATAGGCTGCGGCCGGCGTCGGAGTGACCTAAGGGGACGGGTGATGGGCGGAACGGTTCGCGCGGTGGTCGCGGTCTGCGGGCATCTGGCGTGAGCGACGGGTTGCGTCCCGGTGACCCGGCACGCCTCGGTGAGTACGAGGTGCTCGACCGGCTCGGCGACGGGGGCATGGGCAGTGTCTTCCTGGCCCGTTCGCCGCAGGGGCGGCCCGTGGCGGTCAAGGTCGTCCGTGCGGAACTCTCGCACGACGAGGAGTTCCGGGGTCGGTTCCGTAGCGAGGTGAACCGTGCCCGCCAGGTTCCACCGTTCTGCACCGCGGAGGTCCTGGACGCCGACCCGGACCATGACCCGCCGTACCTGGTGGTGGAGTACGTCGAGGGCCCGAGTCTGGCCGAGGTGATCCGAACACAGGGGCCGCTGGGGGCGGCGCGCCTGCACAGCATCGCGGTTGGGGTGGCCACCGCGCTCACCGCCATCCACGGCGCCGGGGTGATCCATCGCGACCTGAAGCCGGCGAACGTCCTGGTCGCACCGGGTGGGATCAAGGTCATCGACTTCGGCATCGCCCGAGCGTTCGAGGCGACGAGCCAGCACACCCGGACCAACCAGATGGTCGGGACCGTCTCGTACATGGCTCCGGAGCGGTTCGAGACGGCTTCCGGCCGTCCGGCGGGCCCGGCCGCGGACATCTTCGCCTGGGGCGCCCTGGTCGCCTACGCCGCGACCGGCCGCAGCCCGTTCGGGGGCGACTCCCCTACCGCCACCGCGATGCGGATCCTCACTCAACCGCCGGACCTCACCGGTCTCGGTGGGCCGTTGCGGGAGTTGGTCTCCCGGGCGTTGGAGAAGGACCCCGCTGCCCGGCCCACCGCCCGGGAGTTGCTCGACGGGTTGTTGACCGCAGCGCCTCCGGTGGGTGCCGGCGGGCCGGCCCAGCTCCTGGGCGCGACGCCGCCGAACGTGTCGCCCGCCGCCGATGGTGATGATCAAGGCGCGCGGTCGACGCCGTCGGGTCTGGGCACGGCCTCTCGCGCGGGTTCACGTCGGCGTGGCTGGCTCACGGCGCTGGGGGCGACCGCTGCGGTGATCGCCGTGCTGGTGCCCGCTTTCCTGTTTGGCCCAAAACTGTTGGGTGGGCAGTCCAAGCCGGACCGGGCCGCCTCGACGCCGAGCGGTGGCCCGGCGACGAGCGGTGGCCCGGCGACGAGCGGTGGCCCGGCGACGAGCGGGCCGGCGGCCACGGCGTCCATGCCCGCGTCGGGCAAGCCGTCCGCCTCACCGTCGGCAAGTGTGGACCCCACCCAGGCCATGCTGGCCGGTCAGCGGCGATTCCTGCTGCACGTGGTGGAAATCGACCGCGATCTGTCGCTGCCCTCTCACGGCGAGCTCAAGGTTGGTGACGGGACCGGCAAGGACGCGCTCTTCGTGCTCGAACCGGTCGGCGTCGATTACATGATCAAGTCCGTCAACCCGGACATCGCCCACCGACCGTGCCTCGGGGTCAAGCTCGACTCAGAGGGGTACAAGTCTCTCGTGGGAGCCGACTGTCGGCCGACCAAGGCGACCCTGTTCGCGATATCCCGTGAGGGCGAGGACGACAAGCGGCGCCCCTCCTACGCCATCATCAGCGAGGAGTACGGCCCGGTGCAGTGGAGCCCGACCAAGAGGGAGATCTTCGTCGAGTTTCTCGGCGACGCCCCGCTGAACACCACGTTCAGCCTTGTCGATCGAGGCGCGGTCTGACTCGGACGTACCCCGGCTCCTGCTGACCGGCCACCCGGTGGGCCTTGACCCGCACGGCGATCGCTTCCTGGCGGTCGCCGCGCCAGCGCGCCTGCCGGCCGACCCGTCAGGCTGAGTTCACCGGCGCCACCAGCAAGCCACCGGCAATGGGCAGTCGTCGATGTTAACGCGCTCGCGGGGACCTCCTCAAGGGTCCGATGGTGGTCCTGACCGGGGATCTGGGGCGATGCCTGCGGGAATGCCGTTCAAGAGGTCCCACCCCATGATCCACAGCCCGACAACGGCAGATGTTCCCAGCACATTACGTCTTGACGAACGGCATGTTATCGCTCACAGTCGATGCCTAAGGACGACGACACCTTGGCTTTCCGGGCAAGCCCTGCTTCGTCGATCTCGAATCAGGCGTGCGCTACTGCTCGCCGGCGTCTTGTTAGCGCTAACTCTCTGACGCCTGCGCGCTCGGCCACGCGTCGCGGTACGCCCACCCTCGGGCAGGCCGTTCGGCTCTTGGTCACTGGAGGAGGATCATGTCTGCCCTCGATAGGTCTCCATCGATCGCAACGCCGTCGCGGCGGCGTTGGTGGTTGCCCCGCATCCTCGCCGCCAGCGCGGCGGCATTGATGGTCGGTGGTGCCGCCGTAGCGGTGGTGTCGTCTCCCGCCGCTGCGGCGTCGGTCGACACGAACGCGTGGTACGTGCTGGTCAACCGCAACAGCGGCAAGGCCCTGGACGTCTACAACCTGGCCACGAACGACGGTGCCCGGATCACCCAGTGGGCCCGCAACAACGGCAACCAGCAGCAGTGGCAGTTCGTCGACTCCGGGGGTGGCTACTACCGAGTGAAGTCGCGGCTGTCCGGCAAGGTGCTGGACGTCTCGGGCTTCTCGACCGCCAACGGTGGCAGCATCGTGCAGTGGAGTGACCTCAACGGCACCAACCAGCAGTTCCGGCTGGCCGACTCGGACAGCGGCTACGTCCGGTTGATCAACCGGAACAGCAACAAGGTGATGGAGGTGCAGGGCGCCTCGACCGCCGACGGCGGAAACATCGTGCAGTACGACGACTGGAACGGCTCGAACCAGCAGTGGCAGTTCGTCCGCGTCGACGGAACCACGCCGCCGCCGACGACGACTCCGCCGCCGGGCGGCACGTGCGACCTTCCCTCGACGTACCGGTGGTCCTCCACCGGAGTGTTGGCGAACCCGAAGTCGGGCTGGGTGTCGCTGAAGGACTTCACGGTCGCCCCGTACAACGGCCAGCAACTGGTCTACGCCACCACGCACGACTTCGGTAGCAGCTGGGGCTCGATGAACTTCAGCCTCTTCTCGAACTACTCGCAGATGGCCTCGGCCACCCAGAACACGATGAACTCCGGCACTGTCGCGCCGTCGCTCTTCTACTTCGCGCCGAAGAACATCTGGGTGCTCACCTACCAGTGGGGTGGCACGGCGTTCTCCTACCGGACCTCCACCAACCCCACCAACCCGAACGGCTGGTCCGCGGCGCAGCCGCTGTTCACCGGAAGCATCACCGGCTCCGGTACCGGCCCGATCGATCAGACGGTCATCGGTGACGGTACGAACATGTACCTCTTCTTCGCCGGCGACAACGGCAAGATCTACCGGGCCAGCATGCCGATCGGGAACTTCCCGGGCAACTTCGGCAGCAGCTACACGACCATCATGAGCGACACGCAGAACAACCTGTTCGAGGCCGTTCAGGTCTACAAGCTGCAGGGTCTGAACAAGTACCTCATGATCGTCGAGGCGATCGGCTCGACGGGCCGCTACTTCCGTTCGTTCACGGCGACCAGCCTGAACGGTTCGTGGACCCCGCAGGCCGCGACCCAGAGCAACCCGTTCGCGGGCAAGGTCAACAGCGGCGCGACCTGGACCAACGACATCAGCCACGGTGAGCTGCTGCGCACCAACGCCGACCAGACGATGACCGTCGACGCCTGCAACCTGCAACTGCTCTACCAGGGGCGTTCCCCCAGCTCCGACGGCGTCGACTACGGCCTGCTGCCGTACCGGCCGGGTCTGCTGACCCTGCAGCGCTGACCCGATTTGATCAAGATCGACTGACAGGGAACGGGCGGGCTCGGCGTCACGCCGAGCCCGCCCGGCTCATGTCAACGCTGCGACTGGCCCAGGCTCATCGGATCGGCGTGCCGGTGACACAGGTCAGCACCCGGCCCTGACCACGGGTGGCGCTCGATGTGGTCGTGGTGAAGCCGTGGGTCTCGAGCAGTGCTTCGGTCGCTGTGAGGTTCGCGGTGGCGTGCGCTTCGGTCGGTCGCTCGCCGAAGACGTAGAGCCGGCCTCCCGGTGCCAACAGGCTGCGTATCCGCGCGATCTGCTGCGCCGCGTCGCCCAACCAGAAGAGGCTGACGTTCACCGCAAAGATCTTGGTGAAGTGGCTGGTCGGAAGGTCGGCCGACTCGAAACCTGCTCGCCGGATCTCGGCTCTACCGGCGTCGATGTGGCTCAGGTTCCGTTCGGTCGCGAGCCGCACCGCCGTCGCGGCGCGGTCGATGGCGACGATCCGACCGGTGGTGAGTTGGCCGGCGACCAGGGAGACGGCAGCTCCCCGACCGCAGCCGATCTCCAGCACCTGGTCGTCGGGCGCGACAGCCATGATCTGCACCGCCCAGCGCTGCCGATGGGCGGGCGTCACCCGAATCGGTTCGTTCGCCGCGGGCGTCGTGCCAGCGCCGGACGAACCCGGAGCGCGGGTCGAAAGAGTGGACCTCACGACGTCACTCGCCGGTGCCTTCTCTGCTCACACCTCTGATTCCACCCTCTCGGCGGAGTCGGTGCACCGTGTCCTCGGTCACCGCGCCGGATCGAGCGGCGCGACAGCGTCAATCGCCGGCGCCTCACCGCCTGAGGCGCTCGGATCGGGTCCGGGGCGGCGGCTCCAGCAGCCGCCACCCCGGACCGGGCAACGCGTCAGGCGATCCGGTAGGCCCGCTGGATCGTCTGCGTGACAGTGTTGCCGGCGGTGTCGGTGGCGGTCAGTCGCAGCGAGACGAACCCGGCCCGTCGCGGATGACTGATCAGCGCGACGTTCCGGATCACCGGCAACGCAACCCACGTCCGGCCGTCGTCGAACGACGCGGACACGGCGAGCTTCCGGTTGGCCGCGGCCTTCGAGCCGGCCTGCCGGTCCAGCGCCACCGGGATCGTCATGACCCGGCCGGCCCGTGCGGTGTTGGTGTCGTCGAGCACTGGCGTCGGGCGAGCAGTGGTCAGCGGCAACCGCTCCGGCGACGTGGTGTGCGCCGAGGTGAAGGTCCAGGCCACCGAGACCGACGTCGACAGGGTGTCCGGTGCGCCTCGGGTGGCGGTCGCCTCCAGCCGGTAGGTGGCCTTCCCGGCGGGCACCGCGAACTCGGCCCACGGGCTGTCCGAGGTGCCGATCTCCTTACCGTCGCGCAGCAGCCGGAACCGCACCGGCTGGTCGTCGCGGCTCGCGGGGCGACCGGTCGCGTCGCCGAACAGGGGCACCGACGCGATCGAGATGGCGTCGCCGTCGCGGCCCGCGTACCCCAGGGGTGACAGGGTCGGCGCCTGGGTCACGGAGGGCCCGAAGGGTGCCGCGTTCCAGGTCTGGGTGTACGTACGCCCCGACCTGACTGTCGAATCCTGCGTCGTGAGGTTGTCCCCCTCGACGAACGTGGACGTCCAGACGATGCCGCCGTCGGTGTTGTAGTACTCGGTGCCCTTGAACGGCAGGTCGACAGGCGTGTTCGACCCGATCGGGCCCGCGCCTCCGGGCGCCGACGCGCGGTGGAACCGGGTTGCCGTCGCCGTCGTGGACTGGCTGCGGTAGGTCGTCTTGACAGTGGCGAGGTTCTTCGGTGACAGCTTCCTGGTCAGGCCGGTGAACATGTCGCCAGTGCCGACGTACGCCAGGTCGTAGGTGTAGGGGCTGTTCCGGAAGGTGCCGTCAGTGCCCGGCCGGGCGAGCCCGACGCCCAGCGTCGCGGTGAACTCGGGTGCCGTGACGGCGGGCCCGAGCCGGCCGAAGAAGATGTCAGTGAAGGAGACTCCGCTGAGTTGGACGCCCGGGTAGCGCATGCCGTCGTCCCAGTTGGCGCTCACGTTGATCGAGATCGGCGCGGCGTCGCGCTGCGGCACCGTCAACGCGACCGGCTTGGCGTTGCGGGCGTCTACCGCCTCGGTGACCGGGCCGCGTACGTCCAGGACCGGCTGCGCGAGCAGTGTCGACACGGCACCCTCGTGGATGGTGCTGTACAACGCGTACCGACCCTTGGGCAGCCGCAGGACGCCGCCGCCCGGTGTCGCGGGGAGGGTGCTGAACTCTCCGGTGGTCAGGTTCGCCGCCACTGTCGTGTACTCGGTGGCCGGCCTGCCGTCGCGTCCGGTGTGGTTGAGCCGCACGTCGTAACTCTCGATCTCACGGTTCAACACGAAGGGCGTCCGTACCCGCAGGTCGCCGGCGGCGGTCGCGGTCAGCGCGCCCTGGTAGACGCCGTCCGGGGCGTCCACCCGGGTGTCCACGGTGATCGTCGCCTTGGCGCTGCCGCCGGCCGGCACCACGAGCGTGGCCGGGCTGACGGTGAGCATGCCGGCCGGGGCCGGAGCGATTGCCAGCGTCAGTGTGACCGGCGCGGTGCCAGAGTTGCGGTAGCCGACGACCTGGGTGATCGGGCTGTCGTCGGCGTGCGGCCAGCGCTGTACCGGAAAGTCGATGGCGGCGATGTCGGTGGCGACCGGCTGGGCGACCGCGCGGGCGATGTCCACCCGGCCGGCGCCCTGCTCGTAGATCGTGTCCTCGCCGGTCGGTTTGGCCGAGTCCATCAGGGCGGCCTTGAGCTGCGGGCCGGACCAGTCCGGGTGCTGCCCGGCGAGAATCGCGGCGGTGCCGGCCACGTGCGGGGTCGCCATCGACGTACCCGACATGGTGGCGTAGTCACCGCCCGGGGCGGCGGCCACGATGTCGACGCCCGGCGCGCTGATCTCGGGCTTGATGTGGTTGTCGCCGACGCGCGGGCCCCGGCTGGAGAAGTAGGCCCGCTGGTCGTCGGCGTCCACGGCGGCGACGGCGAGAGCGTCGTCGGCGGAGGCCGGCGAGGAGACCGACTTCGGCTTCCCCTCGTTGCCGGCCGCGACCACGAAGAGGGTGCCGTACTCGTGGCTCAGCTCCTGGACCGCGGTCTCCAGCGGGTCGAGGCCGGGTGCGTCGTCGCCGCCCACGCTGAGGTTGACCACCCGGGTCTGCGGCGCGAGCCACTGCATGCCGGTGATGATGTCCGAGTCCTGGCATTCGGTGGTGGCGCAGACCTTGCCGACGAGCAGTTTCGCCCCTGGCGCGACCCCGCGATACCTGCCGCCGGAGGCGGCACCGCTGCCGACGATCGTCGAGGCCACGTGGGTGCCGTGGCCGACCGCGTCGCTCGGGTCGTTGCCGCCGGTGAAGTCCCGGACCTCGGTGAGGTGCCCGGCGAAGTCGGGGTGGCCGGCGTCGATCCCGGTGTCCAGCACGCCGACTGTGACGCCGGTGCCGTCGAAACCGGCCTGCCACGCCGCCGGGGCACCGATCTGCGGCACGCTGCGATCGAGGGAGACGGTGCGCTTGCCGTCCAGCCAGATGTGGGTGACGCCCGTGGTGAGGGTGCGAGCGGACGTCGTACCTCGGGTGAGCGACGTCCAGAGCGTCACCCGGTCGTCCCGGTCCGCCCGGACGGCGAGCGCGTGCGCGGCCGGAAGATCGGCCCGCACCCGCCCGGCGCCCCCGGTGGTCGCGGTCCGTGCCCGCGCCGCCATGTTCTCGGGGTACGCGACCAGCAGCGGCAACTCGGCTGCCCGGTCGTCGTAGCCGAAATCGCCGAGCGTGCTGAGGTCGAACAGACGTCGATCGAGCCGCCCGTCTCGCACCAAGGGCATCGCGTCCACCGGGATGACGTACTGGTGACCGTCCTCCCGGCTGCTCACGAACCGCATGCCGGCCCGACCCGGCCCGCGCTGGATCTGTGGGCGCCCGGCCGCGTCCAGCGAAACCCGGTCACCGGTGATCAGGGTGAAGGTTCCGTGGGTGCCGGGGGCCGTGGCCGTCGGCGTTTCCTGCGCGTTCGCCGGTTGGGCGATCAGGCCCGCCGCAACCAGCGCGGTCGCGAGTACGCCGGCTGTCAGGGCGCGTCGTTGCCGTCGTCGCACATCGTCCTCTCCGACACGGGCGTCTCCCGGGTCGGCACGATGACGCCTGACCAGGTCGTTAGGTTGATCACCCTGGTGTGACAGAGGCCACAATCGCACCCCGCGCCGACGTGAGCTGTCCACCCTGGCGAGTTCGATGCGGCGGTGACCAGGGGACGAGGCATGGGAGGGCACCGGTCGGATGCGTGACGCCGAAGAGTTCGACGCCCTCTACGCGGCCTGCGCGGGTCGGGTCGTGGGTCACGTGTACGCGCTCACCGGCAACCGCGCCGAGGCGGAGGACGCCGTCGCCGAGGCGTTCATGCGGGCCTGGCAGCGATGGGCGACGGTGCGGGAGACGGACAGTCCGGAGGCATGGGTACGCCGGGTGGCCTCCCGGATCGCGGTGAGCAGCTGGCGCAAGGCGTTCAACCGGGTACGCGCACACCGCCGGGCCGCTGTCGACCAGGGCGTGCCCGGACTGAACGAGGACCACGTCGCACTGCTGCAGGCGCTGCAACGGCTGAGCGCCAACGAGCGGCGGGCGGTTGTGCTGCACCATCTCAACGACCTCAGCGTCGCGGAGGTGGCAGCCGAGATGGAGGCCCCCGTCGGAACGGTGAAGACGTACCTCGCCCGTGGTCGGAGAGCGATGGCCGGGTTGCTGACCGATGCGCACCAGGAGGAGACCTCCCATGGCTGATCCGCGCGACGATCTCACAGCGATCGTGGACGAGGTCCGGCAAGTCACCACGCTGCCGGGGGCACAGACGTTGCGGCACCGCAGCGACCGGCGTCGGCGGCGTCGGGCGGCCGTCGGCGCGGCGGGACTGGCCGTGGTGGCCCTCGCCGTTGGCACCGCCCTGGTGCGGGTACGGGACAACGTCGAGACGCCCGGTGTCGGTCCGGCCACCCCTGTCGTACCGCCAGTGGTCCCGTCCGAGACCGCCTCGGCGGGACCGCAGGAGATCCTCGGTGGCCGGCGGCAGGTCCAGATCCTGCTGCCCGGCATGCGCGGGGCCACGTTGGCGATCGACAGCGACGGCGACCAGGTGCGGGCCACCACCGAGCAGGGCATCGACGATCGGGCGCTGTGGGTGCTGCGCCCCGAGGGCGACAGGTACCGGGTCCTCCTGGCGTCCGGTGCCGACGCGATCTGCATGACGGTCGTGCACGACGCAGCGCCGGGCAGCGTACGCGGCCGGGCGTGTGATGCCGCCGCCTCGACGCAGCTCTTCCGGATCGATCAGGTTCCGGACGGCAGCTACTCGATCTTCCATGGCAGGCGTTACGTCCAGGTGGTCGACGGCACCAACGCCCTGGTCCCCGACCTGCCCGAGGGCCTGACCACCACGTACGAGTTCCTGGACCGCGGGCCGAGGTGAGCGGCCTCGACGGCGGGCCGCGATCGTGGCGTCGGTGTGGTGCGGCGCGGACGTGATGCCGCCCGTCGAGCCGGAGGCTGGCGTCGAAAGGTTTCGATGATATAGGGCCGAAACTTTCGGAAAAAAATTGACACTCTGCGATGGGCCGGCCCAGGCTTGACGTGGCTGGCAATCGTGATCATCGATCTCGCTTCGTCCCTTCCTGTAATCACCACCTCGGAAGGAGACCTCTAGTGACCATTCCCTCGGGCCGTTCCAGGACCCGGTCCATTGTCGTCGTGCTGGCGCTGGCAGCGCTCACTGTCGCCGGATCGGTATCGGTAGTGACACGAACGACGAACGCCCACGCCGCAGCAGGCACGCTGGCCGTGGCAGTGGAGGACGAGGGCGTCGACTGCGCCGTCGCCGGTCTGCCGGACCTGGGCTCGCTGCCCACCAACGCCAAGCTCCCCGACCCCTTCAAGAAGCTGAACGGGACGACCATCACCGCCAAGTCCGACTGGCGCTGCCGGCGGGCGGAGATCAAGGAGCTTGCCGAGAAGTTCGTCTTCGGCGACAAGCCGGCCAAGCCCGCCACGGTCACGGGGACGGTGTCCAACAGCACCATCACCGTCAACGTGGCACACAACGGCAGGAGCTCCACCTTCTCGGCGCGGGTCGAGCTGCCCAGCGGCACCGGTCCCTTCCCCGCCGTCGTGGTGGTCGGCGGGTTCGGCGCGGACACGGCCACCATCAAGGCCGCCGGTGCTGCCGTGATCAGTTACGACCCGTTGGCAGTCGGGCGCGAGGGCACTCCCCGGAACAACAAGCAGGGCGCGTTCTACAGCATCTACGGCTCATCGAGCAGCACCGGACTGCTCGCCGCCTGGGGGTGGGGCGTGAGTCGAATCATCGACGTCATCGAGCAGTCCGACAGCAGGATCCTCAAGGCGGACGCGATGGGCGTCACCGGTTGTTCCCGTTACGGCAAGGGCGCCTTCGCGATCGGTGTGTTCGACCAGCGCATCGCCCTGACCATGCCGATCGAGTCGGGCAGCGCTGGCGTCCCGATCTTCCGGGGTATCCCGGGTGAGGGCGCGCAGAGCCTGAGCAGCGCATACGGGGAGCAACCCTGGCTGGGCGACGCGTTCGGCTCCTTCACCGGCAGTCCGAACCGGCTCCCGGTGGACACCCACGAGATGGTCGCCATGGTGGCACCGCGCGGGCTGTTCATCATGGACAACCCGCACATCGCCAACCTCGGCCCCCGGTCGGCGAGCGTCGCGGCCCTGGGCGGCGCGGAGGTCTACAAGGCGCTCGGCGCCGGCGACAACATCACCTACTGGTCAGACGTGCAGGACGGCAGCCACTGCGCCAACCGCTCCGAGTGGCGTACCCCGTTGCAGAACAACATCCGCAAGTTCCTGCTGAGGACGGGCAACGAGCCGGGTGTGATCCGGATTTCCAGCAAGGCGCTCGGCCGGTTGGCCGACTGGCGGGACTGGCCGACGCCGGTCCTGACTGACGGCCCGACCACCCCGCCGCCGACCACCCCGCCGCCGACGACGCCGCCGCCGACGACGCCGCCGCCGACCACCCCGCCCCCGGCCGGTGGTGGCTGTGCGGCGACGGTGTCGGTCAACCAGTGGACGGGCGGTTTCGTCGCCACGGTGCGGGTGAGCGCGGGCACCGCGCCGGTCAACGGTTGGACGGTCACCATGACTCTGCCGTCGGGCGCCAGCATCACCAGCGTCTGGAGCGCCAACCGGAGCGGCAGCACCGGGACCGTTCAGTTCACCAATGTCGCCTACAACGGCGCCATCGCAGCGGGGCAGTCGACCGAGTTCGGTTACCAGGGCAGCGGGACCGGTGCGGGGATGACTCCCACCTGTTCCGCGGGATGACCGCAGGCCCGGTGCGGAGGGTCATCGCCTCCGCGCCGGGTCGCGCGGCTCAGAGCCGGAGCCCGAGCGTCAGAGCCAGACCACGAGCCCGGTCAGGTCGTTGAGGACGGCGGCCACGCCCGCCCGGATGGCAGCGGCGCAACGGTCCGCGGTGAACGAGTTCGGGTCGTACGTCGAGGACATTCCGAGCCCCTCGCCCCGGAACGACGCGCCGTCCCAGTCGACAGCCGTGACGTTGTGGGTGGGCTCGGCGAGTTCCGCACCGATCACGAGGAACTTCTCGTCCAGGTGGTTCGGGGTGACAAGCGCGAGCCCGTCGATGAGGTCGTTGCCCGCGCTGACGATGAGGTCCGGGCCCATCTCCATCGCCGTGGCGATGCTGGCAACGGTGTCGTGCGCATTGCCGACGACTGTGGTCCTCAAGTCGACGTGCTCGTCGTCGGCCCACTCCTTCACCGCCGTCACGAGGGCCTTGGTCGGGTCGTCCGTACCGCTGGTCAACAGGACGACCCGGTAGCCCCTCGGCGGGTGGACGTCGGCCCACGAGCCGGGCCGCGGGGTGATGGTCGCCTCCGGCGCGGGCTTCGTGGAGGGGTCGACGAACCCCGGGCCGAGAGTGCCGATGGCGCTGGGCGCCGGACGTGGCTCGGACCAGTCGTCGCTGGAGTTGCAGGCGGTGACCAGCGCGGCGGTCGCGGCCAGCATGGCAACGGCCCGAAGCGGGGGGCGCAAGGTGATCGTCCTCCGGGTGGTGGCGGAAAGTGCGCGTACTTCCTCGTATTCCTATCTCAATTCCGGTCACCGGTAATCGGTGGGCGGTCGTTCGGGGAAGTTGTTCTCCGGCGGTTTATCGGTGTGCGGGTTGGTGTTCACCCACGCCCTGCAACGTGCACTGGCCAACCGAGGGAGTCGAATGTTAGGCCGCATCCGCCGTACCGTTATCGTCGCCGCTGTCGGTTTCGCCGCAGCGGTGGTTCCGTTTCTGGGCGCCGAACCGGCGTCCGCGCACGGTTTCTCGTCGACTGTGTACGCGAAAATTGCAGCAGGAGATGAGGGTCACATTCGGACCGGGGTGGAGCTCGAATACGACCTCCTCGTCGTGTCCGCCGCGGATGCCGGCGACGACGACCCGTTCTTCCAAGCGGGAACCGCCGCGTTCGAGGCGGGCGACACCGCCGCCCAGGCCGCCGCACTGAAGGGTCACGCGTCGGCGGTTCTCGGCTACGTCTCCGACCGGTTCTCGGTGAGTTCCCGGGGTGCGGCCTGCCGGCCGACCCAGGTGGGTGACGCGACGATCGGCGAGCGCGAGGGCGTGCCGTACGCGGACCTGCTGCTCGACTGGACTTGCCCGGAGCCTGTCGACGAGCACGTGGTGCGCAGCGGCCTCTTCCCTGATGGCGAGGGCTACGTCAAGGGCACGAAGACGATCGTCACCTACGAGATCGACGGCCGTTCGGGCAGTGCGGCGCTCGACGCCGCCAACCCGTCCTTCTCGACAGCGCAGGCCTGGTACGAGCGGTTCGGCGAGTTCTTCCTCCTGGGCGCCGAGCATCTGCTGACCGGGATCGACCACATCCTGTTCCTGCTGGCGCTCATCGCCGGGTCCCGGCGGCTTCGGGAGATCGTGCTCGCGGCCACCAGCTTCACACTGGCGCACTCGGTGACGTTCATGCTCGCCGCGCTCGGCCTGGTCGAGGTGCCGGGGGTGATCGTGGAGCCAATCATCGCGTTGTCGATCGCCGTCGTCGCCGGTTGGCACCTGTGGGGGATCTGGCGGCGTGGTGAGCACGCGGCCGACCTGGAGACGGCCGGGCGCGGCCACTTCAGCCTGGATCGGGCCGGTTGGATCCGCCTCGGCGTGGTGTTCTGCTTCGGCCTCGTGCACGGCCTTGGCTTCGCGGGCGCGCTGGGTATCGACGAGGCGTGGTCGTGGACCCTGCTGTGGTCGCTGCTGGTGTTCAACGTCGGCATCGAGGTCGTTCAGTTGACGATTATCGCTGTCGTCTTCCCGCTGCTGTTCGTGCTGCGCCGTCGTGCGCCGAAAGCCGGCCTCTGGGCGACCGGAGCTGTTTCCGCAGCCGTGTCCATTATGGGGTTGATCTGGTTTGTGCAGCGCGTTTCTGGATCATGAGTAGGGCTAAGTAGTTCGCGAAGTGCAGTCTTTCGCAAGATCACGTTCATGGTCGGTTCATCGAGCGGCGAAAGCGTGGAATTGCTTCCCCAGCGTCGGGTGAAGGCACAATCCATTTCTCTATTTGAAAAGGGAACAATGTCGATGACATTGAGCACCTCGACACGGGCCTCCGCGCTCGTGCGGCGGCGCCTGGTCGCCGGGGTCGCAGCCGGGTTCCTCGGTCTGGGCGCGGCCCTCGGCAGTGGCCTGATGGCCACCGCGAGCGCGGCCGAGTCCACCACGATCACCGGTGTGGTCCTCGGCGTCGGCGCCAACGAGACCCAGCGCATCGTGAGCTGGTACTCCTCCGCCGACACCGCGCAGAAGATCCAGCTCGCCCCGACCGCCGAGATCGTCAACGGCGAGTTCCCGGCCGGCGCGGTCAGCTTCGACGCCGTCGGTGCGGCGAACACCTCCACCGCCGGCTTCAACCGGCACGCCACGATCAGCAACCTGCGGGAGAAGACGGCGTACTCGTACCGGGTCGGCGCCGAGGGCAGCTGGTCCCCGGCGTACGCCTTCAAGACCCAGGACTTCGAGGGCGACTACGACTTCCTGTTCTTCGGCGACCCGCAGATCGGCTCCTCCGGTGACCGGCTGAAGGACCAGGCCGGCTGGGAGGACACCCTGAAGGTCGCCACCGCGGCCAACCCGAACGCCGAGCTGCTGGTCTCTGCCGGCGACCACGTCGAGAGCGCCAACGACGAGGGGCAGTGGACCTCGTTCCTGGCCCCCGACCAGCTGCGTCAGATCCCCCTCGTCGCCACCATCGGTAACCACGACGTCGGCGGCAAGTCGTACGAGCAGCACCACTTCACCCCGAACACCGACCGCTCGGCCCAGTACTACAACGGGGACCAGGCGACCCGGTCCGGCGGCGACTACTGGTTCATCCACAAGGATGTGCTGTTCATCGACCTGAACAGCAACAGCTACGTCAACCCGGCGGACGGCTCCGCCGGCGGCGACGCGGCGCACGTCGCGTACGTCACCGACGTCATCAACAAGCACGGCTCCGAGGCCAAGTGGAAGGTGCTGGTCTACCACCACTCCATCTACTCGCCGGCCAGCCACGCGACCGACACCGACAACAAGCAGCGGCGGGAGGACTTCACCACCGCGTTCTCCAACCTCGGTGTCGACATGGTCCTGCAGGGCCACGACCACAGCTACACCCGCAGCTACTCCATCAAGAACGGCCAGAAGGAGAACCCGGCGGAGAAGCCGGGCGCTGCCGACGTGTTCCCCGGCCCGGGTGGCGTCATCTACGTGACTGCCAACTCGGCCTCCGGCTCGAAGTACTACGACATCAAGAAGCCTGACAACACCGGCACCGGCATCCGTGGCAACGGCCCGGACCCGCTGGACGCGAACAAGTACTGGTACAACTCCGTGCAGAACCAGGAGCACGTGCGCAGCTACGTCAAGGTGCAGGTTCGCGGCGACAAGCTGGTTCTCGCGAACGTTCGCAGCGGCACCTGCGCGGCGCCGAACGCGGCCGTCGAGAAGGGCCTCTCCTGCGTCAACACCCCGGACGGTCAGCCGGTCGGCTCGATCGTCGACAACGTGACGGTGCACCCGTTCCACGGTGACGGCCAGGCCATCCAGGTCAACGTGCCGAACCCGGCTCCGGGCGAGTTCGGCTGGACGATCGACGGCTACAACGGTCTGGTCGACCTGGGTACCGCGCAGGAGCGCAACGGCACCTACTTCCAGGCCAACGGCAAGATCAACCCGATCCTCGTGTCGGACAGCCGCCGGTCGCTCGCCCCGTGGTCGATCTCGGCCAACGTCGGCGACTTCTCCGACGCCGACAAGAAGTTCGCCGGCTCCTACCTCGGCTGGAGCCCGTACGTGCTCGACGCCGGCGCGGGCGCCGAGGCCGGTGCCGCGGTCCTGTCGTCGCTCGACGACCAGGGCAAGGGCCTCTCGGTCTCCAGCGCGCTCGCCGCGGCCGCGCAGGGTCACCCGCGTGGCGGCGCCAAGCTCGGCGCTGACCTGGATCTGAAGATCCCGGACAGCATCGCGAAGGGCAGCTACCGCACCACCCTCACGATCACTGCCTTGAGCAGCTGACCGGACCGTTCCATTCGGCGGGGTAGGCACCTTCGGGGCCTACCCCGCCACCGGTTCACCCACCACCAAGATCACCACAAGGACTCGAGATGCAACCGTCCGTCACTCGCTGGAAGACCACGACCGCCGCACGCCTCCGTACGACAGCACTGTCCCTGCTCGCCGTCGTCGCGGCCGTCGGTGTCGGTGCCGGTCCCGCCCTGGCGGCGGACGGCAACGTCGCCTGGACGGTCCGGACGGCCTCCAACGGCTACGGCGAGGCCCGGTCCAGCTACAGCTACAACGTCAACCCGGGCGGTGCCGTCGAGGACGCCATGGTCGTGGCCAACCGCGGCCCGGCGCCGCTGACCCTCTCCGTGTACGCGGCCGACGGCTTCACCACCGACGCCGGCCAGCTCGACCTGCTCACCAAGGACAAGAAGTCGATCGCGATCGGCGCCTGGGTGAAGCCGAACGCCGGCAGCGTCGTGATCCAGCCCGGAAAGACCGCCCAGGTCCCCTTCACTGTCAGCGTTCCGGAGAACGCCACGCCCGGGGACTACGTGGGTGGCATCCTCACCACGCTGACCCAGGCCGACCAGGCTGAGGGGATCAACGTCGACCGGCGCCTCGGCATCCGGATCACGTTGCGGGTGGGCGGCGAGCTGAAGCCGAACCTCGCGATCGAGAACCTCGACGTCACGTACGCCGGGCCGACCAACCCGTTCAGCAAGGGTGACGCCACCATCACCTACAAGGTCCACAACGTCGGCAACGCGGCTCTGTCCGGTAAGCAGGCGGTGACCGTCTCCGGTCCGTTCGGCCTGCTGCGGGTGCGGGCCGAGGATGTCGCCGCGCCGCCGGAGCTGCTTCCGGGTGAGAGCTGGGACGTCACGGTGCCCGTACACGGGGTGGCTCCCGCCATCTCGCTGGCCGCGACCGCGACACTGACGCCCCTGCTCACCGACGCCTCGGGCTCCACCACCTCGCTCAAGCCGGTCCAGGTCACCGCGCACGGCTGGGCCCTGCCCTGGATGCTGGTGCTGGTGCTCGTCGTGCTGATCGCCGTGCTCGTCGGGGCGTACCTGTACCGACGCCGCAACCGGGCGCAGAGTAAGGCGCGCGAGGACGCCCGCGTACGCGACGCCGTCGAGCAGGCGCTTCGTGGCCCGGAGCCGCAGACCTCCTGATCGCGGCTCCGGTCACCTCGGCCGGCTTCGGTCGGCGGCGGCTCTCGCCCGCTGGGTCAGGCCGATCGCGAACGCGATCACGGCGATCACCAGCACCGCCGCCGGCACGGATGCCCAGGTCGGGGCCGTACGCAGCACCAGAGTGCCGAGCAAGGCGCCGACCACCAGCCCCGCCAGCCGGCCGACACCACCCACGTCGGCGAACCGGTGCGGGTCGACGACGCGACGCCGGACCAACTCGGTCAGCGAGCCGGTCAGGTAGGTGGTCGACGCACCTCGTACGCCGGCGGCCACGGTGATCACGCTCTGGATGCCGCTCGACACGGCCGCCATCGCCAGCAGCACGAGCCCGAAGCCGTACCCGGGACGTGCCGAGCAGGCGAACCAGCCCGCAGTGAAGCCGAGCAGCAGCACCGCCTCGGCCGACGTCACCACAGCGGTACGCCGGTTCCAACCCGGCGGGGTGTGGCGCAACGGCACAGTGGCAGCGGCCACGCCCACCGCGTACCCGCCAACCGCCACCACCGCCCCCGCGAACGAGCGGGTGTCGGAGGTGGCGAGCGCGTGGCCGAAGTGCACCAGGTTGCCGGTGATCACGCTGGCGAAGTAGCCGTTGAGCTTGGTCAGACAGATCACGTCGAGGAAGCCGGAGGCAGTGGCCAGCGCCACCAGGAGCCAGGCCGTGGCCCGCGTCGACGGAGCGTGCACGATGCCCTTCCTGTTGGTCCCGCGGCCAGCGCGACGCGCCCGGTCCTCCACGTCGAACGTGCTCGCGCTCGCGCCCGACGCGGTACGCGGACATTCCCGTGCCCGCCCGGGCTATGCCCGGCCAGGGACACCGAGCGCGGGCGTTCGTCCTTGTGGGTGAACGACGCTCAGCTCCGGACCACGCCCGTTCCCGAGCCGGCATGCTGCGACGGTGACGCCGGCACGGAGAGGGAATCCACATGGTTGACGGGGATGTGCCAGAGCGGATGCAGGCCGCGGCCTTCGACGAGTTCGGCGGGCCGGAGGTGATCACCCTGCGGAAGCTGCCGATCCCGCAGGTCGCCGACGACGAAGTGCTGATCAAGGTCTTGAGCGCCGGTGTCGGGGTGTGGGACGCGTACGAGCGCGAGGGTGTGCTGGTGCCGGAGGGCTCGGCGCTCCCGATAGTGCCCGGCTCCGACGGTGCCGGAACCGTCATCGCGGCCGGCAGCAAGGTGTCCGGCCTGGCTGTGGGTGACCTGGTCTACGTCTCCGCCACCAGTCGGCCGAAGGGCGGCTTCTACGCCGAGTACGCGTCGGTCAAGGCGGAGTACGTGGCGAAGGTGCCCGACGGTGTGCCCGCCGAGCACGCCGGTGCCATGCCCACCGACGCGCTGACCGCGCTGGCCGGGCTCGACGCGATCAGCCTGTCGGCCGGCGCCTGGTTGCTGATCTTCGGTGCGAGCGGCGGTCAGGGCCACCTGGCCGTGCAGTTGGCGAAGCGGCAGGGGCTGAACGTGATCGCCGTGGCGTCCGGGGCGGACGGCGTCGCGCTGGTGACCCGGCTCGGCGCCGACGTGTCCCTCGATGGCCACGGCGACATGACCGACGTGCTGGCCCGGATCCGGGACGCGGCACCGGGCGGGGTGAACGCCATCCTGGCGATGGCCGGCGGCGCGACGCTGGACCGGCTCACCGAGGCGCTGGCCGACGGCGGGGTTGTCGCGTTCGCTCACGGGGTGCAGCCGGAGCCACAGGAACGGCCCGGCGTCATGGTCCGCGCGTACGACGGCGAATCGAGCCCTCGACAGTTGCGGCGCCTCAACGAACTCATCGCCGCCGGGCCGTTCGTGGTGCACGTCGCGGAGAAGTTCCCGCTGGGAAAGGTGCGGGACGCGCACCAACGCCTACAGACGTCCTACTCCGGCAAGCTCCTGCTGACGGTCGCCTGAGACGTCAGGGCGTGCGCTGTTGCGGCACGCGTACCGACGCCATGCCGGCCGCCGTCGCGGCCTGGATGCCAAGGTCGGTGTCCTCGAAGACCAGGCAGGACTCCGGGGGTACGCCGAGCTGCTCCGCCGCGAGCAGGAACGCCTCCGGGTCCGGCTTGGCCCGGGTGTAGTCGTCGGCGCAGACCAGCACGTCGAACCGGTCCAGCAGGCCGAGCGCGTCCAGGGAGGCGGTGACCGACGCGCGGGTGCTGCCGGAGACGACGGCGAACGGGACCCGCCGGTGCGCGTCGTGGATGTGCGCCAGCACCTCGGGCACGGCGGCGAGCTGCGGCAGCAACTCCTGGTAGTAGCTCTCCCGGCGCTCGACGACGGCCGCCACCGGCATGGCAAGACCCTGCTGCTCGTTCAGCGCGACGATGATGTCGGCGGTGGGCCGCCCACCCCAGGCGTAGAAGAGGTCCTCGGGGAACTCGCAGCCCCACTCCTCAAGGGCCCGCTGCCAGGCCAGGTAGTGCAGCGGCATCGAGTCGACGATGGTGCCGTCGCAGTCGAACAGGTACGCGGCGAACGGCCCGGGAGGCAGAGGCAGACTCACCCGGGAAGGGTACAGCTCACTCGGTCGTGACGGCTCTCAACTGACTGAGCAGGTACGCGCGCTCCGGTTCGGTGCCGACAAGCGTCAACGCGCTGCGGTACGCGGCTGCGGCCTCGTCGTACCGGCCGAGCCGGCGCAGCAGGTCGGCCCGCGCCGCCGGGTAGGGGTGGTAGCCGCGCAGCAGAGGCTCGTCGGCCAACTCGTCGAGCAGCGCGAGCCCGGCCGCCGGCCCGTCCCGCATGGCGACCGCGGCGGCCCGGTTGAGCGCCACGATCGGTGAGGGCACCAGGCCGAGCAGCACGTCGTAGAGGGCCACCACCTGTGGCCAGTCGGTGCTGGCCACGTCGGCGGCCTCGTCGTGCAGCGCGGCGATGGCGGCCTGTACGCCGTACGGGCCGGGCGCTCGGCCGGTGAGCGCGACCACCACCAGGCCCTGCCCCTCCTCGATCATCTGGCGGTCCCAGCGTCCACGGTCCTGGTCGTCGAGAAGGATCATGGCGCCGTCCGGCCCGGTACGCGCGTCCCGTCGGGCGTGGACCAGCAGCATCAGGCCGAGCAGCCCGGCGACCTCCCGCTCGGCCGGCAGCAGCCGACGCAGGATCCGGCCCAGCCGGATGGCCTCCTCGGCCAGGTCGATCCGTTGCAGATGGGGGCCGGAGCTGGCCGCGTACCCCTCGGTGAAGACCGAGTAGACGGCCTGGAGCACGGTGGGCAGACGACCGGGCAGCTCGTCGGGTCCCGGCACCCGGAACGGGATGCGTGCGTCGCGGATCTTCCGTTTGGCGCGGACGAGTCGTTGGGCCATGGTGGCGGGCGGCACCAGGAAGGCCCGCGCGACCTCGGTGGTGGTGAGTCCGGCCAGGAACCGCAGGGTGAGTGCGCCGCGATCCGGCGCGGCCAGCGCCGGGTGCGCACAGGTGAAGAAGAGCGCCAACCGGTCGTCGGGCAGGTCGCGGTCAGCGTCGGCGGGCGGCGCGTGATCAGCCCGCTCGGCTTCCGCCTGCAGTACCGCGAGCCGGGTCGCCAGCACCCGGTCCCGACGCAGCCGGTCCACTGCCCGACGTCGAGCCGTGGTGAGCAGCCAGGCACCCGGCCGGCTCGGGACGCCGTCGGTCGGCCAGTGCGTCAGCGCCGCCTCGATGGCCTCGGAGGTGACCTCCTCGGCCAGGTCGAGGTCACCGAAGCGGCGCACGAGCGAGGCGAGCAGTCGGCCGCGTTCCTCCCGGAACACCGCCTCCACCGACGACCCGATGGCCGCCCCCTCGGCCGGCACTGTCACTCCTGCATGTCGAGCTCGAAGATCGGACGGACCTGGACCGATCCGGTGCCGATGGCCCCGGGGCTGCGGGCCGCCCAGTCCAGCGCGGCGTCGAGGTCCGGCACGTCGATGACGTCGTACCCGCCGAGCAGCTCACGGGTCTCGGCGAACGGCCCGTCGGTGATCGTGCGCTCGCCGTCCGCTTTGACCTGCACCGTGGTGCAGGTGGTCAGGTCCTGCAGGGGGTGCCCGGAGACCCAGACCCCGGCGTCCTTCATCTCTCTGTCGTAGCGGATCCAGTCCTCGAAGCTGCACCCGTTGTCGACGACTTCCCCGTCAACCATGGGGCTCATGAACAGCAGCATGTACTTCACGTTTCGGCTCCTCTCGGTGCGGCGGGTCGCCGTACAGCATGACGACGAACGCGGGCCGGGGATATCGACACGACGCGGCAGGTTTTTCGCGACCGAGCTGTCCGACTGTGCTCACGGGAGGCGTCGCTGTGCCGACTCGGGTCGTTCGTCGCGTCGGTCCATCCGTCGTTCGAACCAGGTCACCCCGATCAGGAAGGCGGTCAGCACTGTGAGCGCCACCAGTGGCGGCAGGGATCGGCCGATCGGCAGCAGGGCCAGCGGCAGCAGCGCGGCGACGACCTGCGCCGGGTACACCGCGCCAACTGTCAGCCGGCGGAACACCAACCTGCTGAGCAGGTAGAGGCCGGCGCCGCCGTAGAGCGCGGTGGTGGCCTCCCAGCCCAGCCGGTCGGGGTGTGCCGACTCCTCGGTGAGCTGGGCGATCACCTCCTCGATGCCGAGCGCGACGTAGATGGCGCCGATGATCAGCGTGGAGTGCCCCAGGCCGTACGCGTCGCCGGCCACGCGGGCCCGTCGCTCACCCGGCACGTTGCCGACGGCTTCCCGAGCGGCGGACGCCAGCCGGTCGAAGTAGAGCCACCACAGGCAGACCGTGCAGGTGAGGCCGAGCAGTGCGGCCAGTAGGGCGGAGCCGACCGGTGCCGTCGCCCTCGGGCCCGCGCCAGCAGAGATCAGGGACTCTCCCAGCGCGATGATGAGCACCAGGCCGAACCGCTCGCTGAAGTGGTCCACGCTGCGCAGTTGCCACGGCCGAAAGGTGGACGCGATCCGGGCGCCGCCGATGTTCAGCAAGAAGGCCACCGTCCAGAGCGCCGTCTGGGCCGCACCGCCGAGCAGGGCACCGATGATGAGCGGGACCCAGCCCAGCACCACCGGCACTGTGAAGAACCGCAGCGTCGACCGCAGTGGGGGGTTCGTCGCGCTCGCCCAGTAGAGGATCACGAGCTGCACGGCCCGGCCGACCACGTAGGCCAGGGCGAGGGTCAGCGGCGCGTCGAACAGCTCCGGGCTCTGTTTCCAGGCGTCCGGCAACACCAACGCGGCCACGAAGATCGCCGCCATCGCGACAAGGGTGACAGCGCGGACCGGGCCGACGTCCGGCCGGACCAGGTTTCCCACCCAGATGTACGGCGACCAGGAGTACAACAGCAGGAGCAGCAGGAGAAGCCCCTGGGCCAGGGTGAGCGCGCTCGGCGACCCCGCCATGAACGTGATGACCCGGGTGAGCGCGAAGACGAAGACCAGGTCGAAGAAGATCTCGAACATCGTGGTCCGGTGCGTCAGCCCCGCCGGCACCGGACGAACGTCGAGAATCCTCCTCACCCTCGCATTCTGCGCCATAAGGGTCGACGGTTCATCCGGTCTACTCGCCCGGCGTCGCTCCGAAGAGCAGGAAGAACCGCTCAGCCGCCGCCTTGTCGCCCTGCACGTCGATGTCGCCCACCGAAACCGCCGATCGCAGCGGCGTGCCGCCGAACATCAGGTCCCGCAGTGCTCTGACAGTGCCTGTGACAGTGACGTCGACGGGGCCCGACCGACCGCGGGCCACGCGTATCCCACTCGGAGAGACCGCCACCTCGAAGGCGTCGGTGCCCACCTGCAACCGGAGTCGGGCGGTCACCGGCTCGCCGGCCGGTGGCCGATAGAGGGCCTTGAGCAACAGCATGAACGCGTCGGTGCTCATCTCGACGTCCGGCTCCGCGGGCAGGCCGGCCCCCCACCGCGACAACTCGATCAGTGTCGGCTCCAGTTGCTGGCCGCGCTCGGTCAGCTCGTACGCGTGCACGCTTGCCGGCGGCCCGAGCTGCACCCGCCGGACGATGCCGGACTGCTCCAGCTCCCGCAGTCGCTGGCTGAGCACGTTTTGGCTGGCCTTCGGCAGGCCGGCCCGCAGATCGCCGAAACGCTTCGGGCCGAACACCAACTCTCGAACAATCAACAGAGCCCAGCGCTCGCCGACGATGTCCATCGTGCGCGCCGCCCCGCAGGCGTCCTGGTAAGTCCGCTGAGTCACACGGCCATCGTAGTCGGCGTCCACCGAACGGTGCTAACGTCGAACCGTCTAGTCCTAACTTAGGAGTAAGCGATGGATGCACTGCTTGCCAAGGTCATCGAGCGCCACGGCGGCCTCGATCGCTGGAACACCGCATCGACCCTCACCACCCGGCTCACCTACGGCGGCCCGTTCTGGGCGTTCAAGGGCCGTCCCGACTTCGACAGCACCGAACTTGTCGAGGCCGATCTGCACCGGGAACGGATCCGCCACGTCCAGGAGGGCACCGGCCAGGTCACCGAGTACGACGGCGACACCGACCGGGTCACCGTCACCGCAGCGGACGGCAGCCTGATCGACGAGTTGACGAATCCTCGGGCCAGCTTTGCCGGCTACACCGGGGAGAGCCAGTGGACGCTCGCCCAGGCGGCCTACTTCCGTGGCTACGCCACCTGGCACTACCTCGTCGAGCCGTTCCTGTTCACCTGGCCGGGTATCGAGGCGCACGAGATCGAGCCGTGGACGGAGGACGGCGAGTCGTGGCGCGTGCTGCGCGTCACGTACCCCGAGAGCGTGCACACCCACAGCGACACCCAGCTGTACTACTTCGACGACAACGGGCTGCTGCGGCGCATGGACTACCAGCCGGTGGTCAACGGCTCCTCCCGGGTCGCGCACTACGTCAGCGGATCAACCGAGGTCGACGGGCTGGTCGTGCCGACGCGACGCCGAATCCACATCCGCCAGGAGGACCGCACCCCGGACCTCTCCTGGACGCCGATCACTCTGGACCTGGCTGACGTCCGGATCCGCTGAGACCCCGATGGTGTCGCAGCGGACCCGGCGCCACATCGCCGACCGGACGCCCCGGCCTCAGGTCGAGGCGTCCGTCCGGCGCCGGCTCCGCTCAGCTCGCCGCCGCACCTGCTGGTACGCGCTGGTCAGCCCCATCGCCCGGCGTACCTCGAGCACCGTCTGGCGTACCTCCTGGCGGGTTCGTTCCGTACCCTCGACGATCAGTCGGTCGACCAGGCCACGGTCGGCTTCGATCTCGGCCCGGCGCTGCCGGATCGGCGCCAGGAACCCGTCCAGCGCGGCGATCAGCCGTTCCTTGACCTCCACGTCACCCACCCGCCCGGCCCGGTACCGCCGGGCCAGGTCGGTCACCTCGTCGCGGTCCGGATTGAAGACCTCGTGGTACGCGAACACCGGGTTGCCTTCCACGGTGCCCGGCACGTCGGCCCGCACCCGGTTCGGGTCGGTGTACATGCCGAGCACCTTGCGACGCACCGTCGCCGGGTCGTCGGAGAGCGCTATCGCGTTGCCCCGGCTCTTGCTCATCTTGGCCGCGCCGTCGGTCCCCACCAGGCTCGGTGTGTCAGCCGGGATCAACTCGGGCACCGGGAAGACCGGGCCGTACAGGTGGTTGAACCGCCGGGCTATCTCCCTGGTCACCTCGACGTGTGCGGCGTTGTCCCGGCCGACCGGAACCACCTCACCCTTCACGCAGAGGATGTCCGCGGCCTGGAGCACCGGGTAACCCAGCAGCCCGTACGGCATCTCCTCCTTGCCGGCGTCGCGGGCCATGTCCTTGAGCGAGGGCACCCGCTCCAGCCGGGGGACGGTCACCAGGTTCTGGAGGAGGGTGTTGAGGTCGCCGACCTCGGGGATGGCCGACTGGAGATAGAACGTGGCCCGGTCCGGGTCGACGCCGGCGGCGAGGATGTCGGTCACCATCTCGCGGGCGTTGCCGGCAACCTGGTCGATGTCCTCCCGACGGTTGCGGGTGGTGAGCATGTGCAGGTCGGCGATGATGAAGAAGCTCTCGTAGCGTCGGTGCAGCCGTACCCGGTTGGCGATGCTACCGACGTAGTGGCCGAGGTGCAGGCGGCCGGTGGGCCGGTCGCCGGTGAGCATTCGTGCGACGGACATGGTGGTGCCTCTCGTTCCGTTGGTGGGTCACGCGTGGGCGCGCGCCGAGCAGGGCTGGCTCAGCCCTGCTCGGTCAGCGGGATCGACTCAGCGAGTCGCCCGCCATCGCGCGCCGGCGCGAAACCGCAGACCACCGGCACGGAGGACGTTCAGAAGTTGCTCACGGCCATCGCCGAAACTGGTCGGGATCTCGGGCACGGCACCGGGGAAGCGGCCGTCGACCAGCTCGACCGCCTCGGATGCGCAGTTGCCCGTCCGGACCACGGCCTCAGATTACCCGCGGGATGGCGCCGGGAGGGGGGAGGTAGCTGTCGGCGTAGTAGGCGCCGACGCGTTCGCGATACTCCTGGTCGGCCGAAACCGGATCGAACGGTGGCGCGTCCTTGATCTGCTGGCGGGTCCGGTCGACGTGCACGACGCGTTCCTGGTGATCCACCCGGTCGACCGTCCCGGCCGGCAGCAACACCTTCTGGCCGAAGATCCACGGCCCGGTGTCCACCACCAGGTGCCCGGCGTCCGCCTCGTCGCTCGCCTCGTCGATGGTGCCGATCCGCCCGTCGCTCGCCTGCACCTGATAACCCACCAGGTCGACGGGAGTACCCGGGCCGGGGGCGTCCGGGCCGTCGTGCCCACCCTCCTGACCCTCCGGAGGGGTGACCGAGGGGGTGGTCTGCGTGTACCCGCCGGCCAAGGCGGACGGATCACGCCAGGCCCAGGGGTTGAAGATCGAGGGTTGCACGGGGCACCTCCAAGGGACGGTCCTCAGCTGTCCCCCTTCGCAGTGCCCATCCCGCTGCCGCCGGAAACGGCCTGCGCTCTACCCGGAGGCGCTCCTGCCGAGGTGTGGGGCGGTCCGCCCGGCGTTCGTGCCGCCGCGGGTTCCGCGGTGCCGATGGTCGGCGCGGGCCCGGTGACCAGGTGCGCTGGCATACTCGGCTGCCATGGTGCTGTCGCGAGGGTGGAGTCTCTTCCTGGTCGGAGTCGGCGTCTGGACCTGGGTGATCTGGCCGAGGTTCGCGGTGGCCATCTGGCAGGACCCGCGGTCCTGGGCGTCCGGCACGGTGGCCGACGGCGCAGCCACCAGCTTCCTGTGGGTGCACGCTCTCCTGATCGCCGCGTCCCTGGCAATCGGCACCACCGCCGGCGTTCTCGGCGTCCGGGGCTGGCTCGCCGCCCGGCGGCGGCAGCCGTCCTGATCGCCGCCGCTTCTGCGGGCCAGGCCGGCCTGGCGCGATGGTCGCCGAGCGCCCGTTGCCGACGACACGGCTCTGACCTGGGGAAACTGCTCAGACGAGCGAATGTGACGCGCGCCGCTACCCGTGGATTTGACGATCAAACCCGCAGACGCGTAACTTTCTCTCTGCCAGCGCGGAACGGGGCAAACGGGACGAAGGTCCTAGAGCGCCGAAACGGGATGGCAACCGGGTCGAGCAGGGGTTCGCTCCTGCGAGACGCGGTCCGGGCGGGGCTCGCCGGATCGGCCGCGAGGCGGATTTGGTGCGGCGAAGCCGACCGGGTAAGGTTCACGACCGGCAGGGAACCGGGCGAGACTGCGGGAAACCGCAGCGGCCGGTCTGCTGAATCCGACGACCTGACGCAGCGGTTCGCTGCTGCGTGAGTGCGCCGGCGCTGACCCGTACGAAGCATGACAGACCGGGACACACGGTTTGACACGGCGAAGACGGTGAGGTAACGTAGTAAAAGTGCCCGGCGCGAGAGCGGCGGGGACACGGTACGAAAAGCCCCGGTTGGGGTTCCACTGTGGTGGGGCTTCTGGTCGGTGTGTGGTTGTTCTTTGAGAACTCAACAGGGTGCTTGTAAAGCCAGTGCCAATTAT